>JAUNGB010000027.1:3665-53809 GCA_030524715.1 Eubacteriales bacterium | reverse complement strand
GCGGGTCAGAGACTTTCACTCCTTAGAACGTGCGCCCGCCGGGCGCACCACAAAAAAGAAGCCACTCATTTCGAATGGCTTCTTTTTTCAGAATTATTTTTATCTTTCCCGCAATTCCCCGGCAGCGATACACTTCTTCCACATAAACCGCACAAACCTTCCCCCATATATATATTTTAAAAGTAGATTATAAAACTTCAATATCAAACTCCCGATTTTTATAATAATATTTTTTATCTTCTTCTGTTATTTCTCTGATCACCCGGCAGGGATTGCCTGCTGCCACTACGTTGGCAGGAATATCCTTTGTAACAACGCTTCCGGCGCCGATCACAGTATTATCTCCAATGGTAACTCCCGGCGTGATCACGGTATTTCCCCCAACCCATACATTATTTCCGATTTTTACAGGTATTCCGTATTCATAGCCGGTATTCCGTGTTTCATAATGAAGCGGATGTCCTGCTGTATAGATAGATACATTCGGTGCAAAAAGGACATTATCTCCTATTTCTACTCTTCCCACATCCAAAATAGTACAGTTATAATTAGCGGTAAAATTCTTGCCCATATAAATATGGGTTCCATAATCGCAGTAAAACGGCTGGGTTAAACCAACAGGGCCGTTTGCATTAGGAATCAGCATTCCGGCAATAGTCGCCTGTCTCTCATAATCGCACGGATCAGCCGTATTAAATTCCCGAAGCAGCTTCCTCGCCCTTTTCATTTCCTCCACAACCGCCTCATCTGCTTTGTAAGGTAATTCGTGGTCTCTTCTTTCTTTTTGCGTCATATTTTTTTCCTCCTTATCATGTCAGATTCCTGACCCATTTATATTTTTTATAATGTAGATAAACTGCCGGAAGCTTTAAAAGCTCATCCAGGCTCAAAATCAGATACACAAACGGCGCCGGACATTTAAACACAAATGCCGAGAGTGCTCCAAGGGGTATTACAATCAGCCACAGGATCACAATATCGCACCACAGCCCAAACCTTGTATCTCCTCCTGCGCAAAAAACGCCGTCAATAAGCGTAACATTAACAGATTTACCTGCCATGTAAAATCCGCAGATCAGCATCATCCACTTCAGATATTGTGAAGAACAGTCATTCAGTGATGATACGATCCCAAGGAACAACGGCGTCATAAGGACAAGAGCAGCCCCCGAACCAATTCCAAGCCATACAGAAATATGCAGCAGCTTATTCCCATATTCTCTGGCAGTATCCAGATGATTTTGTCCCAATTCATTTCCTACAATGATACCTGTTCCGCTTCCAAGCCCCAGACAAAAACACGAAATAATATTTTTCGCCGTATTTGCTATAGAATTTGCCGCCACAGCATCATTTCCCATATGTCCCAGAATTACTGAAAACGTCGTAAACCCAAGCCCCCATACCAGAAGATCTGCAAGCACAGGAAGCGTATATTTAAAAAAGTCCTTTAATAGCTCTATGTCCAATGAACGTAAATATCTCCACCTGATACGGACGGTATCCGTCGTCATATTCTCATACAGGACCAGACACAGTTCTGCTCCGATCGCAAGATCTGTTGCCGCCGCCGCTCCGGCTGCACCCATTTCAGGGAATCCAAATAATCCAAAAATAAAAATCCCATTCAGGACAATATTGGCCGCCACAGCCACAAAACCATATATTGTGCTTTTTAACATTCGCCCGCTGTTTTTCATAATACACAGATATATTTGAGGGACGGCCATAAGCAGATGAGACAAACCTGCGATCCTAAGATATCCGGCGCCTGTCCTGATCAGTTCTCCGTCGTCTGTAAAAATACCCATAAGAAACTGCGGGCATAGCTGCGAAGCCAGGAAAAAGACCGCGGATATCAGGCAGGATATCCGCACTGCGATTCCCAATATTCTTTCTACAGCCACAAGATCGCATTTTCCCCAATACTGAGCAGCCAATATCGTTGTGCCCACAGTCAATGCACTGAAAAACAGATTCAAAACAAATGTAACCTGCGTAGCCAGCGAGACAGCCGATAAAACATTCTGACTGACCATACCAAGCATCAATGTATCAGAAACACTTACAAGCGAAGCCAACAGATTCTGTACAGCTATAGGCAAAACGAAAGTGACGATTTTTGCTCCTATATTTTGTTTTTTCATTCAAACCGCACCTCCCTTCTTGCCATTTCCCAGATTTACAGATATAATGATAATCATTATTAAGCGCCGAGTCTACCACGATTATCGCCATAACATATAACAATTGCACATATAACAAGGACAATATAAAAACGGACATGGAAACAGATCTAAAGGCAGACACCAAAACAAATATGAAAGCAAATATCAAAACTGATATGAAAACAGACACCAAAACAAATATAAAAGCAGACATCAAAACTGATATGAAAACAGATATAAATAACGCCACCATCAGCATCCGGCTTATGCAGGATAACTCGGAGATCATCCCCTATGATACGCCTGGTTTTCCGATTTACATACGAAGCGGCTGGCTTTCTATGTATACTAATATGCGTTCATTATGCCACTGGCATGAGGATATAGAATTTATCCGTATTCACAACGGAAGCATGTGCTATTGGATCAACGGAAAAACAATTCTTTTAAAAGAAGGGGACTGTTTGTTTGTCAATACAAGGCAGATGCACTACGGTTATTCCTGGCAGGATAAGGACTGCGACTTCACCTGTATTATCCTTCATCCGACTCTTCTTTCCATGAACCAGATGATCCGCACCGAATTTGTAAATCCGCTGCTGAATAATTCTGCCCTTGAATATTTGCATTTCCGTGCAGAATGCGAAACTGCAGAAAGCATCCGAAACTGCCTTGACAGAATTTTGTCTCTGAAAAAAGAGCGCCTTCCGGCTTATGAACTGCAGATAGCAGGCGTGATGTGTCTGCTCTTTGGGGAATTATACAGAATGCTTTGGGAGAATCTGAAATCCGGAACACCGAAAGATCATCCGGACATCGCAATACGCCAGAATATGATCTTCTATATTTACGAACATTATCCTGAAAAAATCGGTCTGTCAGATATCTCACGGGCCGGAAATGTATGCCGAAACAAATGCTGTCAGATTTTCAGCAAATATATACACCAGTCGCCTATTGATTTTCTGAACCGCTACAGATTGGAGGTCAGCCGCAATCTGCTGGGCAGCAAAGATTTAAGTATCATACAAATAGCGCAGGCCTGCGGGTTTAATCATTCCAGCTACTACTCTAAATTATTTTACAGGACTTACCATTGTACGCCGACTGAATATAGAAAAAACGGAAGAGAAATGGGAAAGGTTGAATGACAAAGTAAATGCAACTTATTTTTGAATCATGCCGATTATTGTTATTGTATAATTCTTTATAATGAGATTATGGTTGTATTTTTTCTATCTAGAAGGTAATATAAAGCTGAATAAAATTCCAGGAGGGACTACATGATGGAAAATACACCGAGAATTTTAGTTGTTGAGGATGATGCGGATATCAATCAGCTTATCTGCAGAGTATTGGAAAAAAATAATTATATGGTAATACAGGCTTTCTCCGGTACGGAGGCAAATCTCAGAATGGAACTGGAGAAGTTTGACCTTTTGATCTTAGATTTAATGCTGCCCGGCATGGAAGGCGGCGCTTTGCTGAAGAAGCTCAGAAATGAGAAGAAATCAGAAATTCCTGTTCTTGTTCTTTCAGCGAGGGCGTCTCTGGCAGACAAAGTCCGGCTTCTCACAGAGGGAGCGGATGATTATATGACAAAGCCATTTGAACCGGAGGAGCTTCTGGCGCGGGTTTATGCCTGCCTGCGCAGATCCGGAAAGCGTGCGGAAACCAGGCAGGAGACGGAGCTCCTTTCCTATAAAAATCTCAGTCTTTTTCCGGAAGCCCGTAAGGTTATAGTCAGGGAAAAGGAAATTTCTCTGACCCGGCATGAATATGAAATTCTGTATATTCTTTTGCAGGAGCCGGAAAAGGTGTTTTCCCGGGAAACTCTTTATGAGCGCGTATGGAGCGGCGGATATTACGGGGAAGACAATACCGTTAATGTCCATGTGAGCAATCTGAGGAAAAAAATTGCCTGCTCAGATCCGGAAGAAGAATACATAAAAACAGTATGGGGAATCGGATTCAAAATGGCTTAAAATGTATTTGAACGCAAGCCGTGTAGCGGCTTGCGTTCATGAGCATGAAGCAAAGCGGAATACGAATGTCCGCTTTACAAAATCTGCCGTTTCTTTATGAATTCTTTAAGATTTCTTGAGGACTTATTTAGAAGCCGGAAGGTATACTTATTTTAGAAATAAGCGCTGGCTTTTTTATGAATCAGGGAGAAGGCGATTGAACGTTTTGCATAACAAAGCCGCTTACAAGAGAAAGGAAAGGAATTATGGCAGAATATGTAGTGGAATCCAAAAATCTTACGAAATATTATCAGGACTTCTGTGCTTTAAATCAGGTGGACATATCCGTAAAGCGCGGAGAAATTTACGGCCTGGTGGGAGACAACGGCGCAGGAAAAACAACGTTTTTGAAGCTGTTGGCAGGACAGATTTTTCCCGGCGGCGGTGAAATAAAGCTGTTCGGAAAGCACGAACCGAAGGAACTGGATGCTATGCGTTCACGTATGGGCGTGATCATAGAAAACCCGGGGTTTTATCCCCAGCTTTCCGTTGAAAAAAATCTGGAATATTACCGGATCCAGAAAGGAATTCCGGGCAGGAATTCTATGGAAGAGGCTCTGGAAATAACAGGGCTTAAGGATGCGAGAAAAAAAGCATGTAAAAATCTTTCCCTTGGTATGAAGCAGCGACTGGGGCTTGCGATCGCCCTGATGGGCGTACCGGAACTGTTGCTTTTGGATGAACCGATCAACGGTCTTGATCCAAGCGGAATTATTGAAATGAGGAATCTTCTGCTCAGGCTGAACCAGGAAAAAAATATTACGATTTTGATTTCCAGCCATATTTTAAGCGAGCTGGAGCATATAGCGACAATGTATGGATTTCTGCGGAAGGGACAGCTTTTAGAGCAGGTTTCCGCGGAACAGATCCGCAAAAAATGTTCGGATTATGTGGAAATTCTGGTCTCAGACGCGGAACGTTATACTGTGGCCCTGGAACAGAAAATGGGGCATACGGATTATAAGATTCTTCCGGATAAGAAAATCCATATTTATAATACGAAAGAGTCCATTGAGGTTTACAGCAGGCTGGCGGCAGAGGCTGGACTTGAGGTGATGGCGCTTTCCAAATGCCAGCAGACACTGGAAGAATATTATATGAAATTGAACACGGATGAGCATGCAGTAAAGCAGAATGCGAATGGCTGTATTACAACGAAAAGCGGCAGAAAAGAAGCGACGGAGCAGATTCCGAATGGCCGTTTTACAGATGGAGGTGAAAAATAATGCTGAATTATATGAAAAGTGAATGGTACAGACTGACTCATGGAAAAGAAATCTATGTTATGACGGCGGTTATGTCGGGACTGGTGCTTGCCATGAATATTGTGCTTGCTCTGGGAAACAGATATATCCCCGATTTTCGTTATGGAACCTTCCGTTTTTCGTTGAATATTTTTACTTCTGCATCCTACTATATGCTTGTGATCGCAGCCTTTGTGGGAGCGTACCTTTATGCGGATGACATTAAAAACGGAGTGATGAAAAACGCGATTGCATATGGAATTCCAAGAGTACGGATTTTGCTTGGAAAGTGTATTATCAGCTTTATTTTTTCCCTGTTGATGTTGATCGCAATATTTGTTGTTTATGTAGGCAGCGCCTATCTGCTGCTTAAGGAGCCGGAAATCCTGCCTTTGGTGGAAATGGTAAAAGCGATTCTTTCGGCTTTGCCAAGCGCCGCCGCCGCTCTGATTTTTATGATTGTCCTGAAAACCATTTGTGCAAAGGATATTGTCGCGGTTTTATGGTGGGCGGTTGTATTTTATATTATTCCTACGGTATGCTTTTTTGTCGGACTGAAGATAGAATTTGCAGAAAAGATTTCAGAGTGGATGCCTTATGTGTTCCTGCAGATGAAGAACCTTGTAACTTACAGTGATTATAATTGCCTGTGGGATACTGCGGAAGGACTGACAAGATGTATTCTCGGCGGGATTGCGTGGATCCTTGTCGTTCTTGCCTTTGGGCTCCGGAAAGCAGGCAGGCAGGAATATTAAGGGAAAATATAAGGAAGCATAAAGGAAATTTATAAAGAGAAATTATAAAGAAAAATAAGTGAAAATGTAATAGAATATAAAATCTGAAGGAGGCAGCACATGGTATACCTGATGTTGATATTGGCAGTCCTTATTGCGTTATATCTGGGCTGCCGCCTTTATTTATTGCGAAAATCAATGAGAAAGGCAGAGAAGGAATTGAAGGAAATCACCTCTGATCTGGAGGAAAACAGGGTGGTAAAGATTGCCGCTCCCTGCCGGGAACTGGAAAGCCTGTTAGAGGCTGTGAACCAGAATCTGGCAGACATCCGCGCGGAGCGTCAGACGTACAGGCAAAAGGAGCTTCAGTTAAAGGAACAGGTGGAAAATATCAGCCATGATCTGAGGACTCCTTTGACGGCAATTCTGGGCTATCTGAAAATGCTGGATGCAGATAGTCTGTCCCGGGAGGACAGAGAATATCTGGAGGTTGCAGTGAGAAAGTCGGAAACCCTGAATAATCTGATTTCCCGGTTTTATGAATTATCCAGGGTGACCTCTGAGGACTTTAAGCTTAAGCTTACAACGGTGGACAGCGCCAGGATCCTCCGGGAGGCCTGCCTGGAGCATTACGAAGCTTTTGAAAAAGCGCATCTGGAGGTACGGATGGAGGCGCCGGAGACACCAGTTTTCCTGATGGGCGACCGGGAGTCCCTGGAGCGTGTTTTTGGGAATTTATTGCAGAACAGCGTAAGATATGCAAGGAGCAGAATGGAAGTCTGTCTGCAGCAGAATAAAGAGGACAGATCCGTGGTTATCGCGTTTAAGAACGATATAGATCCGCAGACAGAGGCAGAGGAACCGTCGCGTTTATTTGACCGTTTTTATATGCAGGAACAGTCCAGAAGCCGGGGAGGAACCGGGCTTGGCCTTACCATAAGCAAGCATCTGGTGGAGCATATGCATGGAGAGATCAGGGCGGAATACTGCAATGAAGAAGAGCTTACGGAAAAATATCAGGCAGAGCCTGAAGAAGAACATAAAGCAGAGATAAACAGAAAATTTCTGGTTATTACTATAACATTTCCGGGGGTTTTTTGAACGCAGATGAGTATTCCCCCGCATAAAACGGACATTTGCATTCCGCTTTGCTGTATGATCATGAACGCAAGTTGCTATGCGGCTTATCAGTGGGAGCTTTAAACTCCCACTGACATAAGCACCTCTGGCATATCCTCAGGGATTCAGCATAACGGACGCATAAAAGATTCCGTCTTTCCATTCAAAACGTGCGTCCCCCTCATACTTCTCCGCTATACTGCGGACAGATTCCGTTCCGTTTCCGAAGCCTTTGTGCTTGCTGGAGAGAAAACGTCCATCCTGAAGGATCGGGAGGTGGGGACAGGTATTGTCTACCGTGATAGCAAGCATACGGCTTCCCATTCTTTTGGCGCGGACGGTTATAACAGGCGGGTCAGATGGCGGGTCAGATTAGGCATTGCCGTTCTGCCGGCAGCAGGCGTCCACTGCGTTTTCCAGAAGATTTCCCAGAAGTACGCAAAATTCCGGTTCCGGAATAATAGTATCAGAAAGCGGGCAAAAGGAAATCTTCATCAGGATTCCCGCGGCGGAGGCTCTCTCCGCATAAAAGCTGAGGACGGAGTCTACGGCATAGTTTCTGCAATATTCATGGAGCGCTTCACCGGGAATGCTTTCCCCGTAGGCTTGTACATAGGAAGCAAGCGCCGTCAGGTTTCCCTTATCGATATAACCCTGTATTGCTCTCAGGTGCTGTCTCAGGTCATGCCGCGCCTGCCGTGTTTCCTCTATACGGGATTGCAGAAGGTGGTACTGCGCCGCCTGAAGATCTGTAAGCTGTTTCAGATAACGGGCATGTTCCTCCGCGGTAATGCGCTGCTGAAGCTGGTTTATAGAGTTGATAACAAAATAATAGGTAATGAACATACATATTATAAGGAGAATCCGGGTCAGCATAAATCTGGCGTTGATCTGGGAGGCCGACTGGGGATAATATGTAAAAAGCAGCACGATCACAGTATTAAACAAAGGAAGCAGCCAGGCCTTTTGCCAGACATGCGGGGCATGCGTTTCGATAACCATTTGGGCAGTTTTTCTGAAATACCGCAGCATAAAAGGCATTGTGAGGATATACAGGATAAGGCTTATTATGCTTCCCTGCCAGGAATAAACAGAAAATCCGGAATCCTTAGAAAGGATGATCTCCAGATAAGATGCGGTTCCCCGCACTGCCAAAAGGTAGGAAAAGCTGAAAACATACAGAAACATGATTTTTCCCGGTTCCATTTCTACAGCCATAAAAAACGGGATTCCGAATAACGGTATGGCAATAAGCTGTATCAGGGAAACAGATATGCCGTCATGGAGAAGAATGCCGAACAGAAGGATATAAATTGCTTCTATTGCGGCGACCAGCACAACTGTTATTTTTTTCCCCCAACGGAGATGGTTGAGAAAAGGCGCATAGCAAAAAATATGAATTGGCAGGGTAACAGCCAGTTGATTACATATGGTTTCTATCATAGTTTATTCCTCTTGTCTGGGCATAGCTAAATTCCAGAAATTGTTCTCTGACACTTTGGTATTTTAAGCGGCTGATAGGGATATATTGGCCGTTTTTAAGGAGAAAACGGTCCTTTTGAAGCTGGTTTACCATTTCAAAATTGACAAGTACGCCCTTAATACAGTCACAAAAATATGGATATTCCAGCAGTGCGTCCGCAAAATCACTCTGCCGCATGGCAACAGAGCGGCAGGTTCCGTCTTTCATATGGACAGTTATGCGTCTGTTGATATATTCTGTATAGACGATATCATGAAGATAGAGCCTTTCTTCACCTAACCTGCCGGGAATTGTAATAAACTGTTCCTGCTCAAGAGCAGAAATTCCGCAGCGGTTCAGCGCGAGAGAAAGTTTTTGGTAGCTGTAGGGCTTTACGAGATAATAGGAAGATTCCACATCATAGCTTTCTACCGCAAAGTCAGGTGTTAATGTAGTGAAAATGAGACGACAGCTCTGATCCGTTTCCCGGATTTTCCTGGCTGTTTCCATCCCATTCATTCCATTCATATAAATGTCTAAAAAAATTACGTCAAAGGAGCCTTCCGTCATGCTGTCAAGCAGAGCCTCGCCGCTGTCAAAAAGCGATGGCGGCGGAACCAGAGGCGTCTGTGTTTCCTCTGCCCACCGCCAGACATCTGCCAACAGCTTTTCTGAATCCTCCGGAAGGTCATCCACAATTGCAACCCGCATTTTGAGTCCTCCTGTTTAGTATAGAAATGTTTTGGGGTATCTAATGCCCGTAATCCTGCGGTCAGCGCGGGGGGGATAAATAGTAACACTATTATACTTCAAGAAAGGCGGTTATGACAAGATTGTATTTCTCAGCCGAAACCATTGGGAAAACTCATACACAAAACGGTTACTCCTGTTTTGATTCGACGGAAATCAGACTGGCTTTTTTGATGCTGGCAGTATGATACTTGAATTTCACAGGGCTGTTTTGTATAATACAGATGATAAAGGAATTACTTCTGAAAGGGGTGTGGGGCAGAATGGGATTTTATGTAAATCCGCCTGCAGATGGATTTGCAGAGGTGCTGGCTGATGGGCAATATGTGGATAAATCAGGCTTAATTGCTTATACGAATGGTGTACTTGGTACATCCAGAAAATTGATAATATCAACTCGTCCGCGTCGTTTTGGTAAGTCCTTTGCTGCCAAAATGCTAACGGCTTACTATTCAAAGGGAGCAGACGCCAGGTCACTTTTTGAAAAGCTTAAGATTGCCAGTATTGGTGATGAGGGCAGATATGATGAGCACCTTAATAAGCATGACGTGATTTTTGTAGATGTTACTTCATTTATTTCAAGGGCAGAAGATATTCGGAACACGGTATATGATTTACAGGCCGCAGTTATTAAAGAACTAAAAAAGGAATATCCGGGATGTATTAGCGATCATACGAAGAAGCTGGCATCTGCGCTTATGGATGTCAGGGAGGAAACCGGACATAAATTTTTGATTATTATTGATGAATGGGATGCTCTGTTTCGAGAAGCCAAAAATGAGAAAGAGTTACAGGAGTCGTACATTCAATTTTTGCGGAGTTTATTTAAAACTGCCGAAACTTCGCAGATTATAGCGGGAGCATATATGACCGGTATCCTGCCGATTAAGAAGTATGGCACACAGTCCGCACTGACTGATTTCAGAGAGTTTACCATGCTTGAACCAGGACCATTGGCGCCGTTTATCGGATTTACAGAGGATGAGGTAAAACTTCTGTGTGAAGAATACGATTTAGATTTTACAGAAACGCAAAAATGGTATGATGGTTATCAGTTTGACATAGTTGGCCAGTTTGCTGCGGCAGAGAAAAATCAAAGTAATTCAAAGACAGGACGTATAAAGATAAAACAGGGCAATATCGTTCAGCATGTTTACTGCCCGAACTCTATTGTGGAGCTTATGACAAAAAGGAAATTCGGCAGTTACTGGACAAAAACAGAAACTTATGAATCACTTAGGGAATATATTGATTTCAATTATGACGGGTTAAAAAATGCTTTAGTTAATATGCTTGGGGGAAAGCGCTGCCGGATTGATCCGGAGACATTTCAGAATGATATGGTATCCATAAGGAGCAGGGATGATATTTTCACTTTGTTAGTACACCTGGGGTATCTGGCATATGATTCTGACAGAAAAGAAGTATTTATTCCCAATGAAGAAGTCAGAGGCGAGTTTATCCGTGCAGTAAAAGAAGGCGGGAGACCAGAGCTGGCAAAGGCAGTAAAAATATCGGATGATCTGTTAAAAGCTACACTGGCTAAAGATGAAATGGCTGTTGCCAAAATGATAGAAGCGGCACATTTTGCTGAGACAGCGCCGCAGAATTATAATGACGAACAGGCGCTGCGGCATGTGGTCATTATGGCGTACCTTACATCTATAGATCACTATCTGAAATTTGAGGAGCTGGCATCCGGGAGAGAATACTGCGATATCTTGTTTCTGCCCAGACCGACCTCCAGGAAACCGGCTTTGCTGGTTGAATTGAAATGGAATAAAAGCGCTGACCAAGCAATAACGCAGATCACGGATAAACAGTATCCGCAAATCATGAAGAAGTTTGGTTATGAAGGAAAATTGCTGTTAATTGGTTTGAATTACAGTACAAAGACCGGTAAGCACACTTGCAGAATAGCAGAATACTGACTTTTGCTGATTTTCTATATCTGTTTTGTGGTATAACAGAATAGTATGATTCTATCGAAAAAGGAGTAAATAAGACCTTGTACTACATTCAAAAGCTTGACAATTTCTCTCCAAATGATTAATATTAATATCAAATCAAAGAAATAGGAGGTAACGATTATGGCTGTTATGGACGGATGTGAAAGCAAATACAGAACCCCTGTACCGGAGGAAAGAACCTGTCCCGTATGTGGAAAGGAAGTCGAGGTATTCACCAACAGAGGCAGGATTACAGAGGAAACGACCTGTTCCTGCGGTTATGTATTTCAACCGGAAGAGGCTACTCCTCTGAAGGTAGAAAGAAAAGAAGATTAAATTACGGGCATTCTTAAAGCCGATTAACGCCTTAAGAATGCCCGTTGTTTTTGCAAATCCGACGGATGTACAGGCACTGTCCTCCCTGTATAAACTCCGCCGGATATACAATGCCATCCCATTGTATATATCCGGGACGCTCTTTATGCCTGCTCTTTCCGGTTGTAAAGAAACATAAAAAATGACGCCAGAATGATCAGCGCGTACCCTATAAAGCTGTACCCATCCGGTATTTCCCCGAATAAAAGGAAGCCGAGAACCGTCGCAAAAATAATCTGCGAATAATCAAAAATCGATATTTTACGGGCAGGAGCATAGGTATAGGCTGCAGTAATGGTAAACTGCCCGCCCGCTGCAAAAAGTCCCGCCATCAGAAGCGTTCCAAGCTGCCTTACGGTCATCGGCGTATAATCCAGAATCAGCCATGGAGTAACGGCAAGGCAGGAAAACATGGAAAAATAAAAGACGATCACAGGGCCTTTTACTCCATGGGTACCAAGCACACGAACCATCGTATAGGCGATACCGGCTCCCAGTCCCCCGCACACTCCTATCAGCGCCGGAACCAGCGCGGCATTCTGGAAACCCGGCTTTACAATAAACAGGCAGCCAATAAAGGCAAGGCAGACACAGACAGCCTGCACAGGCTTGATTTTTTCTTTTAAAAGCAGAAACGAAAACAAAATCGCAAAAAACGGGGATAATTTATTTAAAATAGACGCGTCCGCCACAAGCAGATGATCCACCGCGTAAAAATTGCAAAGTATCCCTATCGTTCCAAAAATACATCTTGCCGCCAGAGGCGCCCACTGCTTTTTATCCACATTCAGACGGATATGGTTCTTATAAATGATCGCTCCCGCAAACACCGCCGCCACAAGATTTCTGAAAAAGCTTTTCTGCACGGACGGCAGATCCCCGGACAGACGCACACACACATTCATGCACGCAAAGCAAAAAGCGGATACCATGATCAGCAGCATCCCTTTGATATAATTATCTTCTGCACTGTTAGTGTTTCTATCATTGCTGTTTTTTGTTGTCATTATCAAGCTCCCTCTCTTTTTAAAGTATGCTCCGCATTTCCCGGTACATTTTTTTCCATTTACATCCACCATTCTACTACAGCTTTCCCGAAAATTCCACGATAAAAAAGCGGAAATATTGCCATTCGTTTTTTTATCCTTTATAATCAGATTACAGAAAGCTTCCGCCTGGCCGCTTATCCACAGACGGCGGAGAATTCCGGTAACTTTTCCACAATTATAATTGATTTTTTCATCACACGGAGGTATAAAATGTATACAACAGAAAAATACGAAGCATCCATATCTGTTTCCGAATATGTCAAAAACTATGTTGATATCCCCACTTTCCTTAAGGCATGCAAGGCCTGTCCCAACTATGACCAGGTCTGGTCCTGTCCCTCATATTCTTTTGATGTAGCCGACTACTGGAAGAAATATAACATGCTCCGGCTTACAGCCACAAAGATTATATTTAAACCGGAGCTTTTAGAACGGACATATACGCCTGAAGAACAGAATGCCATTATCCAGAAGGTCATCCCTCCTGAAAAAGAGCGCCTCAGCGAAGAAATGTACCGGCAGGAAGCACAGTTTCCAGGCAGTATCAGTCTGTCTGCCGGAAGCTGCTCCTTATGCAAAAACGGCTGCGCAAAGCCTCTTGGAAAGCCCTGCCGCTTCCCGGACAAAATGCGCTATTCCATCGAATCCCTTGGGGGCAACGTGGGGCTGACTATAGAAAAGCTTATGGGGCTTCATCTGGAATGGATGGAAGCAGACCGTCTCCCCGCACATTTCATACTGGTAAACGGCCTGCTGATTCCCTGATATAAGATTTTGTTTAAGCCCCTCTTGCAAGTCTTAGAGCGTGTTTGGAAATTCATTCCCGCAATTTTCAAACATGCTCCATCACTACATCATAGCGCCCCAATCCGCTTTCCCTGTTAGATGTTATCCGGTATTGATCCGCAAGATCAACGATCAGGCCCCGGATTGTAAGATTCTTTACTTACTCTGGTAATCCCTGTCATAAGCCCTCTCTCCAGATAAGGGTTTGTTTTAAACGTAAAATTGAACATACTTCTGATAAATGACGCCAGTTTATCCCAATATCCATATAGATAAGCTTCCTGCAAAGGCGTATCATACTCATCAAGCAATATAATTGTTTTTTTGTCATAATAGCGCTTCAGACACATCGCCAGCCGATGCAGTGCCATGGAAGCTACTGCATCTGACATACCGGCATTTATATAATCAAAGTACGCTTTTTCCTGCCTGTTTAAGAAATCTCCCTCAAGCAAAAAACTGTACTTTGCATATAAATCTATGATAACCTGAATAATACCCTCTCTTACGGTTTCATAGGTATCTCCCTTAATACCCGCAAAGCTCACAAAAATCACAGGGTAGCTTCCCTGAAGCTTACGGTATTTTTCCTCTTTCCAGATAAAAAGATCTCTGAATAAGTATTCCTCATTGGCATATTGATTGGAAAAAAAATATTCCACCTCCTGCTTTATGCCTTAAGTCGGCATTCGCATCCCGCTTTGCTGCGTGCTTATCTAAGTTCAGTTCCGTTATCTCTAATTTTATAGTTTCTTCAGCAAAACTGCAACATAAATCGTATTGCTGCTCACTACGTGTTTACATATTATTGTTCACATCTACGGTATAAAAGTAACATAAATCCATTTATCTTCTACAAAAGTAGTAAATAGCTATTGACAATCCTCTTCTACAGTTGTAGAATGTAATCATCTACTACAAAAGTAGAAGTAATTAATATTTACAATAGTCGAAAGGAGAATTTTCCATGAATACCAAAATAAGAATTTTACCTGCATTTGCATTGTCCGCAGCATTGATCTGCGCATTTCCCGTTGCCGGAAACGCCGCATCCATTAACATCAATGAACCTTCTACTTCTCTGGAAGCCATTAACAGAGACTGGGAAGAAATTTCAGATAAAAATACCTTTCACACCTTTACAAACGGCACAGATAAGGTTATTGTTATGAAATATAAGGACTATGATGATCTTCCCGCCCTGTCAAAGACCAGTGACGAATATAAGGCGGTTTATCAGACCATCTACTGCGCCGGAGACAGTATCTATACGGTAGCCGGTCTGGCAGCAAAGGCAGAGGATATTGCCGAAGTAAAGGAAATTATCGACAGTATCGACTATCCGGAGACAGCTTCCTCCAATCCAGGCAGCTCTGCGCAGACGGACAGCGACGGCAATTCATCTGGAACCCAAACCGATTCCTCCGCATCCGATACGGAGATTCCTCCCCAGGGCTTTAATTCCATCATCCTCTATGACATCAACATGAACAGTGTCCATGTTACCTGCGGAACTGACGGCACAGGCAACTGGTATGATGAAAACGGCGTTTCCTATGGAGATTTGGATAATGTAGATGAAACAGCCCCTATTTATAATGAAAACGGTGAAGCTTATTATTGGAACGGTACTTTTGCCCGGGAAGCGGCTGATGCGTCCTCTGATCATACGGACGAGGACAATGACAGCACATCGGATATAAACGATCCGTATGATCTCTACTCCTGGGATCCGGGAACAAATTCCTATATTCCTTTCCAGAAGGCAGAAACCGACGGCTCTCCTATCGGCAGAGGAAACGGTTGGTATTACTATGATACGGACAGTGAGAGCTTCCTTCCATGGTAATCCTCCCGTAGTAATATTTTGTTATTGTTTACACTGCTGGTGTGAACAGTAACATATCTTCCAACAGATAACTTGTATTTTTTTCCGGGCATGCTAAAAATAATGCCCGGCAACGCAAAAAGCAGAGGTAATGTTATATGAAAAAATCATATCAGAGACTTCCTGAATCAGAACTTGATATTATGCTGGCATTATGGAACGGCGCTCCCCCTATGAGCCGATCTGAAATCGAAAAAATCGTCAATCTGAAAAAGCAGTTGGCGCCCACAACGATCCTGTCCCTGCTGACCCGTCTTGAGGCCAAAAATTTTGTGCGCGTGGAAAAACAGGGAAAGATGAACCTTTATACCCCTCTGATTTCACAGGAAGAATATCAGGCACATGAAAGTCACAGCGTATTAGAAAAACTATATGGAAATTCCCTGAAAAAGTTTGTGACTTCTCTCTATCAGGGACGTAAAATAAGTTCCGATGAGATTCAGGAACTCAGTGATTTCCTGCAGGAACTGGAAAATAAGGAGGATTAACCCATGGAAGGATTTGTGCTTCATATCCTGAAACTGAACATCATCGCCGCAGTCATCATTCTGCTTGTAAAGCTGATGTCCGTTTTTCTCAAGGGTAAATTTACTGCACAGTGGAAATATCTTGTCTGGCTCATGCTTTCCCTGAGTCTTCTCATTCCCGTCCGGATGCCTGCCAGGCTGTCCGTTTTTCATTTACCGGTAAACGAGACAGTCCAGAAGCTTTCGGAAAATCCAATTATGCAGAGCCTTCCGCAAAATGGCCCGGATGTCCGTGACACCGGAACGGAACTGACATCAGAAAGGCAAAACACGGATTTTTCCGGGAATGTACATAAGGTCGGAGATTCCGTATCCATTTTCAGTATTTTTCTGATTTTGTGGCTTGCCATAGCCGTATTAAAATTGATCTGGGAAACGGTTTCCTACCATATTTCTATGAAAAATCTGAAGCGCATGAGCCTTCCGGTCTATAATCCGGTGACATTAAGAGTGTATTCCTCCGTATACAGGCTGAAGGATATCCAGAATCCTCCGAACCTGCTGCAGAACGCCGGGATTTCCACTCCGCTTCTTACCGGCCTGCTGAAAACAGAGCTGTATCTTCCGGCAGTCGGATACACTGCTGAAGAGCTGAAACTGATTTTCCACCATGAACTTTCACACTACCGCCGCAGAGATCTGTGGTATAAGATGCTCCTGCGGATCTGCTCCACGGTTTACTGGTTTAATCCGTTTCTGCATATCATGCTGAAGGAAGCGGATAATGACATTGAAAACCTGTGCGATACAAATGTCATCCGCCACTGCACAGTAAAGGATCACAGGCTGTACAGAAAGCTTCTTCTGAGAACCGCGGCAATTGAAAACCATGTGCCCTATGTTTCGGCAAGCCTCAATGACAGCACAATGGTATTCAAGGACAGAATCCTTTACATGCTTAACCTGAAGCATCTGAAACGAAACCGCCTTCCGGGAATTATACTTACGGCCTTATTAATCGCTGCAAATACCTTTGTTGTTTTTTCAGCCGTCACAGATTCTCCGGACGTCCTTACGGACATTTCTGCTGAAACTGCAAAGGCTTCCGCAAAAGCTTTAGATTATATACCGGATAAAAATGCCTCTCCTGCCGCATCCCGTATGCAGGCCCCGGCGGACGCTTCCTTTAAACCTGTTTCCTATGACAGCACACAGGAATCCTCTCCGGCGGATAATGCTCTGCAAGCACAGCCGAAAAACACACCGTTGGGAAACACATTGCCGGAAAATACATTACCGGAAAGCACATTGTCAGAAAACACATTGTCAGAAAACATAAGCGATATTTCCTCATCAGAGTATGAGGATTCCTGGAACGGAATATCCTCCGGCTCCGCACAGACCGGTGATGCTTCTGTTCCGGATACCACTGAAACGGAATCCCCGGAACCTGCGCCATCCGTGATTCCTTATACCGGAGGATTTAATAATAGAGGCTCCGGCTACATCAATACTGTCATTGACAGTAACGGAAATATTACTGCCTTAAAAGACAATGGTAACGGAACCTATTCTAATTATTACGGTACTAATTTCACCTATAATGGAGGGACGTCCTGGACGGACGAATACGGTGAATCTTACGCAACGCTGGATGACCGCTATCATTATGAAGGTATGGAACTGGACTCCCATATCCTTTCCGGCAGCGACGGCAGTACCTCTGAGGTCATCCGAACTACTAACGGAGATTATTTCTACCGTGACGATAACGGCACCGGCTTTACGGATAACGGCGACGGCTCCTGGACGGATGAATACGGAAATACCTATTCAGAATAACGCTGACTGCTTTACCTCATACCCATGAACGCAGACCGCTGTGCGGCTGCGTTCAAATTTTTTTCAAAAAAATGCAACGCTTTTTAAGAATTTACGTCTTATATAGTAAAGGAAAAATTGCTGTTTGCATCGAAGATGTAAGCAGCAAAGATAAAGGAGGCGACACATGGACGATCATCAAATCATAGATATGTACTGGAATCGAAAAGAACAGGCTATTTTGGAAACAGAAAGAAAATATACAAAGTTCTGCTTCGGAATTGCATGGAATATTCTGTTCAACAAAGAAGATTCTGAAGAATGTCTCAATGATACATGGCTTGCGGCCTGGAATTCCATACCGCCCAGAAAACCGAATATTTTATCCGCATTTCTTGGAAGAATCACAAGAAATCTGGCAATTGACTGTTTCCGCAAAAAGGGAGCGGGGAAGCGTATGGATACGCATATCGCTGATATATGCCAGGAGGTGGAAGGACTTGGCAATATCATAAGCTACACTTTGGATGATTACATCAGGAAAAAAGAAATTATACAGATACTCAATGACTTCCTGGCAATGCTGTCAGCAAGAGACAGGGACATTTTCATAAGACGTTACTGGTATATGGATAATATCAGAGATATCGCTAAAAGACACGAATGTTCCGAAAGCAAAATAAAATCCATTTTGTTCCGCAGCAGAAAAAAATTATTTTCCCTTTTAGATGAGTAAAGGAGTGAGCTTCATGAATCAGGGATTTCAGTTTTTGGAGTTATTCAGTGAAATTGACGACCAATATATCTATCATGCTTCTCGTCCGTGGGAAGAGCAGCATGCCACATTTGAGACAATTAGGACAAACAGGCTCAAGATCATTGCCGCCTGCACGTTTTTGGTTTTGATGCTTAGTTTGACAGCAATCTATCACAAAGAGGTACAGGCCGCCTGGAATCATTTTACGACTATGATCGGAAAGATACTGGGAATACATGATAATGTAATGTCTTATACAGATATCGTGGGAAAAAGCGTCACCAAAAACGGCATAACCATAACTCTGGAAGAAGCAGCTATGGATGGAAAAGAATTGTGGCTGGCATATTCCTGTGCTGCAGAAAAGCCTGAAACCACAATGCCGGTTTTATTGACAGAAGTCCGGGTTAACCAAACAGAAACCCAGCTTAATGGAACCTGGAATTTCACTGCAGAACAAACATCAGCCGCAAACTTCCGAAATGAAATGGTCAGCCGTTTTTGTCTTGAAACAACGATTGATAAAACAGACTTAGCCAATATAGAAATAAAGGTTCAAACGATGAACCCGGATACAGAGGAAATCACGGATGAGTATCCCTTTACATTTACAGCTTCACCAAAAGAACTTGAGGCAGATACTACTGAAATTCCTCTGAATGAAGAGATTCGTATTGATGATGAACGGTGTTTAAAATTAACCGGATTCCGACTCAATATTTTTGACAGCGCCATTTACGGCAGTCTGGATTCCCTGAAGGATGATGAAGAATATTTCCTCATAGGAGAGGACAACCTGGGAAATCCGGTACGTTATACAATGGGAAGCTATGGAAATCCGGAAATTACTTTTCGCCTGGATACCATGGATTCCTTATATAGTAGGATATCTCCCAAAGCAGAATACCTCAGCCTGCGGCTCTATGTCCTTAAGCCCGAGAATGCGAAACCACCTGCATCTCAAAAATATAGCAGCAGCGGCGAACCGGACACCTATATTGAAGCCGAAGGACGTATTTATGAAGAAAATGAGCAGCCCACAGACGGAGCTGTTCCGATAGGGGATACATTTATTATAACAGTACAATAGCCAGATGAACACGTAGAAATGTTTGTCTGATACATACTATTTAGCTGAACGTCCTTTTATTTTTTAAGAATAAAATCATTGACAGTGCGTATAATACGCATTATAATATGATTAAATAAACGGAAAGGAGAGATGCCATGAATGAATAGGGAGGTATTGGATGAGATTTAGAGAAATTGAAAGTATTATATTAGAAGACGGATGGTATCAAGTAAAGCAAAAAGGTTCACACCACCAATACAAACACCCGACTAAGCCTGGAAAAGTTACAATCCCAGAACATGGAGGGGATTTGAATCCTGATACAGTAAAATCAATTATGAAGCAGGCGGGGCTTTAAGCCCCATTTGCTCAATCTATATAAATGGAGGCGAATATATTTGAAATTAATTTATCCGGCTGTATTTAAGCCTTTTACAGATCAAAGCGGAGGATATGTAGTAGAGTTTCCGGACTTACCCGGTTGCGTAACAGAGGGAAAAAACTTGGAGCAGGCTATTGAAATGGGAATTGATGCGGCCAGTGGCTGGATATTAGGAGAGCTTGAAGATGGAGAAAAAATCCCACATGCCTCCGACTATTCAGAAATAACTGTTGAAAACGGGTGTATGCTAAATATGTTATTATTAGACATTGATGCTTATGAAAAAAAATATGGTGAAAAAGCCGTAAGGAAAAACCTCACTATTCCTGCATGGCTGAATACTTTTGCTGAAAAAAACAATATTAATTTCTCTAAACTTTTACAAGATACTCTATTATCAATGGCACAAGCCAAATAAATACAAGGGGCTGTCGCACGAATTTTCATTCGTTAAAGCGGCAGCCCCTTTTTGAACGCAGATAAGCTAGTACATCGTTACACTAACAACCTGTGTTCATAAACATGTAAAAAAGCAGAATGCGAATGTCCGCTCCCCAAGGAAAATCTGGACTTCACACTTTTTTCACAAAATTATTAGCACTCACCTATTGACATTGCTAACAATAAGTGTTATATTACACATAGAACAAAGGAAGAGAAATAAAAATGAATATTCCTCCTGAGTTCCGGAAATTGTTAAACATATAAACTATATATAAATTCGCAATACTCTTGAAAGGAGATATGACTTATGATGATGCCTAGTATTTTTGGAGAAAACTTATTTGACGACTGGATGGATTTCCCATTTGAAAATGATTTTTGGAACAGGAAAAATCCTTTATACGGAAAAAATACTCAGAACATGATGAAAACCGATGTTCGCGAGACTGACGGCACATACGAGCTTGACGTTGACCTGCCGGGCTTTAAAAAGGATCAGATCAATGTACAGTTAAAGGACGGTTATCTTACTATCTCCGCCGCCAAAGGGCTTGACAAGGATAAACAGGATGATAAAGGCAATTTCATCCGCCGCGAGCGTTTTGCCGGCAGCATGACCCGAAGCTTCTACATTGGAGACCAGATTACACAGGATGAAATCCATGCGAAATACGAAGACGGCATCCTGAAACTCTCAATTCCAAAAAAGGATGCCAAAGCCGTTGAAAATAAAGGATGCATTGCCATTGAAGGCTAAACCATAATTTTAAGTACAAATTGTACGGTTTCATTTTGCCATCTGTGGGATGCACCATCTCACTTATTACTTTTCCCTCATTTCCTACCGAAGGCTCCTGAATCGGAGCCTCCGGTATTTTTTATGTTTTCGGTATTGTTCATACCCAAATCCTGCACTGGCCGCCCGGACTTATGGCTGGCAACACATTTTTTCTATATTTTATTAGGCAAAATATACAGAATTTATTGAAAAATCCCCCTCTTTAATGCTATAATGTACATACTTAAAAAGAGCGAGACACTATCGCAAAGGAGGGTGATTTATGGAAACCAAAATGTTCAAAATTTATGCGCGCAGTGATGACCGTATTCAGTTAAAAATTTTTCCCGGCCATTTTGCCACACCGCAGTCCCACATTACACACTATCTGGACATCACTACCATGAAGTCCCGTTGTGCAGAGGCCAGAAGAATCGCGCAGACGCTTTCTGCTAATTATGAGGCGACAATTCCCATCGACACTATCGTCTGCATGGACGGACTTGAGGTCGTCGGCGCATACCTGGCGGAAGAACTGACCAAGGCAGGAGTTCTTTCTATGAATGCGCATCAGACCATTTATATTACTTCACCGGAATATAACAATATCGGACAGATGATCTTCCGGGATAATGTCCAGATGATGATAAAAGGCAAAAACATTTTAATCCTGAACGGTTCCGTAACAACAGGAGAAACCCTTTCACGCGCGGTAGAAAGTATTCTTTACTACGAAGGCAAGATCCGCGGTATCGCAGCAATTTTCAGTGCGGTCAGCAGCGTGGCTCAGCTTCCGGTGCACTCGATCTTTCAGCAGAAGGATATTCCCAATTACGGTACATACCGGACGCATGAATGCCCGTTGTGCAAAAACAGGCAGAAGCTTGACGCTATTGTAAATGGCTTCGGATATTCTAAAATATAACTTCAGCCAAATACACAAATACAGTTTCAGCCATTTTATGCCAAAATTGCTGCTATGACTGTACATACAGCTATCACGCTTTCCTTTTATATCAGAAGCAGGGGGCAACATTTATACCGTTTCCCCCTGCTTCACCTTTTTCTTATGCCCTGTCAGCAGAATCCCGCTTGTCAGCGCCGTAAAGGGCGCCACCGTTACCAGACCGAAGCTTCCCACTACCGTATCCAGGATTTCCGCTGAAACATATTTATAGTTAAAGATATTGTCCAATGGCGTTCCCTGCGCCATAAAAGTCATCAAAAGCGCAATATATCCGCCGGAATAAGCCAGCAGAAGCGTGGTGGTCATTGTTCCCATAGCTGCACGGCCTACATTCATTCCGGAACGCGCCGCCTCCCTCCAGCCGATCTCCGGCTTTTTCTCTATGACCTCATTTACTGCGGAGGTAATATCCACCGACAGATCCATCATCGCACCGGACGCCCCGATAAAAATACCGCTCATAAAAATCCTGGTCAGATCCAGATCCTGATAGCCCGCATACAAAAGGCTCTCTGAATATGCCATAACCGCGCCATGGATTTTAAACGCATCCGTAAAAATACAGCCGATTATACAGGTTACCAGCACTCCCAGCAATGCGCCGCTGCTGGCGGCAATGGTCTTACGGCTCCAGCCATATACCAGAAAGATGATCAGCACGGTCAGAAAAGCCGTGATCAAAATTCCGCACCAGATAGGATTCACTCCTCGCAGGTAAGCGGGAACCATGATCTTCCAGATCGCCAGAACCGTGATCACAAAGGAATAAACCGCCCGAAGTCCTGTCCTTCCCGCAAATAATATTAAAAGTACCACAAACATTCCTGCCAGAAGCAGTTCCTTATCAATTCTGTAATGGTCAGACATCATCACCGAAAGAATCTCATTATCCTTATAGCTGATGACAACCTGAGCCACATCCCCCTCCTGAAAGATCTTATCCGATTCCAGAGAGCCGCTGAGCATATTTACTCCGGTAGCCTCCTGTCCTTTAAATTTTCCGCCCAATATTTCCAACTGACAATACTGTTCTCCCGACTGGATCAGCCCGGAGCTTTTTACTGTACTTTCATCCGTGGAAAGCACTTTCGCCTTCACTCTGTCCGTCCCCTTATAAATAGCTGCATCCTCATAGCCGGTAGGGATGGCCATGAGGATGAGAATCAGCAGAATTGCCAGTACA
Organism: Eubacteriales bacterium; assembly: GCA_030524715.1. Classification (GTDB taxonomy): domain Bacteria; phylum Bacillota; class Clostridia; order Lachnospirales; family Lachnospiraceae; genus Blautia_A. The sequence continues at coordinate 30,390 of JAUNGB010000027.1, read as the reverse complement.
GAAACAGAGTTTCTTTTCAGCCAGCCGATCATAAGTTATTCCACTCCTGTAAGAGCAGCCAGCTTGTTATAAATATCCGTATTATCGTAGTAACCGCCGAAATCCTCCTGGCCGCTGCCCATTGCAAATACCTCTACCGGGAGTCCCGTATGTGCATAGGATGCAAAATTAATACCGGATTTATTATTCAAAATATGGGTAATGGTTACGGTAAGCGGTTCGTAGCTTCCATACAGAAGATACTCTTCCTGACCAAATTCCTCTTCCTCGCCTGTACGTGACATGGTTTCCTCATAAGCTGCTTTTAATTTGTTATACTCATAGTCTGTCATTACAAGAGTCCCTGTTTCTTCAGATTCCGGATGTACATCCTTGCTGTCTGCCTGATTGGAGGCTTCCGCTGCGTTTTCCTCAGGAGCCTGAAGTCCGAACAGTTCTGTTACATCAGCCATTACCGTATCAAAGTCCGTCTTATTCTCTTTGTATCCGGTCACATAATCAGAATCAAACTTTGCGTAAGAAATCTTCTGATTGCTGAGATTTGTAAGAAAAGTATCATAGTCTGTTCCGGCAAAACCGATGGTCAGACCGCCTGTCTCATGGTCTCCTGTTACAAGAATCAATGTCTCGTCCGGATGCTCATTATAAAATTCCACTGCTTTGCCCACAGCCTCATCCAGAGCAACCGTATCCGTGATGGTGGCACCTGCGTCATTGGCATGACATGCCCAGTCGATCTTACCGCCTTCTACCATCATAAAGAAGCCGGTATCATTGTCAAGAACCTCAATACCTTTTTCTACATAATCAGCAAGGCCCCACTCACCTTCCTCAAGATCCATGGCATAGCTCATTGCATCATCATCCGCAAGAGTTTCATCGATCACGATCGCCTTTCCATCCTCACCGGTAAGCGCTTCTGCTTCTGCCTGTGTCCTGATTACCTTATATCCGGCTTCCTCTGCCAGTTCATACAAATCCTTCTGGTCGCCCTCTGCGCCTGTTGCTTTTTTCAGACCGCCGCCGGCAAAATAATCAAAATCGCTGGCAATCATCTCTTCCCCGATTTCATAATAGTTGTTTCTGGATGCCTGATGTGCATAAAAGGCTGCAGGCGTTGCATGGTTTAAGTTTACGGAAGACAGAATACCGATCTTGTATCCCAACTGTGCTTTCAGCTTCTCAGCAATGGTTTCATATGATGTTTCCATTTTTTCATCCATGTTAATGGTTCCGCTGTAGGTCTTGTGTCCTGTGGAAATAGAGGTTGCGGTAGAAGCGGAATCAGGGCAGAAGGACGTGCTGTCGTAGGTCTGTGCAGAGCCTGCTACCGGGAAATTCATCATATTCAGGTTATTCTGGCTTGTAAGGATCTCATCCCCGTCGTCCTCCATCGCACTCTTAAAATAATTAGTGGTCTGAATCTGGGGATAACTCATTCCGTCACCGATAAACAGAAAAATATATTTCGGTGCGGATACTTCCTCTGCCGCCATAGCTGTCTGCGGAACCGCAAGGGAAGCCATCATAGCCGCAGACAAAAACAATGCGCTGATTTTTTTTGCTTTCATTATAAATTCTCCTTCATTTTACCTTTATTATTTTCTAAAAGTTCCTGACTGCGCGGTCAGATTGTACCCGCAATTGTACCCGCACAACCAGAAAAAATTTGTCCAGGAATTCCGTGTTGACGAGCATACTATATCAGCGCACTATTAAATCTGCTTTCGTAAATCCGTTAAATCCATGTAAAACTTAATCGGCTTTTGTTAATTCCTTCTTGCATCAAGCAAGAACAATTTGCTCACAAATATATGTACTATATTTCGTAATACAACTTTTTATTATATAATATATGAGGCAATTTTAAAATATGTAAAAACAAACAAATTTTTATCAGAATATTTATATATATTTTTAACGCTTTTTATTTGCAAATTTGAGAACGATATGGTAATATACAAATATGTACTACTTAATGTAGTATTTATAGGATCGGAGGTGATACCAATGGCATATTAAAAATATCGCATAAAAAACCACAGCCATTACAGCAAAAGAAAGGGGAACAAATATGAAAAAAAATAAATCGTTCATAATTGTACTTATGCTTATTTTAATTTTTAGTAATATCCTTACTGTTAGCGCCGCTAATAATGATGATGAAGTAATAGAAGAAAAAATTTTGTTAAATAGTCATATTGAAGAATTAGAGGGAGGCGATGAGGCATTAATTGAAGATTATATAGTTTTAGAAGTAGAACCGAATGGTTTGATCACACATCGAAAAACGTTAACTCGTTCTTGGACTATTTATTCAATACAAAGTAACGGAAATAAAAAATATCATATAAAATTTGAATTAGAGGGGCGTTTTAAATATACGGGTTCTTACAGCGAATGTGAAACCGTATATTCAAAAATTATACCATATTCTAACAAATATAGAGGAAAAGCTAGTAAAAGTATGTATGATGATACAGCAACACTATACTGTACAGCAATAAACAATCAAACAGGCAAGTCAACATATAAAACAATTAAAATTACTGTTGATAAGAATGGAAATGTAACATACTCATAAATGCATATCAAATCTTGTAAAACTATAGTAAATTCTCGCATTTTTATAGAGAAAATAAGTCAAAGAAAAAAGGAATATGTATAAAACATAGCAGGAAAATGTAAATGAAATGAAACTCCCCGCAGCAAAGCTGTGGGGAGTTAAACCACCCAGAGAAATAAAAAATCCTAATCAAAAGGGGGCTACTGTAAAATGTATCGTAAAAAAAGTCAAATTATATTGGTTATTATAATAGGGATTGGGTTAGGTGTATTTTATTATTCTTTACCTCTTACACAAGTAATGCAGAAAGCTTTCGCTGGAATTTCTGTATATGCTGATGAGAATGACTATCAAGAAAGTTTTATTCCCATTAACATAAGTCTTAAGGAAAAAGAACAGGAAATAATGCAATTGGATTATTTATGTAAAATAAATAATTCTTATATAATCATAGGAGAAGTTAATAATTTGCAGACGGATAGCGATTATTATTTAAAAGGCACAACAAATCAGAAAGAAGAAATAGATTTTCATTTATCTTATGCCGATAAAAATCTTGCTTTTTTCACTTCTCATAAACAATTAGCAGATTTTTCTTCTATGGAATTGCAGTTATATGAGCAAAAAACGGAAGGAAAAACCATCCTTTCTACAGAAGAAATAGATGGAGATATCTTTGAGGATGCCGTTTACGATGAAGTAAAGGAGATTCCAGTCGATAAGGCTTTTACTATTAATTTAGAGTGATGAGCATCTACAAAACATTCAATCCTCATCCGCGAGTCTTAATGCGAAATTCGAAGCAGCTACGCTGACATAATTTCAAACCGAATCCTACACTCTTCGTTCCACCCCTGTCGGCGCAAAACTGACATCTGTCGGACGTCAGTTTTGCGCCCTCGTGGATTGTGTATCGAATGAGGAAATTTTTACCTTTAAATGTATTGACCATTTCACTTTTATGTTATATAATTCAAATGTATTACAAAATGAAGTACCATCACAAAAATTAAGAAAGGGACTGGTATTTATATGCCTAATGAGCTTAGTGACGCATGTATGCTTATTCTGGAATATCTGTGGTCAAGAGATACTCCAGCCAGATTTTCAGAAATTATGAGTTACTGTAATGATGTAAAGAAAAAAAATTGGAAAAAACAGACTATTAATACTTTTTTATCCCGTCTTGCTAAGAAGGGACTTATTTGCGTTGATAAAAATCATTCCAGAGCAGAATATTTTCCTGCTCTATCTCAGGAAGATTATTATCAGCAACAAGCAAAAAAAATTGTTGATGAATCTTATCACGGATCAATAAAAAATTTTATATATGCTTTTACCGGATGTCACAAACTTACAGATAAAGAAAAAGATGAGTTATTAGAGTTTATTGAAAGATTATAAGTTATGATATTACCATTTACTATGACAATAGCTGGAACGATTCCTTTAGTTCTCTGCATTTTTTTATGGTTGATGCAAAAGGAAAATTTTTTGATACGCTTTGGAATGCGGCTTTTAAAATTCAGTATATTTTTTTACCTTATACCTATACAGCTTTTATATTATATTTTGCCAAATTCTGTTTACTATTTTTTTAAATTTTGGTATGAAGAAAAAGCCCCTTTAAGCGAAACCATACGGCTATATCCTTCTGAATATTTAATTTTGGATATAAGGAACCAATACATATGGCTTTCCTGGAAGGTTGTTTCCGTGGCAATTATATGGTTTTTATGCGTTATTATTTTTGCATCTATACAAATAAGATCATATATGAAATTAATTAATACTATTTCACATTGCACCACACTAAAAGCAAAAGAAAGCCAAATTCATATTGTAGTACTGGATAATTTGCATAGCCCTTATTCTGTAGGTTTTTTCAAAACTTACATTGTCCTGCCCAAAGCCCTTTTATATTCAGATTATAAAGAGGTCTTATACAAACATGAATATTGTCATATAAAAAATCATGATACCTGGATGAAACTATTTTGCCTCGTAATTATTTGTTTACATTTTTATAATCCATTCTCCTATATTTTATTATTAATGTATAACACATTATGCGAATATTTATGCGACATTTATGCAATAGGAGATTTAGATATAAATAAAAGGAAAGAATATGCCCGTCTCCTAGTGGAAATTTCCTCAGATCATACACCTTTGCCTGTAGTATGGAGAAACGGCTTTTCTGCAGCTAAATTTAATATGAAACGGAGGATTATGTATATTATGAAAAGGGAAAAATCAACATCACCTAAAAAGATCGTATCTATACTATTATCTGTTATTACAGTTTTTATAAGTGCTTTTACTACATGGGCATATGCCCCTTTAAAAAATACCAACTGGAATCCCGAAGAATATATGGGCGATAATGAAACCATAGAGTTTTTTTCTCCCAAATGCGTTTCTGATTCTCAATACTATGTTGAAGAAGAAAATGTCGATTTTTCGGTTTCCAATATTGTTTTAAAGCTGGGAGACAATACTTATATTGCATTGCCTATTGTTGATTCCTCAATAAAAAAAGTATCCTGTATTCATTCTTTTCAAACGAAATATTTATACGAACATAATGTCAAAAACAATGGCGGCTGTTCTATAAAAAAATACAAGGCTCAAATATGTTCAAAATGTAGCTATATAAAAAACAGAGTTTTAGAATATACCACTTCCTATCCTAAATGTCCTCATAAATAATATACAATTATTTTAATCTCTCAGGGTTCATTTCCCCGCAGCTTCGCTGCGGGGGAGTAAATCCCGAAAGATTAAGGGGGAAAGATAATAACATTCACTCTTCTGTTTCTACAACAGTTTTCTGTATAATTCCTGTCGTCTGTCTCCCAGCCGTGCTTTTCGGTATACTTGTGCTGTTCTGATATCTGCCTCTCCAACGACAGCATCATCGCCAGAGGTATTCCCACATGCTAATATGCTGCCATCCGGAGTTATAATCTGACTGGGACTGCGGAGTCCTTCAATATCCATCCAATAGGGGACGCCCATTGCGGCAGCAACATAAATCCCATTTTCATAGGCCCTGGCAGGTCCATAGATCCATTCCCAGCCCCATGTGGGGCAGAAAATAATATCTGCTCCTTTAAGCGCCAGTATCCTTGCCGTTTCCGGAAACTGCATATCCCAGCAGACGGCAAATCCAAAATTTCCATATTCGGTTTCCACTACAGGCAGATCATTTCCCGGTTTCAAATACTCTTTTTCTTCCCCTGCCAGATGTGTTTTCTTATAGCATTGTTTCACATTTCCAAGAGGATCCAGAAAAACCGCGCAATTATAAAGTTCATCCTCTTCATCAGCCAGGAACATTCCTAAAACAATATACGTCTTGAATTCCTCAGCAATCTGTGAAAATGCCTCCAATACCTTACTTTGAGTTTTTTTAATAAGCTTATTGTAATTTCCGTTATACTGCTTCGGCCGTCCCGCAAAGTTCACAACCTCAGACGTTACCAGAACCTGTGCTCCCTGTCCTGCTGCTTTTCTTGCCAACAGCAGGTTTTTATCTGTCATCTCTTTCTGATATTGCAGAATTTCTTCCTCAGTCCGCATCTTTTCCGGCCGCGTAAAATCATAGAGTTCATTTTGTTTGGTCTGAAGCAGTCCTATTTTCATTTGTTTTCCTTTCCCCGGCGCCTGCATCACTAGAGTATGTTTGAAAATTCATTCCCGCAATTTTCAAACACGCTCTAATCCTGATTCTCACGTTCATCTGCCGCCTCTGTTATCTCTGTTCCATAAACTTCAAACTGCGTCAGTGCCGGAAACGGCGAGGGTTCGTCGGAAGCAATCAGATGTGACAGCTCCAGCCAGCTTATTCTCTTTGCGTCAAAAACAAATTCCTGCGCCTCATCTGTCTTTCTGAACGTGAGTTCCATGTTTTCTCCGTTTGAAAAAGTTACAGTGGCTTTCTCCCACCAGTTATCATGAGGAAAATCCGCCCGCAAATAGACTATAAGCCTGTCCACTTTCACTTCTCTTCCAAATTCAATCTTCATTCTGGCATCCGGATTCCGGTTAATGCCCCATGATTCAAAGGGCCATTCTCCGTGGCAGTGATTGGCTGTAACTCCGTCTATGGCGTTTTTTGCAGCAAAAACCGCTTCCCCTCTTGTTTCCACATTTGCCGAAGCATGGGGAAAAAACATGGTATTTCCGTGCTGGTCATTCACGTTCAATGCCAGATTTCTATAGGTATTGATCTCAAAATCTCTTGCTTTTCTGACACTGACCAGATGCCGTTTCCCGGAGAAAGCCTTGGGAGACAGATTGATGCTCTGCTCCCCAAAAGGCACTGTATACTGAATATCCTCCTTGACATACACCAGAGATTTTCCCAGTGCGTCATCAATCTGAAGCCATACATAACAGGGCTTTTCAGAAACTTCCAGAAAAATTCTGTCACCCTCCTCATATTCCCGTGACACAGCCAGATTTGCCTCGTGCTCGCCTCTGCTGACTGCCACGGTAATCTGATTTTTATCAATAATTTTCAGACAAAACATTTTTTCCTCCATTTTCCTATCGTTCATTTCATACCAGTTATTCCATACTAGTCATTTCATACCATTCATTCCATATCAGCTATTTCATTCCAGTCATTCCATGTTACGGCTGTTTACCAATGTATGCCAGAATGCCGCCGTCCACATACAAAATATGTCCGTTTACAAAATCAGAAGCGTCCGAGGCAAGAAATACTGCCGGTCCCATCAGATCCTCCGGAGTTCCCCAGCGTGCTGCAGGCGTTTTTCCGATAATGAAACGGTCAAAGGGATGACGGGAACCATCCGCCTGAACTTCGCGAAGAGGCGCTGTCTGTGGTGTGGCAATATATCCGGGGCCGATGCCATTGCACTGGATATTATACTCACCATATTCGGAAGCAATATTTTTAGTCAGCATTTTCAGTCCGCCCTTTGCCGCTGCATAGGCAGATACTGTTTCACGGCCAAGCTCACTCATCATAGAACAGATATTGATGATCTTTCCATGGCCTTTTTTGATCATCCCGGGAATTACTGCCTTGGAAACGATAAACGGCGCATTCAGGTCAATATCCACAACCTGCCGGAATTCTTCCGCACTCATTTCATGCATGGGGATTCTCTTGATGATTCCCGCGTTATTTACCAGAATATCGACGGTTCCCAGTTCCTTCTCAATATCCGCAACCATTTGTACTACCTGCTGCTCGTCCGTCACATCACAGATATACCCTTTCGCGTCAATTCCCTTTTCTTTGTATGCCTCAAGAGCTTTTTTCAAATGCTCCTGTCCCCTGCAGTTAAAGGCAATCCTTGCGCCCGCTCCTGCAAGCGCTTCTGCGATCGCAAAGCCGATCCCATATGCCGCGCCTGTTACCAGAGCCACTTTTCCTTCCAATGAAAAAAGATTCTTCATATCCATTTTAACCTCCTGCTGTCCTACCTTAAATCTTTATTATCTACGCTGTCCATATCGTCAAAATCCTGATTTTCCCCGACCATTCCCCAGATAAACGTATATGCCTGAGATCCGCAGCCGGAATGGATGGACCAGCTCGGTGAAATGACGGCTTCTTCGTTCCGTACAATAATATGACGGGTTTCTGTGGGTTCTCCCATATAGTGCATCACAAATCCATCCTCCGGAATGTCAAAATACAGATAAACCTCCATCCTCCGGTCATGGGTGTGGCATGGCATAGTATTCCACACACTCCCCGGCTCAAGATGTGTCATGCCCATTTCAAGCTGGCAGCTTTCCACTTGTCCCGGAAGAATATATTTGCAGATGGTTCTGTGATTGGACTTTTCCAGACTTCCAAGTTCCACCTTATTTTCCGGATGAACGATCACGACCCCTTCACCCGGTTCTCCCTCCGGCTTAATTAGCTTTGTGGGATAGGCCATATGCGCAGGCGCGCTGTTCAGATAAAATTTCGCAGGCTTCCCGCTGTCTTCGCTTTCAAAGATAATCTCCTTCGCTCCCAGACCGATGTACATTCCGTCCCTGCTCCCTACGTTCCATGTTTTTCCATCGATCAGGATCCGTCCCGGACCGCCAATGTTGATTACCCCAAGTTCTCTTCTCTGAAGAAAATATTCAGCCCGGAGTTCCTGTCCCGCTGTCAGCACAAGGCTTTTTTTGACAGGCATAGCGCTTCCTGTAATAATGCGGTCAATATGACTGTATACCAGTTTGATCTCGTCTTTGCAAAAAACAGGCGCGATCAAAAATTCCTCCCTGAGCCTTTCTGTTGTATAATGTTTCACATCTCTCGGTGACGCCGCTGTTCTTAATTCCATAATTCCATCTCCATTTCGTTTTTTCTTAAATTATTTTTACCAGAGAAATATTCCGGTTCCTTTCAGTTTATAGATTGCTTCCGCAAAGAAATAATCCGCGTAAGTCATGGTAAAGTGATGTTCCGGACTGTGATATGCCCCTGTACAATTCTGTACGATGGCGTCACAGCTTCTGCTCCAATCCGAACGCTTTTCGTCGATCGCCTTCAGGATTTTTACCGCGGATCTCACATACATCTCTTTTTCCTGTTCCGGCACATACTTTGCGACCTCCAGAAGCCCGCCTGCAATGACGCAGGCTCCGCAGGAATCCTCATACGCCGGTTCCTTTGGCTGTCTGAAATCCACCGGGATGATTCCATTTTCCGGAATATTGGCCATGCAATAATGGGCTGCTCTTTTTGCAGTATCCAGATATTCCTGCTTTCCGGTGTGGCGATAGCTGATCATAAACCCGTAAACTGCCCAGCCCTGGCCTCTTGTCCATGAAGAACCTTCTTCATATCCCTGGCCTCCAAGGCTTCGCACCACTTCTCCTGATTCCGGGTTAAACTCCACAATGTGGTTCACAGAACCGTCCGGCCTTACAAAATGCTGCATCACAGTATCCGCATGGGCCATTGCAATATGGCGGAATCTCGGATCCTTTGTCTCTTCCCACGCCCAGTACAGCAGGGAAATATTCATCATACAATCAATGATCGCCCAGCCTGTAGTATCATTATCGGAAACTTCATTCCATGCACGGATGAAATTTCCAGCCGGATTAAATCTTCCGGCAAGAAGATTTGCCGCATGCAGCCCGATCTTTTTGGATCGCTCATTCTTTGTCAGGCGATAGTCTGCGACTGCGGAAAGCTGGAACATAAAGCCCACATCATGGTGAAGCCCGTAAAAATCGTCAAAGCATTTCTCCATCCTGTATTCAGAAATTCTTGCGATCTCTGCATATCGCCCATCCTTCGTGTCCTGATAGAGCAGCCACATAAGACCGCCCCAAAATCCGTTTGTCCACCAGTTAAGACCATCATCCAAAGCCCATTTTTTGTTTGTATCGGAACGGTCGTCATAATCTCCCGCTTCATTGGTGGTATACGGAATCTTATCCCAATTCTTTTCACTTACCCATTCCATTTTTTCACGGATTTTAGAAGCGATTCCCTCCGCCCATTCTTCATATCCTGTTAATCTGCTTTCTTCCATGATATTTCCTTTCCTGCCGTTTTTGCTTTTATTGCGCCTGTTCCAAACAGCGGCTCTTACGGTATACTGCCGAAGCGACTGACACGTCCGTCCTGCAGTAAGGAATCAGGGTGGACTGGAATGCATGATAAAGATCCGATTTCCCCGGCCATACGCTTCCGGTTACTTCTCCCTTCTCATTCATCTGGTGGAACCAGGAGCCGTTCACATGATCAAGGACCTGATTATCCAGGTATTCCATAAACTGTGCATAATCGGCCGCATACCTCTCTTTTCCGGTGGTACGGTACAAGACTGCCGATGTGTTGATGGCTTCTGCAAGCGTCCAGTGCATCCGGTCATGGATCACCGGTTTGCCTTTCCAGTCTGTTGTATATACGATCCCCGGCGCACCGTCTGCCTTCCACGCATCACCGACAGCTCTCTGATAAAGTTTCTCCGCCGCATCCAGATAAGGTTTTCGTGCCTGTTCATCCTCCTTGTATACGGACAGCGCCCACTGGGTGATCAGTCGTCCCCACTCGATTCCATGTCCTGGTGTAGCTCCGTAAGGCTTGAAGGGATCTGCCGGGCGCTCCCTGTTATACTCAAGTTCTGCTTTCCATTCTTTTGTAAAATGCTCCGGAATACGCCATTCATTCGCTGCCGCCCAGGCGATTACATGGTCAATGATACGGCCTGCCCTGGTCCGGTACATCTCTCTTCCCGCTGCATCTGCCACCGCCAGAAATGCTTCCACCGTATGCATATTGGCATTCAGTCCCCGGTAGTCATCCAAAACTGAAAAATCCGTATTCCATGTATCTGCAGCAAGTCCCTCCTTCTCATCCCAAAAGTAACGATCAAAGAGTTCCAATGCCTTTTCCAGAAGCTCCTGTGCTCCCGATCTTCCCGCCAGAAGAGCGGAAGAAGCTGCCAAAATTACGAACGCATGCCCATAGCACTGCTTATCAGGAAGAACCCCTCCCTCTGCTGTAACCCCCGGGCGCCACCCGCCGTTGGTCTGGTCATATAGTTCGCCTTTCAGCCCTTTCAGTGCAGCATCCACCAGTTCCTGACTTCCCTCATGTCCCAGAAATGTGCCGATACTGTACACATGCGCCATACGGCAGGTAATCCACGTCTCTCTATTGCGATCCTTCCATGGGGTTCCGTCGTCTCCCAGATAGTAAGAGCTTCCCCGGGACGATGGAAATCTGTGGCCAAAAGCAAGAAGGTTCTCACGGATTTCCTTTAAAAACTCTTTATTTTCCTCCGTATCGATCCTATATTTTCTGATGTTGTCCTGCATTTTTATTCCCTTTCTTTTTCTTTATTATCATAGCAGATTGAAAAAATTTTTTAATACAATTTTTCCAGAAAAAAATACATTTTTTTAAGACATTTTAAGACATTATTTCCGCACCGGAAAATCATGTTTTATAAATACTGCCGAGTGCGGAAGCAACAGTCCGTTATCTGTCGGATACTGATATACTTTTTCTTCACTTTGCCGTACTTCATACGGATAAGACGTATGGTTGATAATGATCTCCCCGTTATCAAACCAGGCTCTCTCTATCTTTTTCTGCAGGTTTGTCTCCAGTCCCGCTGTACTTTTTAAAATGTCCTCCAGAATATTTGCGTTCATCATCTCTAACGGATATAATTCATTGTTTTTCTGCTCTACAGGAACATGCGGCACAAATTTTGTGTCATAAGCAGCTCCATAACTGAATCCAAACGCATACTGATAGCCCTTTCCGGTTCGATATCTCGTCACACATGGCGCTCCGTCAGACAAATACGACGCCACGCATTCTCCGCCTGTATAGGTATAATATCCTCTGCTTCTTACCATACCTGCTTCCCGATAGTATATGGCGTCCGGCTGATGTGCACACGCTCTGGTATTAAAACAATTCTTCGCAAGTGCGCTATTGGGACCGTAGAGCACAATGCCCCCGCGTTCGCACCATGCCTGAAGCGATTCTTCAAACTCCTGATCCGGATTCATCTCATAACAGTCGTCATCCGAAATGATCAGCACCCGGTAGCTGTCAAGCAAATATTCTTTGCACAAGTTTTTGCTGTCTGTCACATCCGCCTCCAGTCCCAGATCGCGGCACGCCTTGTACCACCCTAACAAATCCAGCCTTCTCTCCTTGTTTCCCTCTGTGTACATCGTTTCATAGGCCGCCATTGCAGAAGGGAACAAAATCGCAATCTCTGATTTCTTTTTTGCTCCAAGCTGCGGGATTACTTCTTTTGCCCATTCATTCGCGCGCCCCAGAGAATCATTGAAGCGCTTTTCCATCCGATGAAGCAGGCCGCCGTCATCCAAACCGCACATACCGTAAGAAGTATATCCTGCCGCACCGCTTGCCACAATGGACGCCACAATCTCACAAGGAGTCAGCACTGCATAAATATCATTATACAGAAACCTTCCCCAGTAAATTCCGCCTATAAATTCTCTTCCCCTGTTCATGCTGCGCATCATACTGTGATGACAGGAAGTCACATAAGCTTCAGGATCTCCGGCAGGCGTTACCGGGACTGAAAGAAAATGGGCGCAGTCCACATATTCCGCAAGACGATAGATATCGATTCCTCTTGCCGCCGTATCCCAAAGGTCAGCAAATCCCACGCCTGCCAGCATGGCTCCGTCTACATTCAGGAAATATCCCCACTGCGCCATGTCAGGGCACAGATAAAGAGACTCGTCGATCTTATGCAGCCGCTCCTTCATATCCTGAAAATAAAGACACAGTTCTTCGCACTGCCACTTCCGGTTATCCATCAGCATCCTTGCCTTCGGAGCCTGATTCCTTGCATCATCTTCTGAGAATGTAAGACAATCCGGATATCTGCACCCGAACCAATAATCTTCTTTCTCTAATGTGCCGAAATCTGTCTTTTCCACACCATAGGCCCGGTTAAATAATCCGATATCCCCTTCATACTCATTCTCAAGCCAATGAAGATAACGCTTTCTTCCTTCTTCATCAAAGCTTGGGGCTACGATCGGATCCCACATGCTGCAGATTGGTTTTCTCTCTCTTCCGTTTACCGTCACCGTCACATAATTCTCTCCATAGGATTCCATGATCCTCGCCACATGTTCCTCCATAGAAGCTTTCGCCTTATCAGACCAGTAACGGTACCATTTCCCGTCATTTCCGTCTTTATCAATGACAGATTCGCCGTAGATCGGAGGGCTGAACCGGATGTTAGGATAAAGATTATCTCCGTTTAGATAAAGAGCCAGGAATTCATGGGACATGTCCATTTTCTTCAGCTCCTGCTGCATATATTCATGCATGGCGACATACTGGCTTGCTTCCTTTCCCCCATAGCGTTCTTTAAAATCTTCCCATGCCTTTGTATCCAGCATAACACTGTTGAATCCCAGTTTCTTCAAAAGCGCAATACTTTCTTTCACAAATTTCTCGTCATCATATGCCGGACGGTAAAAATTACCGAACCAGATATTGATATAAGGTTCGCCTGTTTTCTTGTCTGTTATCATACTCTTTTTATTTCCTTTATTTCAAAATAGTCAAAATCTGCGTATTTTCTGCGATATACCCCATCCGTACACGCCATTCCCACCACTGTTCCGGTAAATTCACCACAATACTCATCCGAAAACCGGGAAGTATCAAATATTTTTCCTATAGGAGTATACGCTTCCTGATCCTCGTATGCCCAGAAAAATTGTGTCTTATGGCCATCAATGCAGATACGGAGTTTCACCGGAACATCTGTTACCGGCGTCCTTGTCTCCACATGCTCTGTCACTTTTCCTTTTTCTGCGTGTACAATGGACAAGGCGCTCTCCCCCAGTGTCTCACTGTAATACTTCCGCAGGTACAAATAGTTCAGATTATCATAATAAAGTACAATCCCTGCAGTGTGCTGATGAACCTCCGGGATAAATTCCATTTTTGCAGTAACCATCTTGTGGACGGAGGTCAGCTTCCTTGCAAGAACACTGGCCCTGCCGTAGGAATCCAGTACCTCCTGTCCCCGGAGCCGCACATATCCCGGTCTTGACTTTACATCTGCAAAACTCTCCGGCATGGAACGGGGCGCATAATATCCAATCTCAAGTTCACTGTCATCAAAATCATCATGTTCCGAAAACGTCGGCATTTTAACTTCCTCCGCGCCGCTTTCCTCACAAAACTCATCCGGAAGGGCGCAGCCATTCTTCTTTCTCAGCCACCCGTCTGATGTCCACATCATCGCTTCTATGGCAGTTTCTCTTCCCAGTGTACAGCGCAATTCCGGCAGGAAAGGACGCGCGCACAAATGCACTGCATAGCATTTTCCATCCGGTGTTTCTACAATACTGGCATGGCCGGATTTCTGGATAACAATATCAGGATTATAAAAAGTATGATCCTCCGCCGCCTTTGTCCGTCCTTCGCTTCCGTCTGTTATGATAGAAGTAATGACCGGATTCTGTGGATCTGATTCATAAGGTCCCCATATCGTATCCGCTCTGCCGACAGATGTACAATGATGGTAACCGGTTCCCCCTTCCGCGCACACAAGATAATATTTACCCTCATGCTTATAAAGATGCGGTCCTTCAATCCATCCTCTCGTGGTGCCGCCATACCAGATTCTTTTTGGAAAGCCAATCAGCCGCTTATCCTTCACAGAATACTCCGCCATACAAATTGCTCCCGGTTTCTGATATCCGTCCCTTCTTTCCCACTCCAGGGATACGAGCCATTTTCTCCCGTCATCATCATGAAAGAGCGAAGCATCGAATCCAGAGGACTGTAAATATACCGGCTCACTCCATGGTCCCATGATATCCTTTGCTGCAATCAGATAATTATCAATATTCATCCCATTGGGAACAACACTTCCATATACTACATAAAATAAATCCTCAGCCTCACAGTAGGTAATACAGGGCGCCCAAATTCCCTGGCCGGAGGGAATCCCGTTAAGATTTACCTGGTTTTCATCTGTAATAATATGTGTCAGTAATTCCCAATTTTTCAAATCCTTTGAATGATATATCGGGATCCCCGGCAGCCACTCAAAGGAAGAGACCGCTATATAATAATCATTACCTTTTCTGCAAATACATGGATCCGGGTTAAAACCTGTTAAAATCGGATTCTTAATCATAATATATACTCCTCATGAAGGCTGTCAGAAAAATGCTTCAAGATCCGACAGCCTCTATTGATAATAATTCTATCGTGCCATCATATATCATCCTTTTACGGCTCCTGCAGCAACACCTTTAACAAAATATTTCTGCAGGCAAAGGAAGATAACCAATATCGGAAGCATGCCGCATACGGTTCCCGCGAATACAACATCCCAACGACTGGTAAACTGATCTACAAAAGAGAATATTTCCACATTAATAGTTGCTCCTGTATCTGAATTTAACACAAGGCTTGGCATCAGATAATCATTCCAGATTCCGAGGCCGTTGATAATGATCAAACTTGATGTACACGGCTTAAGGAGCGGAAAGACGATCTGCCAGAAGATACGGAACCTTCCGCAGCCATCAATGGCTGCCGCTTCCTCCAATTCCTTCGGTACTCCGCGGATAAAACTGCAATATAAAAGAGTTCCGAAACAGCCTGCCCCTGCCACATATATAACAATCGGGCCTATTAATGTTCCGTATAGCCCTAATACTTTCAACTGCTTGAACAATGGAACCATATATACCTGAAACGGAATCATCATTCCTGCAATGAAAATACTATAAATCGCCTTTGTTGCCCGAGACTGCTTTCTCTCGATGCCATAAGCCGCCATCGGTACGACGATAATAATAAGCATCATAGACACTACAGTCAGAATTGTACTGTTCATCAATGCTCTTGGGAACTCTGTCTCCTGGAACAAATAAATAAAATTATCAAAATTCAATCTGCTTGGAAGCGCCATAGAGTCCTTGAGAATTTCACCATTCGTCTTTAATGCAGACATAAATGCATAAAATGTCGGGAATAAAAATATAATTGCAAGAAATATCAATATTACCAGTATCAAAACATCTACGGGTTTCCACGATGCCTTTATCTTTCTCTTCATTACATCTCCACCTCCCTGCTTCTCAATATTCTGGACTGTATCTGATTAAAGACCAGAATCATTACAAACAAGATAATACTTGCAGCCGTACCCAGCCCCTGTCTCATTTCCGCAAATGCCACTTTATATATATAATAAGTCATAGTTTCTGTAGCAAATCCAGGACCTCCGCTGGTCATAACATTAATCTGGTCAAATACCTTCATACCATTGATCAATGCAAGCGTCATGTTAATCGTAATCGAACCCGCCAGCAGCGGAAATGTTATCTTCCAAAACTGCTGCCAGCTATTGGCTCCATCGATCCTGGCAGCCTCAGTAAGTTCTTCCGGAATAGACTGCAGCCCTGCAAGATAAATAATCATATAATAGCCCGCGCCCTGCCATAGGATCGTGATGATCAGAGAGATCAACGCCGTATCAGGATTTCCCAGCCAGTCATTTGTCAGGTTCTCAAGTCCCAGCACAGTGAGTACCCGGTTAAATACGCCAAAGTTATTGTTATACATGATCTTCCAGATAAACCCGGCAACGATACCACTGATCAGTACCGGAATATAAAAAGCGCTTCTAAAGAATCCCTTTAATATTCTTACCTTGTCTACCAATATAGCCAATGCCAACGCAATGATATTGTTTCCAATGGCAGCAACAATCGCCACGATAAAGGTTCTCATGATCGCGCCCCAAAACCTTACATTATCCGGATTAAGCAGTTCCTTATAATTGGAAATGCCTATAAAATTCATATTCTCCTCAACGCCATTCCAGGAGGTAAAACTGTAATAGATACTGCTGACTGCAGGGAACAGGACAAATCCTGCATATAATAAGAATGCCGGTAAAATGAAAAGTACAGTCTGCCAGTCATATTTTTTTCTTTTCTGATGATTGTCCATATACATCTCCATATCCCCTTTCTTAAAAAAGAGTACAAAAAGAGAATCCCATGCATAACCATTGGGATTCTCCGGTTTTTTGCTGTTTACTGTGCTTCGGCTGCTACGTCTTTATCCCATTCTGCGTCCAGATCTTCCATCGCTTCTTCAACAGAAGTCTGTCCCAAAATCACATTTTGCACAGTCTTATACATAAAATCCCTAAATCCATCCGGTGTATCTATATCACCAATCTGATGTGTCCACTTTTTAGTGCTTTCTTCCTGGAATTTTGCAATTAAATTCTCCTGTACTTCGGATGCCTCATAGGTGATTGCCTCTTTGGTTGCCGGAATCGCATTCATTGCCTTCACTACTTCCGTGTATACGTCTTTGGAGTAGAAGAAATCCAGGAATCTCAAAGCTGCATCGTATTTTGCTTCATCAGCCGCACACTCTTCTGAAACAGACCATCCTGAACCATTATCACTGAATACATTCAGTTCTCCGGCATCATTCGGAAGGAAAAAGAAACCGTACTCATAATCTGCGTCCGCCTCTTCAAGCTGTGAGAACATCCATGGACCGGAAAACAGCATTGCCGCCATACCGGATGTCAGAATTGCAGCAGTCTGGCTGTCCGCAGTGCTCATATAGCCTTCCTGAACATATCCTTTGTCAAACAGTTCCTTCATATCCTCCATAAGTTTTGTGGGCTCCGGATCCGTCCATGACGTCTTTCCTTCAGTCCTCTGCTTCAGGAAATCAGGATTGCTGCTGACTACATCATTTCTGAAAAACCCGTTTACCCAGAATCCCATATGCCACAGGTCGCTCGCCCCTACTACCAGTGGATCCACACCTGAATCCTTGATTTTCTGGCAAATATCCAAAAATTCCGCATAATCCTTCGGTTCATCCAGATTAAGTTCGTCAAAAATCTTTTTATTATAGATAATTCCCTGCGTATTAACAGCCGTAGGCACACCATAAATCTTATCATCTACAACGATAGGTGTCTCGATTTTAGATGTGATACTCTCTGGAAGTTCGATAATTTTTCCCGACCGCGCATAGGTTTTTGTACTTTTTAACTCTACCACATCTCCAAATTCCCCAACCGCATCTTTGGTTTTCAGGAAATCGTCATATACTCCGGAGCCTGATGGTTCAAGTTTCAATTCGACGTCATCATTCTCCTCCATGAACTTGTCCGCCACATCATTGACCGCTTTTTTCCAGCTCTGATCTCCTCCGGCAAACATAATTGTCAGTTGAGTTTTTTCGCCGCTGTCTCCTTTTCCAGCAGCTTCTACATTTTGCCCGCCGTATCCGGTAACCGTTCCTGCAACCATAACAGCAGCAAGCAATAAACTCGCGATTCTTTTTTTCATCTTGTTTTTCCTCCTTTTATTAACTGTTTATTGTTTCTTTGTTATGGTGCCAGTTTATCACCTTCTTATTTTATAAAATATACATTTTTTAAGTTCTGATTTTCATTTTTTTAGAATTGCATTGTCCATTACACAATAATATCCTTACTGCCTTTAGACAACCTTTTCTTATATTTTCCCGGCGTCTCATTATACTTTTTCTGAAATACTTTCGTAAACGAACGCATATCCGCAAAACCTACCTCATTCATGATTTCCCCTATATTTTTATCCGTAGTTACCATCAGAGATACCGTATGTTTTAAACGAATCTCATTTAGATATTCTTTGAAATTTATGCCCGTATTCTTCTTAAAAAAACTGGAGAAATAATATGTATTCATATGAAAATAATCCGCCATAACCTTCAGCGTCAGATTCTCCGCATAATGCTCCTCAATATATCGCTTTACCTCTGTAATAGATTTACTGTCATTTTTCTCCACCGACTCTGATACCAAATGATAGAAATCGTAGAAGTATTTTTTATAAACGGATGCCATCTCCGCAAAATCTTCTGTATTTCTTCCTGCCTCCAGCAGGTCTTTCATATCAGGGGCTATCTCAATTCCCATCTCCCGCAATTTTGCCTGAGCGTCCCGGATTGCTGCGCAAAAGCGAAACGCTGCGTCATCCCGTTTTCCTTTCGCAATCACGGCAATGCAATGTGTAAACCAGTCGTACTGTTTCCTCCATCCTTCTTCATTCTGGCTTATAACCAATTCAATCAGCTTCCTTTGTCCTTCTTCCAGCTCCTCTGCCGTAACTTTCCGGTAGAAAAGCTCCTGATCCTGATATAGAATCGGCTTTTTCCACTCGCTAAAGAAAAAGAAGCATCCATATCTTTCCTTGCACTCCTGATAAACCTGCGGAATTTCCCCCATAGAATCTATTTCCCGGCCCACAATCAATCCAATGCGTTGCCTGGTTTTCTCCTGTACTTCCTGGATCAGTCTTAAAATATAATCATCTAACTCTTCCCTCGCCATTCCTTTAAACACCAGAATCTGATGTTCGTCCTTCTCGAAATAAATCCCCTTATCATCCTTTTCTAACCTTTTATCCAGGAAACTGGTTACGGAGAAATGAATCAGTTTCCGTTCCTGTTTAGAGCCGCCCCGGAAAACAATATAGAGCAAAGCAGGTACATAGACCGTTTCCTCAGGATCCGCCAATAACTTTAACTTTTTCTCCGAAACTACGGCTGTTTCCGGCTCTCTTTTTTCCTGATTCCTATGAATATCTTCTATACATAGCTGAATATTGTCCAGCAGTTCTTTACGTACAATCGGCTTTAAGATATATCCCTTTGCACCATAAGTTAATGCTGATCTGGCATACTCAAACTCCTGAAACCCACTGATGAATACAACCTTTGTCTGTATCCCTAACTTCGACAGTTCTTTCAGAATCTCTACCCCATTCATCTTAGGCATATTAATATCCAGGAGCGCAATCTGCGCCTCTTCCTTGATGATGCCGTCAAGAGCCGCCCTGCCATCCTTGTAGCTGCCAACAATTACAATCCCATACTTTTCCCAGTCAATCAACTTTTGAATGCCCCGGATGATGACATTCTCATCATCTGCTATTACCATCTTGATCATCTTTCAACTCTCTCCTTTTTTCCGAAAGTGGCAAAACGATACTGACAATCGTCCCCAGCATAACCGTACTGCTGATCTGAAGCCCATATCCCTCCCCGTAGAGATGGCGAATCCTATCATGAATATTTTTTAGCCCCACACTCTGCCAGTTATGTTCATTCCTGATTCCTATTTCATTTCCCGCCAGAATATGCTGCAGTTTCTCAATTTCCTCTTCATTCATTCCAACTCCGTTATCCATGACTGTTATGATAAAACAGTTATCCGTCTCTTCGGCTTCAATACGGATGTCTCCATCCGAACCCAGAGGCTTAATTCCGTGAACATATGCATTTTCCACAATTGGCTGTAAGATCAGTTTTGGTACCATAACAGAATCATAGGGCTTCACTGCTGAATGAAGGGTCAGTCCTTCCTCAATCCGACAATTTAAAAGATAGACATATTTCTCCACAATTTCTATTTCTTTTCCAAGAGGAACCATATCCTGCACCGTTCCTATAATATAATGCATCTGGATTGAAAGCGCCTCAATCATCTCGGACACTTTCAAGTCATGCTGCTCCACGGCAGTCATACGGATTACCTCCAGAGTATTATACAAAAAATGAGGATAAATCTGGGACTTTAAGGTCGTCATTTCTGCCTCTGCCTGTTTTAGCTGGGCCACATAGACCTGACTGATATATCTGTTCAATTCCTGAGACATCTGGTTAAATCGCTTTGACAGGATACCAATCTCATCGTTCGTCCTGACAGGAAGGCTGACCTGAAAGTTTCCCGTCTCAATCTGAGCCATCTTATCCATCATATTATGAATCGGCTCCGTCAGACGTCTGGTGAAAAATACAGCTCCCCATGCCAACACCAGAAAGCTAAAAATCAGGATCAAATACATAATATGCTGCAAATCTTTTATACGGGAAAAAATCTGGTCATACCCCACCTTAAGCTTCACCTTGTACCCATATTCATTGAACCCGGATTCTACTTCTATATATTCATCTAACTCCCCTGACTCTTCGGTGAACAGACACTTGTCCTGAGAATCCACGATATAAAAATCATTTTTCCCAATAGCATCTATCTGCTTATAAATACTCTCTAAACAGTTCGCATCAACATCAATAAAGAGTGTTCCGATATAGTCGTACACATTATCCGGCCGAAGCTTCACAAGATTATAATAATTACGCGCTATTGTAAATACCTGACGATCCTCACCCCGATAGTAAGAATTCTTATGTACAGGAATAACCATGGCGTTTCTCGTCGTTCTGCTCATTGTCTCATATCCCATAACACGCTCAAACAAATCCTCATCCTCTAAGAAACTGCCTGCCGTACTGGTATGGAAGCTCTGCTTATCCTTCTGGCCTTCTTCCTGTGCGATAAAGTGAACGGCTGTAATACTTCCGTCCACACTCTGAATAGTATTCATGAAACGCTCCATAGCCTCATCCCGTTTTGAGTCCTCCCAACTCAAAATCTGGCGGATATTATCATAATTTCCATATGACAGAACGGTCTGGCGATCTGCTTCCGTATAGTAGTAATAAAGCATCTTGGTAATTTCATCATAATTTTTCAGAGTATCGCTGACGCTCATATTCATATAGGCGACAGCCTGTGTATAGTTGTCTATTACGGAGGAACGGTATTCTGCCAGCATCTTATTTAACATAATCGAGCATATGATTCCCATTGGAATCAATCCTGCGAATATCAGGAGCAATGTAAATTTATGATACAAGGATAAATGTACTTTTTTCATTCCTTCACCATCCAATCTTCTGTGTTCTCCACCAGATACTTCTAATAAATTATAACATAAAACATCTTATAAATCACAGATTGAATGACAAAGTAAATACAACAAATGTTAGTTGCTTTGACATTTATATGTCAATTTACATTCTGGCTGCCGCCCTTGTCAGACTTGCCCGATCCTTAAATCTAAGCTATAATAAAAACTGCCTGCGTTCCAATTATATCAGCGTAGCTGATCCGAATCCCGCACCAAGACTCGCAAGCGAGTCCTGAAACTCTGATTCCGGACAAAGTATTCCAACTGTGCGATTGGATGTTCTTACATACAAAGCAACATACGAAAGGATTTTAATTATGAACAAAAAAGAAATCTCTGAGATCAAAAAGCAATTTACCCCTAATAACTGTGCCATCACCCGCATCTGCGGCTGCTATGTGGACGGGGAAAAGAACAAAAAAACAGAATTGAAGGAAGCCTTTCTCTCCCTGCCGGAAGAAGAAATGTTTAAATATTTTGATATTTTCCGCAAGACTCTTTCCGGTACCATTGGCAAGAACCTGATCAACATGGAATTTCCCCTTGATCAGGAAAAAGAAGGCGGCACACAGGAATTTCTGCTCCGGCTGCGCAGCAGCAAGCTCCAGGATAATGAACTGGTCGAAAGCTTTTACGATAAAATTATTGAAAACTATGACTACGGAGAGAATTATTATATCATTTTGATCCATGCAGTCTACGACATCCCGGGCAAATCCACGGACGGACAGGAAATGTTCGATGCTTCCGACGAAATCTATGAACACATTCTCTGCAGCATCTGTCCGGTAAAGCTTTCCAAAGCAGGCCTTTGCTACAATGCGGAAACCAACAATATTGAGGACCGTATCCGTGACTGGATCGTGGAAATGCCGGATCTGGGTTTCCTGTTCCCGGTATTCAACGACAGAAGCACAGACATCCACGGGGTTCTCTATTATACCAAAAATGCAGAAGAACTCCGCAGCACCTTTGTGGATGAGCTGTTTGGCTGTAATACTCCCCTTTCTGCCGGAGGACAGCGCGACTCCTTCAATGCTCTTGTAGAAGAGACGCTGGGGGACGACTGTGCCTATGATACTGTTATGAATATCCATGGAAAGCTTAACGAATGGGTGGATTCTCAGAAGGATTCCCCGGATCCCGTAGTTCTGACAAAATCCGAGGTGAAACGCCTGTTTGAAGAATGCGGCGTAGAGGATGAAAAGCTGGAAAGCTTTGATGAACAATACGAAGTAACTGCCGGAGGCGAAAAATCCTCTCTGGTGGCGTCCAATATCACCAATACCCGGCGTTTTGAGATCAAAACCCCGGATGTTGTGATACATGTCAATCCGGAACGGGCCGATCTGGTGAAAACCAAAATCATCGACGGACGCAAATGCCTCGTAATCCCCATGGAGGATAATGTAGAGGTCAACGGGATCCATGTCAGAATGCCTGCCGACGAGTCCGCCGTCTGATACGCTATTTCTTGTCAGAGAAAAAATGCCGCCACGAAGGAAGTCAGATATTCTTGGCGGCGTTCTCTTTCAAAAGCACTTTTGCCAACCCACTCTTTCTCCTGTACCCCATTTTATGTTAAATATGCATAATTTCTGCACCTCATTTTCATGTATATTGCACATAATTTTGAATTTCCCGATTTTTTTGCTAAAAATATATTGACAAATCCGATTATTAAGATTAATATAAAGGCACAATATGAAACGGGTTCCACATCACCAGACTTCCACAGATACAACATCTGTGGAATAAAAAATCCCCAATGTGGAACGGGTTTCACAGATACCGGTATTTCCTTTCGTATCAGGAAATACACAAAATCCAATATCCAACAGGAGGAAAAGAAAATGAAAAAAAGTATCAGTTTCGCCATGGCATTAACCCTCGCCCTCTCCACAACAGCAGGCCTGTCAACCGTATGGGCAGACAGCGAGGACGTTACCAACCTGACCATCTGGAGCCCCACAGATACCCAGAACATTGAAGAGTGGTGGGTAGAAAAAATCGCCGAATGGAACGAAGCTCATCCTGAAATCCAGGTAAGCCGCGAAGCCATCGACCGCTCCGATTCCTATGCTTACGACAACAAGATCGCTACCGCAGTAACCTCCAACGACCTTCCGGACATCTTCTATGTAGACGGACCGCAGGTTTCCTACTACGCAGCAAACGGAATCACTGTTCCGATTTCCGAATATTTCCCGGAAGACGACCTTTCCGATTTCGTTGGTTCTACTGTCGCTCAGTGTACATACGACGGTGAATTGTATGCTATCTCCGCTACAGAATCCTCCGTTGCTCTGTACTACAACAAAGATTACCTTACCGAATGCGGCGTGGATGTGGCTGATCTGGATTCCCGCACCATCGACAACCCGATCACCTGGTCCGAGCTTGCTGAAATCGCGGAGAAATGTACCACAGACAGCTATGTGGGAACTCATGTGATCATGGACCACGGCGAAGGTCTTCCATATGCACTTGAACCAATGTATATCTCCGCCGGCAAAGATTATATCAGCGAAGACGGTGTTGAAGCAGAAGGCTATGTAAACAGCGAAGAAGCAGTTACCACAACCACTTATCTTGCTGAGCTTATCGCAAACGGATATGCAAACGTTGACCCCATCACCGACGAATTTTTGAACGGTGCCTGCGCTACCATGCTGGGCGGATCCTGGGATGTGGCAACTCTGGAAGCAAACGCTGACTTTGACTGGGGCGTAACCTACTATCCGGTTAACGACGACACCAAAACAGCAGTTTCCCCGTGCGGCGACTGGTCCGCAGCAGTCAGCAAGGACTGCGAGAACGTAGAAGCAGCAGGCGAATTCCTTCAGTGGCTGATGAACACAGATAACGTTGCAAGCTACGCTGCCGCTATCGCAAAACCTGCTACCCGTACTTCCGCATATGAGACAGAATTTATGGCTGATTACGCAGACGGTCCCCGCGCTCTCTTTGTAGAACAGCTTCAGGGCAACGCAGTACCGCGTCCAAGAACACCTTCCTACGCTGTATTCTCTTCCGCTTATGCAGAAGCAATGACTAATATCTTCTCTGACGCAGCCTCCAACGGCGAAGTTGACGCAGATTATATCCAGTCCGAGCTTGACACTGTAGCAGAGACCTTTACAGAAGACTATGAAACATATTATGCAGAATAATCAGTAAACAAAATGTCCGCATCGCTTTGCGGTGCGGGCATTTTTTATCCAAAAAAGCAATCAAATGCTTCTTTTACGGGAAAGGAGAATAAATTATGGCAAAAACATCAAACCTCACCGGCCGAAAACGCAATGAACGAATGACCGCTTACGCATTTGTAGCGCCCGGCGTGATCCTTCTGATCGCCTTCCTGGTGGTACCCATGATTTATACAGTTTATTATTCAGGTTTCAAATATCAGATCATGAGACCGAATGATATCACCTTTATTGGTCTTGACAATTACACTAAGCTCTTTTCGGACAAAAACTTTTGGCAGGCATTAAAGAACACCGTATATTTCACCGTGATCGTTGTTCCGTGCCAGTGTGCCCTTGCCCTTGCGCTTGCTTTGCTTGTTTCCAAGAAATTCCGCGGAGTAGCGGTTTTCCGTACCATGTATTTCAGCCCGCAGCTTACTTCCATGGTAGTTATCTCTGTTTTGTGGTCTGTTCTTTACAATGCAAACCCGAATACAGGCCTTATCAACTCCATTCTTGTATCCCTTGGAATGGAACCTGTCAACTTCCTGACAAACGCGGACACCGCAATGAACTCCATTATCTTCATGTCCGCATGGCAGGGAGCCGGCTATCAGATGATGATCTTCCTTGCCGGCCTGCAGGGTATCCCCCGCGACCAGTATGAGGCTGCATCCGTAGACGGCGCAACCAAATTCAAACAGTTCCTTTATATTACCCTGCCCGGTTTGAAAGGCACTATTAAATACGTTATCATGATCACCATGATCCAGGCAATGAAGCTGTTTACGCAGCCTTATGTTATGACTCAGGGCGGTCCTAAGAACTCCACAAAAACACTTGTATACTATATCTATACACAAGGTTTCCAGAAGGGTAACTTCGGTTATGCCTGCTCCATCGCAGCCGTATTCTTTATTATCGTAGTCTGCATGTCCATGGCAATGAAAAAAGTTACCGCTGCCACAGATTAAGGAGGGAGTGTTCGATCATGACAAAATCAATGAAATTCTCCGCAAAGTTTTCAAAATTCATGTTTTATTTTGGAAATATCGTAATCGGTATCATCTTCGTGTCACCGCTGATCTGGATGATTTCCGCTTCCCTGAAGCCGGAAGCAAAGATTTTTGCCGATATGAATTCCATTACCACATTCCTGCCGGTACAGGCATCTCTGGATAATTACGCGGAGGTTTTTTCCAGGCTGAATATGCCGCAGGTATTTAAAAATACTCTCGTATATATCGCACTGATCCTGGTGCTGGATCTTCTGGTAAACTCCATGTGCGGTTATGCTCTGGCAAAATTTGAATTCAAAGGAAAGGGCGCGATCCTGAACCTTGTAATTGCCCTGATGGTACTTCCTATGGAAGCGATCATGCTCCCTCTGTACATAGAAATGTCACAGTTAGGATGGGTAAATACCCTGACGGCCCTTGTTGTACCGTTTGTTGCCAAATGCTTCTCTATTTATATGTTCCGTCAGTTCTTCTCTGACGTTCCGGACGACCTGATCGAGGCTGCGGCTATCGACGGCTGCAGCCCTGCGGGAACCTTTTTTAAGATTGTGGTTCCGATTTCCAAAACCGTATATGCGACAGTGTTTATCCTTGATTTTGTATCCCACTGGAATGACTTTATGTGGCCGTTC
>JAUNGB010000027.1:0-3565 GCA_030524715.1 Eubacteriales bacterium | reverse complement strand
GACAGTGTTTATCCTTGATTTTGTATCCCACTGGAATGACTTTATGTGGCCGTTCCTGGTTATGACAGGAGAAAACAAGCGTACCATCCAGCTTGCCGTACAGTCCTTCTTCGGCACACAGCCGGTTCACTACAGCGCGATCATGGCGGCGTTGGTTGTTTCTGCGATCCCGATGATCATCATGTTCATCTTTATGCAGAAGTATTATGTGGAGGGTATTGCTTCCTCCGGTATTAAAGGCTGATTTCCCGGTCACAGAGTGTGTCTGGAACAGAGTTCTGATTCAGGCACACTCCGGAATACATTCGGTATCCCTCTCTTTTTCAGGCACACTGCGGAGCGCATCCGGTTTTGTAAAGCAGACATTCGCTTACCCGGATACGCTCCTGCTCTTATAGAGCAGAACACCGATTTTGCGGCAGAAGTAAAGTGAAAAATATATCAGCGTAGCTGACCTGAATCCCGCGCCAAGACTCGCGAGCGAGTCTTGAAATGATATAACATGGCGAATTTAGTTACACGAATTTGTCAAAGTGACTATTGTTCATGAATTTATTGTATGATAAGATTTAGAGCATATTTGAAGATTACTTTCTGCAAGATGTATTCCGCAATTTGTGGGATATTTGGTTCAAATTCGGAAATAAAGAAATAAAGAGGTATATTATGACAACTATTCAGGATGTTGCGCGGCACGCGCATGTAGGGGCGGCAACTGTTTCCCGGGTACTGAACGGTTCCGGCTATGTAAAAGATGCTACAAGGGAAAAGGTTCTCAAGGCGATCAAGGAACTCAACTATACGCCGAATGAAATGGCAAGAAATCTATATCACCGGAAAAGCGGTATCGTAGCGATCATCGTACCGGAAATATCACATCCCTTTTTTGCGGAATTTATCAACGCAGCGGAAATCGCATTGTTCAGCCACGGCTATCAGAGCATGATCTGCAACACCTGGACTGAACAGAACTACGAAGCACGGTATCTGGAAATTTTAAAGCAGCAGCGTGTGGACGGTATCATTACAGGCTCCCACACTCTGGACATTAAGCATTATCAGTCAACCGACAGACCGATTGTCGCCCTTGACCGCGATCTCGGTCCGGGAATCCCCTGTGTGGCTGTAGATCATGTAGAGGGCGGACGCATAGCCGCCGAAGAGCTGGTAAGGGCCGGCTGTAAAAACGTTCTGCAGTGCACTGGTACGGATACTGTCTCCACCCCTTCCAACGCCCGTCACGAAACCTTTGATAAGGTTATGAGGGAACACGGAATTACCTGCCATAATTATGTGCAGAAGCAAAATATGTTTGACTATTCATACTATGATAAGATTTCTGACGAAATCACCGATAAATATCCGGATGTGGACGGTTTCTTTGCAACCGACGGACTTGCGCTTTCCCTGATTCGTTCCTCCATGAAAAAAGGAAGACGCTATCCGAAGGATTTCAAAGTAGTTGCTTATGACGGCACCTACATCAGCCGCCTGATTTATCCAAGTGTTACCACTATTGTACAGCC
This sequence comes from Eubacteriales bacterium, assembly GCA_030524715.1. Taxonomy (GTDB): domain Bacteria; phylum Bacillota; class Clostridia; order Lachnospirales; family Lachnospiraceae; genus Blautia_A. The sequence continues at coordinate 2,039 of JAUNGB010000027.1, read as the reverse complement.
CATTAATGAACTCGCCGTACAGTGCGTAGATCTCATTATGGACCTGATTCAGGAACGGGTTCCTGAAGAAGAAAATAAAAAGTTAAAAGTTACCTTACGACGGGGACAATCCACAGAAAAATTCTGATAATCGTACTTTTGCTGCGTCCGTTTTTTTCACCCCGGGTTTACTTGAAAGGCAGGATTCTGATATGACTAGCGAATGTTTACAGAAGGCTCGGAATTTTGAAGAAGAGCATATGAAAAGGATTCATCCTGACGAGCGCCCATGCTATCATATGACAGGCGGCGTCGGATGGATCAATGACCCAAACGGTTTTTCTTTATATAAAGGCGAATATCATCTGTTTTACCAGTATCATCCCTATTCTAACGAGTGGGGCCCCATGCACTGGGGACATGTAAAAAGCAGGGATTTGATTGCATGGGAACGTCTTCCTGTTGTTATGGCTCCGGACGAAGACTATGATAAGGACGGCTGTTTCTCCGGAAGCGCCCTGGAGCTGGCTGACGGAAAGCATCTTATCATGTACACGGCCGTACAGCAGGTTGCAAAGGACGACGGAACCACAGAGCAGTTCCAGACACAGTGCATGGCTTTGGGCGACGGAGTCAATTACACCAAATATTCCGGAAACCCTGTCATCTCCAAAGACCAGCTTCCCAAGGGCGGCCTGATCGCAGATTTCCGCGACCCGAAGATCTGGCAGGAGGAAGACGGAACCTTTTATTCTGTTATTGTCGATATGCTTGAGGACGGAAACGGCGCTGCTCTTTTATATAAAAGTACAGACGCATTCCACTGGGAATACTGTGCAATGCTTGATTCCAGCGACGGAAAGCTCGGAAACATGTGGGAATGCCCGGACTTCTTTGAACTTGGCCAAAAACAGCTTCTGCTGGTCAGCCCTATGGCAATGAAACCGGACGGAAATGAGTTTCACGTAGGCCACGGCACTGCTGCGATTATCGGCGCCTACGACAAAAAAACCTATACCTTTACAAGGGAATACGTTCATGCCATTGACAGCGGCATAGACTTTTATGCGCCTCAGACAACCGTAACCCCCGACGGCAGGCGCGTGATGATCGGCTGGATGCAGGCGTGGACCAACTCCAAATTTGTACCGGAAGGAGTCAAATACTTCGGACAGTTGTCTGTTCCAAGGGAATTGACCATGCGCGGCGGCAGATTGATCCAAAATCCGGTGCGGGAGCTTGAAAACTACCGGGGAGAGCTGGCGGCATACACCGATGTTCCGGTTTCCAAAGAAGTGTCTCTTAAGGGAGTCAGCGGCAGGGTTCTGGATATGACGGTCCATATCCATATGGATGAATCTCCGGCTGCCGCAGATACTTCGGAAGGAAAACAGAGTTTTAATTCCTTTATGATCAAGCTGGCCTGCGGCGGTGAATATTATACCTCTCTCTGTTATACTCCCGGAACTTCCACTCTCCGTATGGACAGAAGCCACAGCGGCTATCTCTACGATATCGTTCACAGCCGCGATATCAAAGTAACCCCCCGGGACGGAGAATTAAAGCTTCGTATTCTCCTTGACAGATACAGCATGGAGGTTTTCATCAACGACGGAGAACAGGCTGCAAGCCTGACGCTCTACACGCCGCAGAGCGCCGACGGCATTACCTTCTGCGCCGAAGGCGCCGCAAGAATCAGCGTGGAAAAATATGAGCTGAGATTTCCTTTTTAGAAGGTTATAAGAAAAATCTGCTTCCGGTCGGGAGCAACTATGAGAAAAAGACAAAGAAACACCAATGCGTAATTTAGAAATATACGCATTAATATATTTTCATATATGTACAAACACCAGAGACTGCTTATCTCTGGTGTTTATATTTTACGCTCTGTTGCAACCTCGTCAAAACTCCCACGCTTCCCGAATCAGAAAAAAACAATAATCAGATCACCGGTAAGAAATTCCTGAAGCTTTTTAGAAACCTTTAATATTTTTTTGCCATTTTTCCAGGGTTGTTTCACGAAGAAAAATTTAAATTGTTAAACAGCGCATTTTTACGAG
>JAUNGB010000125.1 GCA_030524715.1 Eubacteriales bacterium | reverse complement strand
TACCGCAAAGTGGGGGATGCAGATTGCGGGAATGAATTTTCAAACACGCTCTAGTCTTCAAACGGGAAGTGGAACTGCGTCAGGCCAAGTTCGTCCCTAAGCTGAATAAATTCTTTCTGTACAGCGTCAGTTACCGGAACGCCCTTGTCTTTACGGTACAGCCATACTTCATGCTCTTTTTCGCCAGCGGTGTAGATTTTTTCCTCGCCGGGCGCCTTCTGAGAATTACGAAGGGCTCTTAAGATATCGCCTGCTGTCTTCTTGAATGCTTCCGCCCCCATAAATGCTTCCGTATCAATAGCGATGAAGAAGTGTCCAAGATGATATGGACGGATCTTGCCATCTTCGTCTTTTCCATCCAGATCTTTCAGGAACAAGCCAGACTGAAGAGCTGCTGAGAGAAGCTCAACAACTACTGCGTAGCCGTATCCCTTGTAGCCTGCGAACAGCTCGCCGAAGCCGCCAAGAGGAGCAAGCGCCGCTTTGTTGCTGCGGATATCCTTAAGAATCTGCGCACTGTCAGTGAGTTCGGAACCATCGCGTCCGATAACCATACCGGCCGGTGTATCATGGCCGATACGTGCGTAGTATTCGATCTTTCCGTTCTGAATGATGGACGTTGCGCAGTCAAGCGCAAACGGGAAATCCTCGTCTGTGGGCATTGTGAAGGTCAGGGGGTTAGTTCCCAGCATGTTTTCAACGCCAAAGGTTGGCGCGATAGAAGGTCTTGCGTTGGTACCACTGATACCGATCATGTTTTCCTTTGCCGCAAGGCCTGTCCAGTAGCCGGCAATTCCGTAATGGGATGAGTTTCTTACCGCCACCATACCCATGCCGTATTTATGGGCTTTTTCGATACACATATCCATAGCTTTTTTGCTTGCTACCATGCCCATACCGTCATTAGCGTCCAGAACGGCCGTGGTTGGGGTTTCTTTGAGAATGTCGATCTTTGTAACCGGATTCAGGATTCCCTGACGGATACGGTCAACATAGATCGGTTTGAAACGGTTGCAGCCATGGCTTTCAATACCACGTCTGTCGCTCTCCAGCAATACGTCAGAGCAAAGTCTTGCGTCTTCTTCCGGCACTCCCAGTTTCACAAAAGCCGCCGTCATAAAATCGTCCACTAACTGCCACGGTACAAAAGGTCTTGTTTCTCTTTCCATTAAGTATGCCTCCTTGGATAATGTGATTTTTTCGTGAAATACGTCCCTTTACTAGAGCGTGTATAAAAAAAGCAACGCTAATGAAACACTATGTGATTCATTGCATCGCCTCTATCTCTTGCAATTTCTCAATTAAGTATAGTCAAAATATAACATTAAATCCTTCTTATGTCAAGACTTTTTGTGAAATATTGTCAAAAACGGCAGTTATAAGTTACTGTTTAGCTACTGTTTATACCCTGGATATGAACAGTAACACTGTTTACTCCCAGACCTGAACTGTCTGCAAGGCTATGAATCAGTAACCTATAACTTCCGGGTTTTCGGCGCTTCAGCACCGGGCTGATGCTCTAAAACTTGTTCTGACTTGATATCGTAAAATTATGCGATTGCCTTCTTAGCGATCTCAGCTAAAGTTGCAAAGCCTTCTGCATCGTTAACTGCAAGATCCGCAAGCATCTTTCTGTTGATATCGATGTTCGCAACTTTCAGTCCGTGCATCATTTTGCTGTAAGATAAGCCGTTCATTCTTGCCGCAGCATTAATACGTGCGATCCAAAGCTGTCTGAACTGACGTTTTTTCTGCTTTCTTCCTGCGTAGGAGCTGGAAAGCGCTCTCATTACGGACTGCTTTGCTACTCTATACTGTTTGGAACGGGCTCCTCTGTAGCCCTTTGCCAGTTTTAATGTACGGTTATGTTTTTTCTTTGCGTTTAAGCCGCCTTTAATTCTTGCCATTTCTTATTTTCCTCCTGTTCGTCTTCTTCTCTATCTTATAAATATGGTAATGCTTTCTTCATACTCTTAACATTTGTAGAATCAACAACAGTAGACTTTCTAAGATTTCTTTTTCTCTTCTGAGATTTCTTAGTTAAGATGTGGCTCTTGTAAGCTTTATTTCTCACTAATTTTCCGGTACCTGTCTTTTTGAAACGCTTTGCTGCCGCTCTGCAAGTTTTAATTTTTGGCATTGTAAATTCCTCCTTGATCTTCTTCTACATGTTACTGTATTTTAACGTTTTTCAGTTAAAAACATCGTCATACTTCTGCCTTCTACCTTCGGAGCCTTCTCCACAGTAGCTACATCGGCCAGAAGCGCCGCAAAATCATCCAGCACATGCTTGCTGCTTGCCATATGTGCCATTTCCCTTCCGCGGAAACGGAGCGTAACCTTCACTCTGTCGCCCTTGGAGAGGAACTTTCTTGCTGCATTTACCTTTGTATTCAAGTCATTGGTATCAATGTTTGGAGAAAGACGTACTTCTTTGATCTCAATAGTCTTTTGTTTTTTCTTGGCTTCTTTTTCTTTTCTGGCAAGCTCGTAACGGTATTTGCCATAGTCGATAATTTTGCATACCGGCGGTTTCGCCTGCGGAGCGATCTTTACCAAATCAAGTCCTGCCTCCTGCGCTTTAAACATGGCTTCTTTTGCGGACATGATGCCAAGCTGCGTGCCGTCTGCTCCGATTAAACGTACCTCTTTGTCTCTGATCTGTTCATTAATCATTAAATTGCTAATTGTCTTGCACCTCCATACATAATAGATGATCTCAATGACCTTCGTCACCCTCTGGTTCCTTATGGAACAAAGCCTGATCGCTTCCCCCTGCTATGTCAGACGTGAGACGACTTCCGCACCGGAACTCACGGGCGAGTCCTGAAGCACTAAAAAAGTGCGGACAAAATCCACACTCCTGTTATACCCACAAATATGCAGACTGACGCCTGTCATACTGCGCAATATAAACCCGAGACGCATTCCTTGCGCTAAGGTGAGAGTGGAACTCTGCTTTGTTTTCTCACGTACTTTGACAGGATAGCACAACTCCCGTCATAAGTCAAGCATAAATTTGCTTTTCTTCCGTCAGCTCACAAACTGTGACGCACATCTGACAGAAAGCAATTTTCAAATACGCTCTAAGACATTAAGATAAAATCAGGCGCAATACATATTCTTACATTTTTTGGTGATACTATGCCTATAGCTGCTGTTCACACCTGCTTTGTAAACAGTAGCTTCCTATATTCTAAAAGGAGGAATCAATCATGACAATTTTAAAATGTTCTGCAACAACCTGTATGTACAATGAAAACGAACTGTGTTCAAGAGGTGAAATTGAGGTAACCGGAAATCAGGCGCACCAGGCCGACGAGACAAGCTGCGGAAGCTTCCGTGAACGCAGCATGGGCGGTTCTGCACAGAACAGCGCCCAGGAGCGCTGCGGCTGTGAAAAGATCCAGATCGACTGTAAGGCGCAGGAATGCACCTATAACAGCAGTTGCAAATGTACAGCAGCGGCTATTGACATCGACGGCCCCAATGCCAATTCCAGTTCCGACACCAAATGCGGAACCTTTACCTGCAACTGCTGATAAGAACCCCGAAAAAAGAAATGGGACACCGGAAATCACCGGTGTCCTCTTTTCTTATTCATATCATTATGATTATCTGTTCTTCAAGTTATGATTATCTGTTCTTCAGGAAATCCGGAATCTGAATGTCCTTCTTCTGTACAGTGCTGGTAGGAACCTTAGCGCTGTATGGAGAAGAATTCAGGTTCGGCATATTGAAACTCGGCATATTAACTGTGCTGCCTCCGGCCTGAGGCATGGATGCGGACGGTTTCTTCATTCCAAACGGGGAAGCAGAATTTCTTCCGCCGAACGGATTGGTCTGAACCGCGTCGCTTAAGCCGGTTGCGATAACAGTGATCCTTGCATAGTCGGCAACTGTATCATCATACATAGCGCCGAAGATAATATTGGCGTCTTCTCCGGTAAGCTCCTGCACATAGCTTGCCGCATCATTGGCATCCATGAGGGAGATATCTCCGGAAATATTGATAATAACGTGAGTAGCGCCCTTGATGGTGGTTTCCAGAAGCGGGGAGGATACTGCCTGCTGAACAGCTTCCATTGCCTTGTCGTCCCCTCTGGCTTCACCGATACCGATGTGGGCGATGCCCTTATCTGTCATAACAGTCTGAACATCCGCAAAGTCAAGGTTGATCAGTGCAGGCAGATTGATCAGGTCGGTAATGCCCTGAACGGCCTGCTGCAGAACCTCGTCAGCCTTGCGGAGCGCTTCCGGCATGGTTGTCCTGCGGTCAACGATTTCCAGTAATTTATCATTTGGGATAACAATTAAGGTATCCACTGCTTTCTTCAGATTCTCAATACCCGCGAGGGCATTGTTCATACGTGTTTTTGCTTCAAAACGGAAAGGCTTGGTAACAACGCCGACTGTTAAAATGCCCATTTCCTTCGCAGCTCCCGCAATTACAGGCGCTGCTCCTGTTCCTGTTCCGCCGCCCATACCGCAGGTAACAAATACCATATCGGCGCCTTCAACCAACTGTTTTACTTCTTCTATACTCTCCTCAGCGGCCTTCTGACCAACTTCCGGCTTTGCTCCTGCGCCAAGACCTTTCGTTATCTTTTCACCAATCTGAAGTACAGTCGGAGCTTTACACAGAGTCAAAGCCTGCTTATCAGTGTTGACACCTACAAATTCCACTCCGCCAATGGCCTCTTCTACCATTCTGTTTACTGCATTATTTCCAGCCCCACCTACACCAATGACGATAATTTTTGCAGATGACTCAGCCTCATTTGTCATTATCTCTAACAATGTACTTCCTCCTTTATTTCTTCCTGATATATAAATTCAGTCATTTATATCAAGCTACATATAGATATATCATATATTTTTTTTGCAAATTAATCAACCACTATTTTTGTTTTTTTATACTTTTTTCACTGAAATTCGCCATCTCCCATGGGAACTCTTCTCATACTGCCGCTCTGAAGCCTGCCACAGACAACGGTAAAGACTCGTCCTCGCGTCCTGGTGCGGAATACGTTCTCACGTCTTGATGCGGAAATCATATCGCCTTACACATAGGAACCGTTACAGCAGCCATTATCGAAACTGCCATAGGAACCTCACTCTGGAGCGTGTTTGAAAATTCATTCCCGCAAACTGTGACGCACATCTGACAGAAAGCAATTTTCAAACACTCTCTAATATCCGTCATAAGAACCGTCATAGCTTCCATCGTAAGAGCCGTCGTAGGACGTATCCGACCAGTCGCTTTCGGTGTCTTCATAGCTGCCATCCTCTGTATCCTCTCCGGTACTGTCACCGGAGCTATCCTCGGTGCCGTCTGTATTTTCTGGCCGCGGCCCTACATAGTTCCCTTCCCGGTCATACTCCCCGGTGGTTATAAAGCGTCCGTTTTCATCATAGCCTCCAAGCCAGTCCCCGTTGGCATCCATTGTTTCCTGAGTAGGCGCAGGGCCTACATAATTTCCGTTTTCATCGTACTCTCCCGCACCTGTATAATCCCCTTCCTCATCATAGCCGCCCGGCCAACTTTCCAGTGCGTAATCAAGGGCGGTCTTTGGCTTTGGCCCTACATGATTTCCGTTTTCGTCGTATTCTCCGGTTCCTGTATAGCTTCCGTCCTCTTCATAGCCGCCGTTCCAGTTCTCTGAGGTCACTTCTTCTATTTCACGCTCAAACGTGTTTTTGGCGCTGTCCGTAACGTTCTCCAGATGAAGGATTCCCTTTTCTCCGGTCAGTTGAGGAAGGATCGCAATGGCACGCGCCATTTTTTCTTCCAGATTCTCGTCCTTCCCAAGCTGCACGGTAATATCCCCGTATACAAGGGAAATCTGATAGTTCTGGTCGAATACGATATGATCCGGAATGGTTTGGTTCTTTTCAAAAATCGTCGCCAGGGCAACCGCCGTATTCAGAACTGTAGTACCCTTTATAGGAAGCTTTTCATCTTTTATTACATGGCTTACCTGAATACCGTCAAAATACGGGACCGATTCCACCCGTTCCACAGAGCTTTCGATAAAAACTCCATTTCTGTCGAAATATACATAGCTGTCCAGATAGGGGATACAGCCCACAGGCTTCTTCTCCTTCACACTGATAGCGATGGTATTCCGATTGACCTGTTTGACACGGAAGCCCTCTACAAAAGGAATATCTCCCGCGTCATCACTGCTGTACAGAAGCGGCGCCAGAACAGAATTGGACGCCAGCGGTCCCCGCAGGATCATCTCCTTTACCTCTTCTTTGGTATAATGGCTGCTTCCCATTACCTCCACAGTCTCTACATTATAATAAGTAAAAAAGAAAATAACTCCAGCCAAAAGAGCTCCTGCACAAGAACCAATGATAATTTTCCAGGTCTTTTTTGTAAATTTCGGTTTTTTCCAATTATTGGATGTACTACTCATAAATCAATCCTTTACTATTATGCCTCCCAGAGCGCGCAGATCCTCACAAATATGCTCATAGCCGCGGCGGATAAAAGAATATCCCTTTACGGTAGTCTTTCCTTCTGCCGCCAGAGCTGCCAGAATAAGAGCCGCCCCTCCCCGTAACTCCTGTGCATAAACCGTACAGCCATGGAGAGGATAGCCGCCCTCCACCCAGGCGTCCTTTCCGGCAACCGTGATCCAGGCGCCCATACGGTTCATTTCATAGGCCGCCTTATAGCGATCCTCAAAAATCATTTCCATGATATGGCTCTTCCCCGGTATCGTGACGAGAGCCGCAAGCAGAGGAGACTGCAAATCTGTGGGAAATCCAGGATACTCCTCTGTCTCAAGAAATGGAACAGGATGACATATCCCGGTTCCGTCCGCTAATAGTTTACCACTCTTTATGTGATATTGTCCACCCATTTTCCGATATACTTCCAGGAAAGCATCCAGCTCGCCCTCCGGAGGATTCTCAATGGTAATACATCCCCTGGTGGCGGCACAGGCGCAGAGATACGTTCCGGCAACGATCCGGTCTGGCGGAACCTGCATATTTCCCGCATTCAGCGACTCCACTCCCGTAATCCGGATACAGTCGCCGCCGTCTCCCGCGATCTTCGCCCCCATTCCCCTGAGATACCGGCAAAGCCACTGGACCTCCGGCTCTCTGGCGCAGTTTACCAGACTGGTTTCGCCTGCGGCAAGGACCGCGGCAAGAATTCCCTGTTCTGTAGCCCCTACGCTTTTTTTGGGAAAAATAATTTCCGCCCCTTCCAGCTCCCCGCAGGCGGCAACAAAGAAAGGCCGCTCTTCGATTTCCGCGCCCAGACGTCTCAGCGCTGTCAGATGCAGATCGATGGGGCGCTCTCCGATCACGCAGCCGCCGGGATATCCCATGCACCCTCTATGGCTCCGCCCCAGCAAAGCGCCCAGAAGAATCACGGAAGACCGCATTTTTCCCGTATCTGTCCCGGATATTTCTGTTTTATCTGCATTGGTGCAGTCCATATAAAGATCATGGTCTATCCACCATGTACAGGCTCCCAGTTTTTTTAAGATTTCTTCCATACAAAATACGTCCGCGATCCTGGGACAGCCCTTCAGCACGCTGACTCCTCTGTGAAGCAGGGACGCGGCCATCATCGGCAGCGCCGCGTTCTTAGACCCTTGTATGGCCACAGTCCCGCCAAGGGGCCTTCCTCCTTCTATGCGAATGTCGTCCACAAGCCTTCCCACTCCTAAAAGGGCCTCTTACACCTATCATATGCAGAAGGCTTTTATCTGTGACTGCTGACGCTCAGCGCAAGCCCCATTTCCGCCAGAAGGAACACCACCGAGGTTCCGCCGTAACTGATAAAGGGCAGGGTAATTCCGGTGTTGGGTATCGTATTGGTCACTACGGCTATATTCAGGATCACCTGGATCGCCATATGTCCCATGATTCCCGCGCAGATCAGGGTTCCCTGCAGATCCCGGCAATGCATGGATATCACGCAGAGACGCCAGAGAAGCAGGGCAAAAATAAGAATCAGGGCCGAAGCCCCCACGAGGCCCAGTTCCTCGCAGATAATAGAAAAAATCATATCATTCTGCGCTTCAGGCACAAATCCCAGCTTTTGAAGGCTGCTGCCCAGCCCACGGCCAAAAAGTCCGCCGCTTCCAATGGCATACAGCCCCTGAATGGTCTGAAAGCCTTTTTCATATTTTTCCGGATTTCTCCAGATTGCCAGACGCTCCAGACGGTAGCTTTCCGCCGCGAGAAAGACCCCGATAAATCCTATGCCCGCGCCACCAAGGCCGATAAACTGCATATACCTGGGATTTGATACAAAAATCAGAATCACTCCGATTCCAAGAATAATGATTGCCGTACTCAGGTTATTAGAGCCCACAAGTCCTACGATCGGAAGCAGTGTCAGCATGGTGCGGCACATAAACCAGAAACCCGAAGTATTTTTCTTTGTCCTGTCAATCTGCCAGGCCAGAAACAAAATCACCGCAACCTTGGCAAACTCTGAAGGCTGGAAGGATAAAGGGCCAAGATTCAGCCAGCGTTTGGAGCCGTTTATCTCCTGCCCTACAAGGAGCACCGCCGTGGAGAGGGCCATGGACAAAAGGTACGCCGCCGGAGCAAGAGAGACAAAAAAATGATAATTCATCCGGGATACCGCATACATGGCCGCCAGCCCCAAAGCTGTGGCAAAAAACTGTTTTTTGAAATAATAGGCGGAATCATGGAACCGCACTCTTCCGTTATACGCACTGGTACTGAATAAGATCACCAGACCGAACGCCGCCAGAAGCAGAACCAGCGCCAAAAGGGTCATGTCGATTTTTTCTGTCTTTTTCTTTTCTCCCCCGGACATTCCTGCCTCCTTCCCTGATATTATGACGACTGTACCGGCTGCACAGTTGGATTTTAATAAAGCGGACATTCACATTCTGCTTTGCTTTCAAGACTCGCTCGCGAGTCTTGGTGCGGGATTCGGGTCAGCTACGCTGACATAATTCCAAACCGAATCCCTGCACATCCTCGCGGAGCATCCCGCTGATCATAAATGTACTGTCTATTATAAATATGAGAGAAGGAAGGGCAGATATGCGTTTCTTATTTTTATTTACCATTACTGTTCACACTGCAATTTACACCGCAGGTGTGAAAATCCTATAGACACCGGGTTCACAAAGGCTCCTGACCTATGTTAAAATGTAATTGTAAATTAATGGATATGTTACTCTTTACACCGTAGGTGTGAACGGTAGCATGGATATCGCTCCTGCCGTTTACAGTGTGTTTGAAAATTCATTCCCGCAATTTCCAAACATACTCCAAACGGCGGGAAGACCGGAAAATCAGGAGGTAAGAATCATGAGGTACCGTAAATTAGGAAATACAGGGTTAGAAGTAAGCGAAATCGGAATGGGATGTGAAGGCTTCGCGGAAAACGACTGCCAAAACACTCAGCTTCTTTTTGACGCCGCAGAAAAATACGGCGTGAATTATTTTGATCTTTATACATCAGACCCGCAGGTCCGCGCCAGCGTTGGAAAGGCTCTCAAAGGGCGGAGAAACAAGTTTATCATTCAGTCGCATATTTGCTCCATATGGAAGAACGGACAGTACAAACGCTCCCGTAATATTGTGGAGGTAAAAGCCGGTTTCGAGGAAATGATGTCTCTGCTTGAGACCGATTATATTGATGTAGGGATGATCCATTATGTAGATTCTATGCAGGACTGGGAAACCATTGCATCCGGGCCGGTACTGCAGTATGCGCTGGAATTAAAAAAGACGGGACGCATCCGTCATATCGGATTAAGCAGCCATAATCCCCAGGTTGCGCTGGAGGCTGTAAAAAGCGGATATATTGAGGTGCTGATGTTCAGCGTAAATCCCTGCTACGACCTTCAGCCTGCAAGCGAGGATGTAGAAGACCTGTGGAAAAATGAAAGCTATGCTTCCCCTCTGGTGAACATGGATCCTGAACGCCAGAAGCTATATGAAGTCTGTCAAAGCCTGGGAGTGGGCATTACTGTCATGAAGGCCTTCGGCGGCGGCGATCTTCTGGACGAAAAGCTTTCGCCAGCGGGAAAAGCCCTGACCGCCAATCAATGTCTGCATTATGCTCTTACCCGCCCTGCTGTGGCAACGGTTCTTGCGGGAGCACATTCCGTAGAGCAGTTAAAGGCATGCATTTCCTATGAAACCGCATCAGAGGAAGAAAAGGATTACGCTTTGGCCTTTGCTTCTTTTCCGAATATCAGCTGGAAAGGCCACTGCATGTACTGCAGCCATTGCGCGCCCTGCCCGAAGCAGATCGACGTCGCCTCCGTTACAAAATTCCTGAATCTTGCAAGGGCGCAGGGGGAGGTTCCGGAAACGGTACGGGAGCACTATGAGGTTCTGCCCCATCATGCCGGAGAGTGTATCCAGTGCGGCGCCTGCGAAACAAGATGCCCGTTTGAAGTCTCCATTATGGAAAGTGTGAATCTGTAACTTGAATTTTGGGCGCACTATCCCCTTGGTGGAAAAAC
>JAUNGB010000124.1 GCA_030524715.1 Eubacteriales bacterium | reverse complement strand
GATACGGCAGCCAGGGACATGCACATGCTCTGAATGCAAAGGAATCCGGATGCAACGTTATCATCGGACTTTATGAAGGAAGCAAATCCTGGAAGAGAGCAGAAGAACAGGGATTTGAAGTATATACAGCAGCAGAGGCAGCAAAAAAGGCAGACATTATCATGATCCTGATCAATGATGAAAAGCAGGCTGCCCTTTACAAAAAAGACATCGAGCCGAACCTGGAAGAAGGAAATATGCTCATGTTCGCACACGGCTTCAACATTCATTACGGATGTATCGTACCGCCGAAATTTGTTGACGTTACCATGATCGCACCTAAGGGACCGGGACATACGGTAAGAAGCGAATATCAGGCAGGAAAGGGCGTTCCGTGTCTGGTAGCCGTAGAGCAGGATGCTACCGGCAAGGCTCTGGATAAAGCACTTGCATATGCACTGGCTATCGGCGGCGCAAGAGCCGGCGTTCTGGAAACAACCTTCCGTACAGAAACAGAAACAGACCTGTTCGGCGAGCAGGCAGTTCTCTGCGGTGGTGTCTGCGCATTGATGCAGGCAGGCTTCGAGACTCTGGTAGAGGCCGGATATGACCCGAGAAACGCATATTTTGAATGTATCCATGAAATGAAGCTGATCGTAGACCTGATCTACCAGTCCGGTTTCGCAGGAATGAGATACTCCATCTCCAACACTGCTGAATACGGCGATTACATCACAGGACCGAAGATCATCACCGAAGAGACCAAGGCAACCATGAAGAAGATCCTGAAAGACATCCAGGACGGTACCTTCGCAAAAGACTTCTTGCTGGATATGTCCTCCGCAGGCGGACAGGTTCACTTCAAAGCTATGAGAAAGCTGGCTGCTGAACATCCGTCAGAAATCGTAGGAGAAGAAGTACGTAAACTGTATAGCTGGAACGGCGAAGATAAGCTGATTAATAACTAAGCTAAATTCGGAGCGTAGCGTAGAATTTAGCGATACTCAAACGTAGCCGCGGCGGAGTTTGAGGTTTCCGAAGAATTATAGCGTAGAATTTAGCGATACTCAAACATGTTCGAAGCTAATTCGCAGCGCAGCGGAGTTTGAGGTTTCCGAAGAAAATTCGTAGATTATAAAAACAGCACTGTCAGATGGCAGTGCTGTTTTTGAGGTCTGCAGGAAGTTTAAAACTCAGAGGAATTTCTATGATAAAACGCTCCACGGGGCTATACTTTTTTGAAAAAATGCGCCAGAAGCGGCTGTGTTTCCTCACCCTTGCGGCAGGCAAATCCGATCTGCCTTTTAGAAAAGGAAAAGCCCATGGGAACCTCCACAAGGGTTTGCGAATCCAGCTCCTGCTGGACAAATTCCTTGATGACACAGGCAATTCCCAGGCTGATCTGTGCAAATTGGATGAGCAGATCCATGGACGTGACCTCCAGAATGTGGCTCAGCTCCATACGGTGCTCCTTAAGCTGGCTGTTGACAGACTGTCTGGTAATATTATTTTCGTCCAGCATCATAAAGGTAGCGTTATGGGTGAGAGGCTCGTTGGGGAACAGCTCCTTTTGATTTTTTAAATACTGCTGTGTGGCGATAAAGGTGTCGCTGATATACATAAGCGGCTCAAAATAATAGCCGTGCAGCTTTTTGGGACGTCCGATAAGTCCCAGGTCGATTTTTCCCTCATCCAGCAGGCGGAGCGTCTGATAAGTGGACTGGCAGGAAATGGCAATACGGACCTGGGGATTAGCGGCAATAAAAGATTTCAGATGGGAGAGCAGTACATATTTGCTTAACGTGGAGCTGGCGCCCAGGCGGAGTCTGGGGATCTCCCGGGAGCGGTTGTGTATGATAGCGCTTTCTCCGTCCGCAAGGATAGAGAATGCCTCCTTTACCTTTTCAAAAAGGGCAAGTCCGTCCGGAGTTAAAGTGACTCCCCGGGAATTGCGTTTAAAAAGTGTGGTATCCAGATTTTCCTCCAGCTTTTGGATTGCCCGGCTGATGGCAGGCTGGCTGATATAAAGCTCCTTTGCCGCCTGAGAAATATTTCCGGTACAGCCTACGGTATAAAAAATATGATACAGAGAAAGGTTTTCCTGCATAATGCACCTCCATGAAGTAAATCCAAAGACATAACCATAACTACAAGTTATAATAAGTATGATTAATATGTATTTTCATTATAACAAAAATCATGGTAGAATAGCAACATAGTAGTTATTGTTCAACTCCAAAGCCTTGTACTGGCTGCAGGGCTATGGGCCAATAACATATAGTAATTGAGAAACAGGAGGAAATCAAGCATGGGAATGACAATGACCCAGAAAATCCTTGCAGCACATGCAGGATTAGATTACGTGGAAGCCGGACAGTTGATCGAGGCTGATCTGGATTTGGTTTTGGGGAATGATATTACTTCTCCGGTAGCCATTCATGAAATGGAAAAAATGACGGTTCCGACCGTATTTGACAAAGATAAGATCGCTCTGGTCATGGACCATTTTATTCCGAATAAGGATATTAAATCAGCAGAGCACTGCAAATGCGTGCGTGAGTTTGCCTGTAAGCATGAGATCACCAATTATTTTGACGTAGGAGAGATGGGAATCGAACACGCTCTTGTCCCGGAGAAGGGGCTGGCAGTTGCCGGAGACGCGATTATCGGCGCAGACTCCCATACCTGTACCTACGGGGCGCTGGGGGCTTTTTCCACCGGCGTGGGAAGCACGGATATGGCGGCTGGTATGGCAACAGGCAAAGCCTGGTTCAAGGTTCCCTCAGCGATCAAATTTAATATTATCGGCAAGCCGAAAAAATGGGTAAGCGGAAAAGATGTGATCTTACATATCATCGGCATGATCGGTGTGGACGGCGCTCTTTATAAATCCATGGAGTTTGTGGGAGAGGGAATTAAGAATCTTTCCATGGACGATCGTTTTACTATTGCCAATATGGCAATCGAGGCAGGCGGAAAGAACGGGATTTTCCCTGTAGACGAAGCGGCGATCGCATATATGGAGGCGCATTCCAAAAGACCGTACAAAATCTACGAGGCGGATGAGGACGCCGTCTATGACGCAGAGTACACCATTGACTTAAGTACGCTGGAACCTACGGTCGCATTCCCGCATCTGCCGGAAAATACAAAGACTATCAGTGAGATTACAGAGGATGTTGTGGTAGACCAGGCTGTGATCGGCTCCTGTACCAACGGACGTATTGACGACCTTCGCGTTGCGGCAGAGATTTTAAAGGGACGCAGGGTGAAAAAGGGACTGCGCTGCATCGTGATTCCTGCCACCCAGGCGATTTATTTACAGGCAATGGAAGAGGGACTGCTGAAGATCTTTATCGAGGCGGGCGCTGTTGTCAGCACGCCGACCTGCGGTCCGTGCCTTGGAGGATATATGGGCATTCTGGCAGAAGGAGAACGCTGTATTTCCACCACCAACCGTAACTTTGTAGGACGTATGGGACATGTGAAATCTGAGGTATATCTGGCAAGCCCTGCAGTTGCGGCGGCAAGCGCCGTTACCGGAAAGATTTCCGCACCGGAAGAATTAGGATTATAAGGAGGAATTGGCTATGCAGGCAAAAGGCAGAGTATTCAAATATGGAGACAATGTAGACACAGACGTTATCATTCCAGCCCGTTATCTCAATTCTTCAGATCCGGCAGAACTGGCAACCCACTGCATGGAGGACATTGATAAGGATTTTGTGAATAAGGTAGCAAAGGGAGATATCATTGTTGCTGATAAAAATTTCGGCTGCGGTTCTTCCAGGGAGCATGCGCCCATTGCGATCAAAGCGGCAGGAGTAAGCTGCGTAATCGCAGAAACCTTTGCAAGGATTTTCTACCGCAATGCCATTAACATCGGACTTCCGATCATTGAATGTCCTGCTGCAAGCAAGGGAATTGAGGACGGAGACGAGGTAGAAGTGGATTTCGATTCCGGCATGATCTACAACCGTACCAAAGGAACCGAGTTCAAAGGACAGGCATTCCCGGAATTTATGCAGAAGATCATTAAAGCAGAAGGGCTTGTAAATTATATTAACAGCAAGTGAACAGAATGTGTCTGAGATATGGCAGCGAAATTGTTCCGGCCGTACAGTTGGAAACCGTTTTTTTGCTTACAGCAGGCATATTAAAAAACGGAACTGCCCCTTCCCGTGAAGCAGGAAGGGGCAGTTCCGTTAAAAATTGTTTTTGCAGAGGCAAAATGTAGGTTGTTGCAAAATACTATATCAGATGGGGGATTGAATCCCACCACTGATACGAATTCGTTACTCACCGCCTATAGAGGCGAGAGCCATCCCACATCTGATATACCCCGTTTATATTGGAGTTCCCTCCAGAATTTCTTGAACCCTGTCTACCAGAATATGGCATTTCTGCGCAATTTCTTCATAGTCTGCGCCAGACAGCTTTAACTGAAATACATTTCTGGTTAATAATTCTCCCTGCTGAAAACCATCCTGAAAACCATCCTGAAATCCCTGCTGTACACCTTCTGTAATCAGATCCTGAATCGCACGGCACACGTTATGCCCTCCTTTCGATGTTTTACATTTTTCCTTAACTGTTTTTACAAATTCTTTTCCCCCAAACAAATGTCCGTTTATTAAATCTGCAAAACGCCTTTTATCCTTAAAGTATTTGATACTAACTGCATCTTTTTCCTGCATACATCCTCCTTTACTCGTAAGAATACATACAGATTCACAATGTAAAAGAGCATTTTGTTCTTCTATTATACAAAAATTTCCTTTACAATGCAATCCGCTTTCTGAATTTTTTTGCTCACAGGGATAATCCGGTCGAATGACCATGAAGTGTTTACGACTTTTTTATTATAGATTTCTGCTGGCAGGATGTCAATTAAATTTCAATAAAAATTATGCAAAAATTATGGACCCAAAATTATGGAAAGAAAGACTAAGCGTTTTTCTTGGTATGGGGATTTCTTGAAAAACGATTCTGTCGGCTTGGATTTTTTATTTTGGGGCGTGTACAACCCTGTCGGCTTCAATTTTGGGGGTTGACATTTACAGGGGAAAATGTTAACCTTGTAAAAAACAATATATAAAGCTAAAGCGTTGATGGGGAATAGTACATGAGGACTGGAGTACAGAGAGCTGTTGGTTGGTGGAAAGCAGCGGAAGGAAGTCGTGGAACTCGCCTCGGAGCATCTGCCCGAAATCTTTACAGAAAGTAGACGCAGACGGTATCCACCGTTATTTGGAGAGGATATAAGGATTTCTTCGGAGATTCCGTATCCCATGAGTGTATGAAGCCATCATAAATAAGAGTGGTACCGCGCAGGACAAGTGTCTTTCGTCTCTTACAGTTTTTAATACTGTAGAGCCGGAAGATTTTTTTTGTATTAGGGAAATACTCCATATTGTTCTGAAATGTACAATGCTGAACTTTCCTGATATACAAAAATGCTTCACAGGAAGGTATACCCGGTTGTTCTGTATACGACCGCGTTTCTGTGAGGTGAAAACCGCATAACAGAAAATATGCCAAAACAAATTATTATTACAGAAAATGACAAATGGGAGGAAAACAACAATGATGAATGTAAGCAAGTATCAGAGACAGTATTACATGCCGCCTGTAAAATGCATGAAATGGGCGGAAAAGGAATATGTGGATAAAGCGCCCATCTGGTGCAGTGTAGACCTTCGTGACGGCAATCAGGCGCTGGTCATTCCTATGAGCCTGGAACAGAAAATTGAATTTTTTAAACTCCTTGTGGAAATCGGCTTTAAAGAAATCGAGGTTGGCTTCCCGGCAGCTTCCGAGACGGAATATACCTTTCTCCGCACCCTGATCGAGCAGAATCTGATACCGGAGGATGTGACCATTCAGGTGCTGACTCAGGCAAGGGAGCACATTATCCGAAAGACCTTTGAGGCGGTAAAAGGCGCTCCTAAAGCGATTGTACACGTTTACAATTCCACTTCCGTTGCCCAGAGAGAGCAGGTATTTAAAAAATCAAAAGAAGAAATTCTTCAGATCGCCGTAGATGGAGCCGCGCTTCTGAAGAAGCTGGCAGAAGAGACAGAGGGGAACTTCCAGTTTGAGTATAGTCCGGAGAGTTTTACCGGAACAGAACCGGAATATGCATTGGAGGTCTGCAACGCTGTTCTGGATGTATGGCAGCCAACGCCTGAAAACAAATGCATCATCAATCTTCCCGTTACTGTCCAGCATTCCATGCCCCATGTTTATGCAAGCCAGATCGAATACATGTGCGAAAATATGAAATACCGCGAAAATGTTATTGTTTCCCTGCATCCTCACAATGACCGCGGCTGCGGCGTGGCAGACTCTGAAATGGGCCTTCTGGCAGGCGCGGACAGGATTGAGGGAACCCTGTTCGGAAACGGGGAACGTACAGGCAATGTGGACATTGTAACTCTGGGCATGAATATGTACTCTCAGGGAGTGGATCCGAAGCTTGATTTCTCCGATATGCCGCATATCTGTGAGGTTTATGAGAAATGTACGGGAATGAAGGTGGACGAAAGAAGCCCATACAGCGGCGCGCTGGTGTTTGCCGCTTTTTCCGGTTCCCATCAGGATGCGATTGCCAAGGGCATGCACTGGCTCGAGGAAAAAGACCCCAATCACTGGACTGTACCATATCTTCCTATTGATCCTACAGACGTGGGACGTAACTACGACGCAGATGTGATCCGCATTAACAGCCAGTCCGGCAAGGGCGGCGTAGGCTACATTCTGGAAACCAAATTCGGCCTGAATCTTCCGCCGAAAATGCGTGAGGCCATGGGATATGCGGCTAAAGCTGTCTCTGACCACAGCCATAAAGAGCTTCATCCGGATGAAATCTTCAGTCTGTTTAAGAAAACCTTTGAAAATGTGGTGGAACCGTACAGCATTAATGAGGTTCATTTCCAGCAGAAGGACGGCGGAATTACTACTCAGGTAACCTCCACCTTCCGCGGCAGGACCATTACCACAGAAGCAATCGGAAACGGACGTCTGGACGCCGTCAGCAATGCATTAAAGAAAGCGTACGAATTGAAATTCAAGCTGGTAACCTATCAGGAGCACGCATTGGAACAGAGTTCCAGTTCTAAGGCGATTGCCTATGTGGGAATCCAGAAACCGGACGGAACGCTTTCTTGGGGAGCAGGCGTTGACCCGGATATTATCCGCGCATCCATTGATGCTCTTGTAACAGCCATTAACAACAGGTAAAAAAGAATGGAAGGGCAGCCGGATACCTGTGAAGGAGTCCGGCTGCCCTTCTGTAAATATGACTTTCCCGGAAGTCATCTCTCCGGGGGAGAGAACCTTTGAGGAAAAATTAAAAATAACTGGAATGATTTGTAATGCGTGTTACTATTTATACCGTAGATATGAACAGTAACTAATGTGTCACACTGCACTGGGTGTTGTCGGCTGAACTTAATTATGTTAAAATGAATTCAGATATTTAAAACAAAAAGACAGGTGGTGTTCTTGTGGGAATTTATCTGAATCCTGGAAATGAAGGATTTAAACGGGTATTACGTTCGAAAATCTATGTAGACAAAACCGGGCTGCTGGAGTATACAAATTCTGTGCTGGAAACTGAGCAATGCTATATTTGTGTCAGCAGACCGAGACGTTTTGGCAAATCGATTACTGCAGAAATGCTTGTATCCTACTATGACAGAAGCTGTGATTCCAGGGAAGTGTTTCGCAATCTAAAGATAAGCGGCTGCCCTGATTTTGAGACTCACCTGAATCATTATGATGTTATTCACGTTGATATAAATACTTTCCGTCACCGGAGAAATCCGGAAACAGGCGAGGAAGTATCCGCGCTGGAAGCTGTGGGCCTTTTTCATTCGGAAATTATTAAAGAACTCAGGGATGCGTATGGAGATATTTTACAGGAACAATATATGGATCTCCCGGAAGCCCTGACCAAAATCGGGAAAAGCACCGGTACTAAATTTATCATTGTCATTGATGAATGGGATACGATATTCAGAGAAGACAAGCACGATGAAAGAGCGCAAAAAGCATATATTAATTTGCTGCGTGGTTTGTTTAAAGACTCTACATCCAAATTTTTTATCGCACTGGGGTATCTTACAGGTATTCTTCCGATAAAAAAATATGGAACGGAATCTGCATTGAATAACTTTGATGAATTTACCATGCTTCACGCAGAACCTCTGGCTGAGTATGTCGGCTTTACAGAAAAAGAAGCGAAAGGTTTGTACCGTGAATATGAAATGGATTTTGACGAAGCCCAGAAGTGGTATGATGGTTATGTTTTCGACGAAGGAACTCATATCTATAACCCAAAATCCATTGTTGATTCCATCCGCAGAAAAAAAATTACCAGCTATTGGAGCCGTACGGAAACATATGAATCATTGAAATCATATATCGATATGAATTTTGACGGACTAAAAGACGCTGTTGTCCAAATGCTAGCAGGCAGCCGCTGCAAAGTAAATACAGAAACATTCGAAAATGATATGACGAGCTTCGCAAGCAGAGACGATATTCTTACAGTTTTGATACATTTAGGTTATCTGGCTTACGACAGTACTTCCGAAGAAGTCTATATTCCAAATGAAGAAATACGCACAGCCTTTGCTAATGCCGTTCAGAAATGCGGCTGGACTTCAGTAATCGACGCCATTAAAGCATCCGAAAAGCTTCTTCAGGACACATGGGAAATGAATGAGAGTGCAGTTGCCAAAGGTATTCAACAAGTGCATATGGATCATACATCCATTTTACAGTATAACGATGAGAACGCTATGAGCTGCGTAATCTCTCTGGCGTATTATCATGCTGTCAATCACTATACACTATTGAGAGAATTGCCATCCGGAAAGGGATTTGCAGATATTGTTTTTCTGCCAAGAAAGTATTCAGACAAGCCGGCTATGGTCGTAGAATTAAAATATGATAAATCTGCGGTTGGCGCGATCAGGCAGATCAAAGAAAAAAAATACCTTAATTCCCTAAAGGAATATAAGGGTAATTTGCTTCTTATAGGTATAAATTATGACAAAAAAAGCAAAAACCATTCTTGTATAATTGAGAAAGCCGAACTGTAAACGGAAATCCTTTTGATTACCTGTTAATCAAAGGTACTCAAAATAAAACAAAAATAAGAGTTTCCGTTCCTGGAAACTCTCGGTTTTTCTGTATTTAATCGGGGCAACAGGATTTGAACCTGCGACCTCACGGCCCCCAGCCGTGCGCGCTACCAAGCTACGCCATACCCCGGTGAATGCTATTATAGCAAACCTGATTCTATTTTTCAACTATTTTTTTAATATTAAGTTATTTTTTTTCTGCTTTTTTCTGCCTTTTTTAAAACTTATAAAAAATGTTTGGAGGGACTGACATGAGTTTATACAGACTTGCTCCGACAGTGCTGGCGCTGCCTCTGTTCATTTATCTTTATATCTTTTTTAAAAGAATCTTCGGGCTCATCTGGAAACAAAAGTATACGGCGGTACGAAAGCTTTGCCCGGCCCTTCTGGCATTGACGATCACCGTTCCATCCATGAATTTTTTCAGCCTGTGGGCTTTGGTGGTTTTATACTTTACAGGAATATCGGCGGCTGTGGATATTGTAAGGCTGCTTGTGGTGAAACTTTGCTGCAGGGAAAGCCGGTTCTGGCATACCGTTTATCTCAGCGGGGCTATTCCGGCTTTGATAACGGCTCTTGTATTAGGTTATGCGTACATAAATATGCATATTATTATAAAAACAGAGTACACCGTAACTACGGATAAAAATATCCGGGAAGAAGGCTATGATGCGGTATTCCTGTCCGATCTGCATTTCGGTACGACCATGGACGCTGACAGGCTTGCGGAAATCTGCAGTAGAATAGAAGAGAGCAGGCCGTCGTTTGTAATCCTTGGCGGGGATATTGTGGATGAACGGACAAGCCTGGAGGGGATTCGGGATGTGTTCAGAATCCTTGCGGGAATTAACAGCGCCTATGGCGTCTATTATGTCTATGGGAACCATGATAAGGGATTTTACGGGGAAGACTGCGCATTTACAGAGGAACAGCTCCAGGATGCGATAGAAGAAAGCGGCATAACCATCCTGGAGGATGAAACATATGAGATCAATGAAGAGTTGAGCATTACAGGCAGAATAGACCGGACTGTGGCTTCGGTAACGGGAATTCCAAGAAAAGCATCCGTGCGCCTCTTATCTGAGGAAAGTACCCTAAAATATCATATCATAGCAGAACACCAGCCCCGTGGGATTCAGCAAAATCAGGCTGCTGGTTTTGACCTGATGCTGTCAGGCCATACCCATGCAGGGCAGATGTGGCCGGTGGGTCTTGCGACTACCTTGTTTGATAAAGAGACGATAAATTACGGCCATAAAAAATCCGGGGATATGGATATTATTGTATCCTCCGGGATTGCCGGATGGGGCTATCCCCTGCGGACAGGGAAACACTGCGAATATGTGGTGGTACATATCAGAAAATAGAAAAACAGTCGGATCGGGGCGTCGTATAACGGCGTCGTATATCGGTGCCATATAACGGC
>JAUNGB010000123.1 GCA_030524715.1 Eubacteriales bacterium | reverse complement strand
TTGCATCCGGATTCCTTTGCATTCAGAGCATGTGCATGTCCCTGGCTGCCGTATCCGATGATCGCAATGGTTTTCCCATCCAACAGACTCAGGTTGCAGTCTTCCTGATAAAAAATCCTATTTGCCATTTTCGTTTCCTCCTAGTGTTATAAATTTTTTCATAATATCGTTAAGGGAATTCCCTCCCCCTAGCAAACCTCTTAGTATATCAGATGTGCAGGAATCCGTTCCGGAATTATGCCGGCACAACTGACCAGGCTCCCACGCCAGAACCCTACAGCAAGTCCTGAATACAGATCAAAATCAAAGGAAGGTTACGTCGTGAGCGCCTCTGGAAAGACCTGTAATACCGGTTCTTGCCAGTTCCAGAATCTCATAATCCTCCAACAGATCAATAAAGGCTCCCAGCTTACTCTTGCTTCCTGTCATCTCAATGACCAGGGAATCCTTGCCTACGTCAATGACGTTGGCACGGAAAATATTGGCAATGGAAATAATTCCTTCCCGCTGCTCCGGTTTCGCCGCAACCTTCACCAGGACCAGCTCACGGCTGACACTGTTCTCCGGTTCCAGAACCTTAATATCCCTTACATCCACCAGCTTGGCAAGCTGTTTGGTAATCTGTTCCAGTATC
This sequence comes from Eubacteriales bacterium, assembly GCA_030524715.1. Lineage (GTDB taxonomy): Bacteria > Bacillota > Clostridia > Lachnospirales > Lachnospiraceae > Blautia_A. The sequence continues at coordinate 10,272 of JAUNGB010000123.1, read as the reverse complement.
AGCTCGTCCCCGCTGCACACAACGGTCATTCTTGAAAATCTCTCGTCAGCAGTCACTCCGACAGAAAGGCTGTCAATATTATAGCCACGACGGCTGAATAAGCCCGATATACGGCTCAGTACACCTGCGGTATTATCTACCAGCAAAGATAAAATTCTCTTTTGCATAAGCCACCTGCTTTCAATACTTTATTTCTTGAACCGCGCATCTGAAGCTGCGCGGATTTCTTCTATCCTTTAAAGTAATAAATATTTATATGTTTACCATTATATCAAGATAAATTTTTTTGTCAATGAAAAAACGCACAATAGCCGCGGAAAAACATGCTGCAGCTCACACCTGCGCTGCAAACAGTAACGAAAGCCCGCGCTGCCCCTGTCCGGATTCTGCACATACTATATCAGATACTTGTCCTGCAGATCCTCCAGGGTCTTGGGCGTCAGATATAATTCCCTGCGCAAAAAACGCTCTATGGAACCATAGCAGTTCTCAATAGTCTCAAACACTGCATCCAGATATTCTGCTTTCACTTTAAAAAGCACACGGATGTTATCCATTCTGTGGGCGTCCACGATCGTCCTGTTCTCCAGAAAACGGATCATATATTCCATCTCCTCATTCAGGTAAGCGTTTGTCCGAAGGAAATCCTCCCGGATCACCTCCCTGGAAACGCCAAGAGCACAGAGCAGCAGCGCCGTTCCCACCCCTGTAAGGTCTTTTCCCATGCCGCAATGCCAGAGCACGGAGCCTTCCTCCTGTCTCAGGATTACATCCAGAAAGCGCGCGAACTGCTTTACAGAATACTGATCCTTAAGCAGATTTGCATATTTATGTATCATATATTCATCCCGGCTTCCGTCCAGGTTATCAAGGATCCCCTCCAGCGTCTGTTCATAGGGAATCCAGCTTGCGCCCTCGTCAAGGATGGGGATATGATAGTATTCCACCCCCGGAAGCACCGTATCCGGTTTCAGCTTCCGCTCTGCACTGGAACGGAGATCGATAACTGTCCGTAAACGGTATTCCTGCAGCAGGGCTGTCTGATCCGCCATAGAAATATGATACATGGCGCCGCTTCTGAGAAGCTTCCTTGGAAGAATATGTCTTCCGTCCTCCGCCAGTAAAGCTCCCAGGTCGCGGGTATTCGGAAGGCTCTGGAGAGAAAGCCGTCCGTTCCTTGGAAAGCCTACCGTCATTTCCGGGTTCAGCGCCTTCAAAAGCTTCAGGCAATCCTGTACCTCCCGCTCTGTCATATCAAATTTGTAGCGTTTGCGCCTTCTTGTCACGATCACCAGATAATTGGCGATCAACTGCTTCTGGACACCGCCTTCCATCCCTTCCCGCCGCATATATGCCCACAGAATATCCTTGCACGGAAGGCTGTTCATCCTCATATGCCTGGTAAATACCAGATATCCGTCTTCAATTCGTATTTTTCCAAATTTCATATACGCAGTCCTCCGTCCGCATTTCTCATATCACAGGTAAAGAGGATATTCCCATTCCGCTTTGCCGCATACTCATTCCGCACAGGATTCGGTCCAGCCGCGCTGACCTCACGTCATTCCCATTCCAGGCCGAATCCCTGTACCCCTGATATCATACCACAGAAATGTGAAATGAGGAAATACTTTTTTTACTGTTAGAGCGTGTTTAAAAATTCATTCCCGCAATCTGCATCCCCCACTTTGCGGTATATTTGCCCCACATTCGGTCGCCGTAGCCCGCTACGCCTCCCCCATTTGTGACAAATCTCCCACAAATTGTGGAATACATCTTGCAGAAAGCAATTTTCAAACACGCTCTAAACTACGGAAACAAATTTTCAGACACGCTCAGATCAGGCCAAGCCGGGTAAGGCCGTTCCTGATACCGTAATGGAACATATCCGTGGTCACATAATCCGCAAGCTCAATAATTTTCTTAGAACTGTTTCCCATGGCTACTTTGACGGCGGCATATTCAAACATGGAAAGATCGTTGTTGCTATCCCCGAATACCACAGTATCCTCCCGGTCGATTCCAAATATCCTGCATACGGCGGCAATGCCTACAGCCTTATTCAATCCCTTCGGAACCATTTCAATGGTGGTTCCTGCAAAGGAACCGCTTTCATGGCGAATAATATCGTAATATTCCGAAAGCTCCCGGCACGCCAGCTCCGCATTGCAGCCCTCCGTCATTTTCGCGCTGATCTTATTGATGACCATGTTGTCCTCATTGCCGCGGATCGGCCGCCATTTGTCCCCCAGGGCTTCTGTGATAAGATCACGGTACCAGTTGATCTCACTGGTATATTCGTCTTTATCATAGTACATAAAATCAGCGCCCTCCATAACCGGAATCAGTCCGTATCTGCGCAGCGTCTCCACAGAAAGCTTCGCCACTTCAGGAGGCATTTCCCGGTTAAAAAGACGTTTCCCGTCTTTTTCGATAGTCGCCCCGCAGGCGCTGATCATTCCGGTAAAAGGAATCTGCTCCAGATACCAGGGTACAAAGGCGCGGCTCCTTCCAGTACAAAGCCATGCCTCATGGCCGTTGTCCCGAAGGGTCCGGATGGCTTCTACGGCGCTTTGGGGGACTCCCTTTTCAATATCGCAGATGGTTCCGTCCGCGTCAAAAAATACTGCTTTTTTCTTCATCCTGTCTCTTCCTCCGATTATGTCAGCAATAAAATTCCTCCGCCGCCTTTAACAGATACCAGGTATCCTTTACGCCTGCCGTCTCAAAGGCGGAATGCATGGAAAGCTGCGGAAGCCCGATATCCACCGTATTCATGGCAGCCTGTGTGTTGGAAATATTCCCGAGAGTGGACCCTCCCGCCACATCCGAACGGTTGACAAAGGTCTGGTAAGGCGCCTCCGCCTTCTCGCAAAGCTGCTTGAAATAAGCCGCGGAAACACCGTCTGTACAGTATTTCTGATTTGCGTTGTACTTGATAACGATTCCCTGATTAATGACCGGGCGGTTTACCGGGTCGGCCTTCTCCACATAATTGGGGTGCATGGCGTGGGCATTGTCCGCGGAAATCATAAAGCTTCCCGCAAGAGTCATCAGATATTCTTCGTAGCTTCTTCCCAGGCTGCCGTTCAGGCGCAGAAGCGTATCCTTCAAAAACGTGGAGGCGGCTCCCTGCTTCGTGGAGCTTCCGACCTCTTCATTGTCCAGAACACAGTAAACGGCAATGGATTCCTTTCTCTGACCATTTAAAAAGCCGCAAAGAGAAGCAAAGGCACACTGCAGATCGTCCAGACGGGGCGCGGATACAAATTCACTCTGCGCGCCCCAGACGCTTCCTTTGTCTCTGTTATAAAGGAACAGGTCATGTCCCAGAATATCCTCCTGGTTTACTCCCGCCGCCTTGGCGATCAGCCCAAAGAAGGAATCCTTCGCCTCCACCCCTCCATACAGAGGCAGAAGATCCTTCTGTATATTGTAGGAATAGCCGCTGTTGACCTCCCGGTTCATATGGATGGCCAGATTGGGGATCACCAGCAGATCCCTGTCCACACAAACCAGTTTTTCTTTTAAAGTTCCGTTTTCCCTGACGATCACGCGCCCCGCCACAGACAGTGGCCTGTCAAACCAGGGCGCAAGGAGCATTCCTCCGTATTTTTCCACATTCAGCTTCACATAAGCGTTTTCCACCAGCATCTCAGGATTTTCCTTAATCTTGAATGTGGGAGAATCACTGTGGCTGGCAATAATATGAAACTGATAGATATCCGCTTCCGGAATGGAAAACGCGATCAGTGCGGAATGATTCCTTGTAACAAAATAATTTCCGCCGCGGCGAAGCTCCCACCGTTCTTTTTCCGAAAGCTCTGTAAACCCCTCCCAGAGCAGGCGCTGTCTCACTTCCTCAACCGCCTGAAAGGCTGTGGGGCTTTTTTCGATAAAATCCAGCAGATCCGCTGCTGCTTCATAGTCCATCATATGATCTTCATCCCTCTTGTTTATCTGTTTATTCCCGCAGGCGGCCAGTGCATCATTGCTCCAGCCGGACGGACGTGCCTGTCTCCCTCTCAACGGGCATGCCTGCCGCGGGGTATTTGCCTTTTTACGAGTTTTAATTATACGACAAAACCAGGGCTACGGCAATAAGGAACTGTACAGAAATAACTTATTGAAACAACTTATGACTTTCAGGATATTTCTTATAACTTCTGGATATTCCGCAAAAAATACAGCCCTATTACCGGATAAACCGATAATAAAGCTGCATTTTCGTTAATGTTCACTCCCGGGCCCTGCACTGACTGGCCCGGCCTGCGGCTGACAATTTGTAACTGCCGGAAATTCGGCACATTCAGAGTTCGCCTTTATAATGCGGCCATTCGTTCAATTGCTTCTACGGTATTTTCATAGGTTCCGAACGCGGTCAGGCGGAAGAAGCCTTCGCCCTGGGCTCCGAAGCCTGAACCCGGTGTCCCTACTACGTGAGCCTTGTCCAGAAGATAGTCGAAAAATTCCCAGGAGGTCATGTTATCAGGGGTCTTCAGCCAGATATACGGAGCATTGACGCCTCCGGATACAGAGTAGCCTGCGTTTTTCAGCCCCTCGTAAATGACCTTTGCATTTCTCATGTAGTAATCAATCTGCGTCTTTAACTGTGCTTTTCCTTCCTGAGAATAAACAGCCTCGCCCGCACGCTGTACAATATACGGCGCCCCGTTGAACTTGGTTCCATGGCGTCTTGCCCAAAGGCTGTGAAGCGTCACGCCGTCACGGACAAGCTCTTTTGGGACAACGGTAAACCCAAGACGTACTCCGGTAAAGCCGGCATTCTTGGAAAAACTGCGAAGCTCGATAGCACAGGTTCTGGCGCCTTCGCACTCATAAATACTGTGAGGGATATTTTCCTCGGTAATATAAGCCTCATAGGCCGCGTCATAAATAATGACCGCCCCTGTCTTATTGGCATAATCCACCCATTCCTGAAGGCGCTCTTTGGTAATAGCGGCGCCGCTTGGATTATTGGGGAAGCATAAATAGATCAGATCCGGGGTTTCCTTCGGAAACTCCGGCAAAAAGCCGTTTTCTTCCCTGCAGGGCATATAGATCACATTGTCAAAGTTCTCATGGGCAGGATTATATTCTCCGGTACGCCCCGCCATCACGTTGGTATCCACATAAACCGGATAAACCGGATCGCAGACAGCCACTTTATTATCAATGCCGAAAATCTCCTGAATATTTCCGGAATCACTCTTTGCTCCGTCGGAAACAAAAATCTCCTCCGGAGAGATCCGGCATCCACGCGCCTCGTAATCGTTTGCCGCGATGGCATTGCGCAGGAAATCATAGCCCAGATCCGGCGCATATCCGCGGAAGGTTTCCGCATGCGCCATTTCATCCACAGCTTTATGAAGGGAATCAATGATCGCCGGAGCCAGAGGCTGCGTTACGTCTCCGATTCCCAGACGGATAATACGTTCCCGGGGATGTTCCCGCTGATAAGCGGCTACTTTTTTGGCAATTGTAGAAAACAGGTAGCTTCCCGGCAATTTCAGGTAATTCTTATTCACTGTTACCATAGTAAAAATCTCCTCATAACAATTGTTATCGTATTTTATAGCTGGCAGGCTAATCCCATGTACGGCGATTTTCCGTTACCTGCGTTTTTCAATTTCCTTTGTGAGCGCTTCCCGAACCGCATCAGGGCTTGCTTTTCCCTTCAGTTCCTTCATCATCTGTCCCACAAAGAAGCCGAACACCTTTTCCTTGCCTCCCAGAAGTTCCGAAAGAGGGCCCGGATTTGCATCCAGGATCTTATTCAGGGTTTCGTTGAGAAGCCCGGTGTCCTCTACAATTTTAAGGCCTTTTTCTTCAATATACAAGACCGGATCGATATCTTCTTCAAAAACTTTTTCAAAAACCTTCTTGGCGTTCTGGGCGCTGACCTCTTTTTTCTCTACCATATTGATGAGATCAGCCAGATGCTGCGGTGTGAACGCTACCTTTTCCGGTTCCATGCCCCTGTCCTTCATAAGGCGGAGCACCTCCACCATAAACCAGTTGGCGGCTTTTTTTGCATTGCCGCAGAGAATGGCCGTGTCCTCAAACAGTCCTGCAAGATGGCGGGACTCTGTCAGAATACCCGCATCATAGGCCGGAAGCCCGAATTCCTCCTGATAACGGGCCATCTTTTCTTCTCTCAGCTCCGGCTGGGAGTTTTTCAGTTCCTCGATCCACTCATCGGAAATATGGATGGGAGGCAGATCAGGATCCGGAAAATAACGGTAATCCTTGGCGTCCTCCTTGGAACGCATGGCGTGGGAGGATTCTTTGTTGTCGTCCCAGCGGCGCGTCTCCTGAATGACAGGCCTGCCTGCTTCCAGAAGTTCGATCTGGCGTTCCCGCTCGCCTTCAATGGCTCTTGCGATGGCCTTAAAGGAGTTCAGGTTTTTCATCTCTGTCCTTGTTCCAAAGGCTTCCGTTCCCGCTTCTCTTACAGAAAGGTTCACATCCGCACGCATGGAGCCTTCCTGAAGCTTACAGTCGGAAACGCCCAGATACTGCATCATGCAGCGGAGCTTTTCCAGATAGGCGATAACCTCTTCCGCGCTGCGCATATCCGGCTCGGAAACGATTTCAATAAGCGGCACGCCGCTTCGGTTATAATCCACAAGGGAGCAGTCCTCCCATTCGTCATGGATCAGCTTGCCCGCGTCCTCTTCCATGTGCATTTCATGAATGCGCACCTTTTTTTTGCCAGCGGAGGTTTCGATCTCTACAAAGCCGTCATGGCAGATAGGAAGATAAAGCTGGGAAATCTGGTAATTCTGCGGGTTATCCGGATAAAAGTAATTCTTTCTGTCAAATTTACAGTATTGGTTGATCTTACAATTGGCTGCAATACCAGCTTTTAAGGCAAACTCCACAACCTGCTTATTTAAAACGGGAAGAGACCCCGGCATTCCGGTGCAGACCGGACAGGTATGGGTATTGGGCGCTCCTCCGAATTCCGTGGAGCAGCCGCAGAAAATCTTTGTTTTAGTGGCAAGCTCTACATGTACCTCCAGGCCGATGACTGTTTCATATTGTTTCATGCCAGAATGCCTCCCTTCTCCGGTGCTTTTATCGAACCGCGCGCGCTTTCATAGGCATGGGCGGCACGCAGGATCTTCTTTTCCATAAAGCAGTCTCCGATCATCTGGATCCCTATGGGCAGCCCTGCCCTGTCAAAACCGCAGGGAACCGTAATTCCCGGAAGGCCGCACAGGTTGACTGCCACCGTATAAATATCTCCCAGATACATGGCAAGAGGATCCTTTAAGCTCTCCCCGATCTTCGGCGCCGTATAGGGAGCCGCCGGGGCCAGAAGCACGTCATAGTCTGCAAAAGCTCTGTCAAATTCCTGCTTGATCAGGGCTTTTGTCTTCAGCGCCTTCAGGTAATAGGCGTCATAGTAACCGGAGCTTAATACAAAGGAACCCAGCATAATACGGCGCTTTACCTCTTCCCCGAAGCCTTCGGTCCTGGTACGCTTATACATATCGTGGAGGCCTTCATATTCCGGCGCGCGGTAGCCGTATTTCACGCCGTCAAAACGTTCCAGATTGGAACTGGCCTCCGCGCTGGCAATGATATAGTAAGCAGGGATCATATATTCCGTCGTCTTCATGGAGAAAAATTCAACGATCGCTCCCTGCTGGGTCAGATTTTTCAAAACTTCCATAAAGGCAGCTTTTACTTCCGGATCAAGTCCCTCGGACAGATATTCCTTGGGTACTCCGAACTTCATTCCCATAACCTTCCCTGTCATGGAACTGCCGAAATCCAGATCCTCCCTTTCCATGGAGGTACTGTCCTTGGGATCGTGTCCGGCAATGATCTCCAGAAGGGCCGCGCAGTCCGCCACATCCTTTCCCACCGGGCCGATCTGATCCAAAGAGGAAGCATAGGCAACCAGCCCGTAACGGGAAACGGTTCCGTAGGTAGGCTTGATTCCCGTTACTCCGCAGAAAGAGCTGGGCTGGCGGATGGAACCGCCTGTATCAGAGCCAAGGGCAAGATAAGCTTCTCCCGCAGCAACCGCCGCACAGGAGCCGCCGGAGGAACCGCCGGGAACATGCCCCGGGTTCCAGGGATTTCGGGTAATTCCATAGGCAGAGGTTTCCGTGGTGCTGCCCATGGCAAATTCGTCCATATTTGTTTTTCCGACGATCACCAGCCCGGCCTTTTCCAGCCGGTCGATGACCTCCGCATTATACTGGGGAACAAAGTTTTCCAGAATTTTAGATGCGCAGGTAGTTGTTTTTCCCTTTATGCAGATATTATCCTTCACTGCAACGGGAACTCCTGCAAGAGGCCCCGTATAGGTTCCGTCCTCAATTCCCTTCTGCACCTGTTTTGCCCTTGCGAAGGCGTCTTTTTTGTAGGTATCCAGATAGGCGTGTATCCTGGCATCCTTTTTTTCGATCATGTCAAACGTATATTTTACAGCATCCAGGACGGTGATCTGACGCTGTTTGATTTTTTTCGCCAATTCCAAAGCGGTTAAGGTTGATAAATCCATCATTCTTCTCCTATCCTATGGTTTTCGGTACCTGATACTGCCCTTCCTTTGCTTTCGGGGCATTTGCAAGCATCGCCTCTTTGTTGTCGCCGTTAGTCACAACATCCTCCCGGAAAATATTTTTTTCTTCAAATATATGAGATAACGGAGCGATACCCTCCGTATCTAATTCATCCAGCTTTTCCACATAATCCAGCATCTTCTGCATATCCAGCTTTGCCTTGCGCTTTTCTTCCTCATTCAGAGAAAGCTTTGCCAGGATGCAGACATTTTCCATCGTTTCATCATCTATGATCTTTGCCATTTTCTTCTCCTTTTCTTTTACAGATTCACTAACGGCCTTTTACGGCTCCAGTCTGTTCAGATCTCTCGGGAAAAGGCAGGCCTCTCTTACGTTTTCTTCTCCGAGAAGCTGCATGGTCAGACGTTCCAGGCCGATTCCCAACCCTCCGTGAGGGGGCATTCCATGCTTAAAAGTATCCAGATACTGCTCCATGCCCTCTTCTTCCATGCCTCTGGCAGCAAGCTTTTCCTTCAGTTTCCGGTAATCGTGGATACGCTGGCCGCCTGTAGTAACCTCAAGCCCGTGAAAAAGAAGGTCAAAGCTCAGCGTGAATTTCTCGTCCGCCGGATCGTCCATAGCATAGAACGGACGCTTCTTGGAAGGATAATGGGTAACAAATACAAAATCAGCGTTATATTCTTCTTTAAAATATTGTCCGATCAGCGCCTCCTCTTCCGGCTCCAGATCATAAGGGTTGCGGATCCTTCTGTTGTATTTTTCTGAAACAAGTTCTTTTGCTTTGTCGAACCTGACCGCCGGGATCCTGGAAACATCCGGAAGAGTGACCTTCAAAATAGAAAGCTCTTTTTCGTAGTCTTTTTTCAAAAGCGCCATTGCATACTGGAGAAATCCTGTTTCCATTGCCATGATCTCTTCAAAGCTGTCAATATATCCCATCTCAAAATCAAGACTGGTATACTCGTTCAGATGACGCTTGGTGTTGTGCTTTTCCGCACGGAAAACCGGTCCTGTTTCAAATACTCTGTCAAAAACGCCAACCATCATCTGCTTATAAAACTGAGGGCTCTGAGCCAGCACAGCCGGCTTATGGAAATAGCTGAATTTGAACATATTTGCTCCGCCTTCCGCCCCTCTTGCCCCGATCTTTGGAGTATGGATCTCCGTAAAGCCCTGATCGTAAAGGTAATCCCGGAATGCGCGTACAAGGCCCTCCTGGATCTTAAATTTAGAACGTTCCTGAATATTCCTGAGTGCGATCGGGCGGAGATTCAGCTTCGCCTCCAGAGAGGTATCCAGCTTCCATTTGTCGATCGCCATTGGCATGGGCTCCGCCGGGGCGGACAGCACTTCAATCCCGCTGATGCGCAGTTCCCTGCCATGAGGGGCTCTCGGCTCTTCGCAGACAGTTCCTCTGACCCGCACCGTCATTCCCTCTTTCAGGTCATGTACGGGAACGTTGACCTGTTTTTCATAAACCGTCTGAAACAGGCCCTCACGCCTGCGCAAAATGACAAAAGCCACATCACCCATATTCCGGATGCTGTGGACAGCGCCTTCCACTACCGCTTCCTCAGCAGGAATCTGCCCGCCCAGAAGCGTTTCCCAGTCACTCACTTCTTTTTTCCATGTTCCATCCATAAACTCCATGTCCTCATCCTCCATTTCATTTTCAGAGCGGTCTCGGAAACTCTTAAAGCCCGAATTTCCGCCCTTTTTTAGTTCCTTC
>JAUNGB010000026.1 GCA_030524715.1 Eubacteriales bacterium | reverse complement strand
CAGCGATAACTACGGTAGATTTCACACACGATTATATTACCGTGAATAATTCAGGTTAATGGTTTCTTTGTCGGGGATTATTGTATCGGCAGATATTATCCCTCCGGAAGAGGCTTCCTACACGCCTTATGTGGTAACGCCCGTAAATAGCGAGACGAAAAGGGTAACCGTATATGGCTTTAAAGGAACTACGCTTCATGTAAAGTGCGGCGGTACGACGCTGGCAAAACAGACTTATGCAAAGGATGGTTTTAAGAATATTAGCATTAAGCCGCAGAATGCGGGGAAAACCCTGAGTTTTTCTCTCGTGACGTCATATGGGAAAACGGGAAAAGCTGTTACCAGAAAGGTAATCAATCTGTGCGGGGAAAAACAGAGTACCTCCCTGAAAGCGCCCAGGGTACAGAAAACGATCACGAATACAACCAAACTTGTTACAGTAAATGCGCAGAAAAATACAACGCTGGTTGTCAAAACAGATAAAGCAAAGGTATTGGGACAGAAAGTTTACGCAAAAACGGGTTCCCAAAGTATCAGGCTGAGCATTCCGGCTGATACGAATTATCTGTATTTTTATGAAAAGGCCGGAAATAAAAGAAGCCCTCTTACCGTCCGCCAGGTACAGGACAAGACCGCCCCGAAAACACCGAAGGTAACCAGGACGGATATAGAAGGAGCCGTCATTAATGTAAAAGGGGAATTATACAGCTACGTGTATGTTAATTACGGCGCCGGATGGAAATATCAGGGAACCGTTTTAGATAAGAGCGGCAGCACAGTGCTGGTCGATACTTCCCGGGGAGCAATGACTTATCAGGTAAAACTGAAAGACCGCGCAGGTAATTCCAGTAAAGCTGTACAGATGAAATACAAAGGAGATGCCCTGGAGCATAACTAATCTTTAAGAAACAGGCAGAAACCAACAAAACGATATCATTAAAAAGTTCACCGTGACCTGACGGTGAACTTTTTTATTAGAGTCTAAGAGAAAATATTAAATGTTATAAAAATATAACATTTAATATTGACAATAACATATCTTGTGGTAAAATCATAACATATAGAAATGGAGGGATGATAATGAATAAATTGTTAGGTAGTCGTATTAAGGCATTAAGAACTGCAAACAACTTTACTCAAGAGCAGGTTGCTGATAGAATTGGAGTTAGCAGACAGAAATATGCTAGAATTGAGAGTGGAGTGAATAGTATTACATTGGATATCCTTTCTAAAATTGCAGGAGTTTTTGGAGTAACTGTGGGAGATATAACAAGAGTTTTGGATGAAACTCCGGTAGTTGCATATAGAGCAGGAGAAGAAAGCGGGTCTTCAAAAAAAATATTTGATATGCTCGATTTATTTTATGCGAATAAACATATGTATGAAAAACTTCAGCGCAAGGATATGATTTAGGAGGTGCCTGCATGCAGGAGTGTAGAAAGAGAGAGATTCGAATAAAAGCGGACTCTTTCAGAGGGAAATGTAAGATAAGCAGATATGGAATTATTGATTTGTTTAAAGAATGCCGGAGATTAGGTTACAAACTTTTCAGATATCCACTTGGGGAAAATGCAGATCTTGGATTTACTGTAAAAAGAGATAATGATATCATTATTTTTACGAATAGTTGCAGTAGGTTGTCAAGAGAAATTTTTACGCTTGCGCATGAGCTTGGTCATATTATTCTTCATTTAGAAGGGGATATATCTTTTATTGATGATAATGTGACTATTACAGGGAGAAGTACAGATGAGAAGGAACAAGAGGCAAATTATTTTGCTGCATGCCTGTTGATGCCATCTGATGATATCCGCAGATTTATTGATTTAGAAATACAGTGTTTTGAAAATAAAGGCTTATCCGCTATGGATATTGCTCGAATAATGTCTGAATTTAATGTGAGTTTTGACATGGCATTAAATCGGTTAGAGAGTCTTGGGATTATTGATGCAAATCAAAAATTTCGTCTCGATAATGAGAAAGTTGAGAAGAGAGTTGGAAATTTACTCCGAAGTGTAGGTGGTAATGCAGGGTTAAATGCTCCTGCGAATGAAATAGATATACCACATGAGTATATTGATTATGTGATTTATAATTATAATCATAATGCTGTTCCGAGAGAAACATTAGAAAAAGTTCTTGCGTGTTATCATCTGAGCATAGAAGATGTTGGTGACAAATTAATTGAACATACCGATAATAATGACGATGATCTGGAAGATTTGATAGGAGGTTTAGACGATTGAGAGCCTCTTTGGATACAAATGTTATTATTCATTTCTACAGGGCAGGCCTTCAGAATATATTATTTGATTTTTTTAAAGAGGGCATATTTATTTACGAGCAGATTCGAAATATAGAATTGGAGAATCATGGACAGGATGTACTTGATAAAGTAGATAATGATATTGCCGCCGGGAAAATAGAATTATATACGGATCAAAAATTAAAGGATTTGGCTGTCTATAAGATTTTTGAGAATAATGTCAATGAGAATATAAATTTATATAGTGTTGGAGATTTGGGTGAGATATATGCAATCTCATTAGCACAAACACTTGGTGCGTACTCACTTGTGACAGACGATACCAAACAAGGTGGGCCGTATATGTCATTGCTGCAGTTTGAGGATGATGTTATGCCCTTTACTTTTGCAGATGTTTTAATTTTGAGATATCTTCTTGGTGCTGCAGATGAAAAGCATACAGTAAAGGATTTCAATTTAATTAATTGCTCATCGGAATTGAACTGGACATTCAGTAGCCAATTGAAAAAGTTTATTAAACGTTTTTTTAAAGATCCATATCGAGCTGAGGATACAAAATGGATTAGGAAGCTTGCTGACGAAAATAATGTGAATATAAAGATGAAACTGGCGGTATTAAGTAAGTTAATATGATAAAAGGATCATGTAGAGATACATGATCCTTTTATCATAAGAAAAAATATTGAACTGCTGATGTCTGTTTGTCAGTAATAGAAATGGATCGAATCTGAAACGGAATCGGCACGTTCGTATCATATCCTCCATCCGGCAGGATATTTGTTCTTGAAGGTCTGGTTTACCAGCTTGCCGAAGCCGAGGGGATAGCCGTCCACACACAGGAGATGCCAGCCTTTTTTGTGGGCGGCTTCGTCCTGCTCTATGGTCAATGTTTCTCCCTTGAGATAGCGCGTCAGCCTTTCGTCGGAAACCGGAAGCGAGATAACGGCCTCTGCTTCCCCTTTGCGGATGGCAAGGGCAAGAGGCTGGCTGGGTTCAAAACGGTTTTTCTTTAAATCTCCCAGATAGAGTCCGTTGCGTAAAAAGGTCAGCCCCCTGAAATTTGTATTGACAGGCGGCAGATAGTAGACTTTTTCCCCTCTGGTTTCCACGCGGTTCCAGTCAAAAGGAAGTCCGCCCAGGGAATGGAGGCCGATTTCCTGAAAAAACGCATCCAGCCATTTGTGGGTGTTGGCGTCCGGGCGCGTCCGGACGGGACGGCTTTCAGATAAGACGCAGCCGTCCTTTTGAAGAAGCGCCAGGAAGTGACCCTCCCCATCCATTCTGTGTGGAAAAATCCGTACACAGTGCTTCAGGCGTTCATCGTTGTTTCCCCACGCAGGAATGCCCTGTGAGAAACCTTCATAGCCGGGAAGGGAAAGAAGCTGCATATCCGGTCTGTTTTCCAATAAGAAGGAAATTGCCTCTTCATCCTCAGCAGGAGCGAAGGTGCAGGTGGAATACAAAAGCATGCCTCCCGGGCGGAGCATATGGACGGCCTGCATCAGAAGCTCTTTCTGGATTTTGGCAAGCTCCGCTGATTTTTCCGGCGACCAGTCCCTTGCCAGAGCTTCTTCCTTGCGGAACATGCCTTCTCCGGAGCAGGGGGCGTCAAGGATGATCTTGTGGAAAAATTCCGGAAATGTCTTTGCAAGCTTAGCGGGAGTTTCATTTGCCACAAACACGTTGGGAATGCCGAACAATTCCAGATTACGGAGCAATGCCCTTGCGCGGGAAGTGCTGATATCATTTGCCACCAGAAGTCCCTGGCCTTTAAGTTCTGCCCCCAGAGCTGTAGCCTTACCTCCGGGAGCGGCGCACAGATCGAGTACATATTCCCCGGGGGATATGGGAAGGCGGGAGGCGGGAGTCATGGCGCTGGGTTCCTGCAGGTAATATAAGCCTGCCTGATAATAAGGGCATCTTGCAGGACGGCTGTCCTCTTCATAAAAATAGCCGTTTTCTGTCCAGGGGATTCTTTTTACAGGAAAAGGCACGATTTTTTCAAATTCTTCACAACTGATCTTTGAGGTATTCACCCGAAGGCCGAAGGTTCTTGCTTTTGTATAGCTTTCTATAAATGGTTGGTAATCTTGTCCGAGCATGGTTTCCATTCTGCTGCAAAATGCTTCCGGAAGCTTTACTCCCCGTATCTGTTCACTCATATCTGATGGGTTCCCTTCTATAATATTGTAAGATTCATGTCACTGTTTATATGAAATGCTGCTTATATGGTTAATTTCCAGTAGTTTTAGCCCTAAATAGCAGAAAATGCTTGTATTTGTTGAATTTATAGCATTTTGGATTCAAATTTTCTAGGTCTACTATAGACCTAAATAATTCCTTGGCAAAGCATACACAATCCGTTGATTTTACGGGGTTTCTTGGCATTTATAGGTATTTAGGGCTATTTTTTCTGGAAATTCACAATAATTCCCGCCTCTATAGGCGGCGACCAACAAATCAATTATAAAATATAATGGGATTTCGTTAAATACTATTGACAAAACTATATTATATATTATATAATATATAATATCATTAATGAAACAATATTGGATGAAAATATAATAATGCAAATCGAATAATAAGGAAGTGAGCCTATGGTATTTAATACAGGTGCAGCCCTTCTGGACGCTATCGTGCTTGCCGTTGTTTCCAAGGAACAGGAAGGAACCTACGGGTATAAGATTACGCAGGATGTACGGGGCGTTCTGGAGGTTTCGGAATCCACACTGTATCCGGTGCTCCGGCGTTTACAGAAGGACAACTGCCTGGAAGCTTACGATATGGCCTATGCAGGCCGGAACCGCCGCTATTACAAGATAACAGAAAAGGGCGCCGCTCAATTACAATTATATAAGATAGAATGGAAGAATTATTCATCTAAGATTTCCAGGATGTTTGAGGGAGGAATATAGGTATGGACAGAGCGATATTTATGGAGCAGCTGGAACGATTGCTTTCAGATCTTTCGGAAGAGGAAAGGCAGGAAGCTCTTGACTACTACGAAAGCTATTTTGACGATGCCGGAGAGGATCAGGAGGCAGCGGTCATCCGTGAACTTGGAAGCCCGGGTAAGGTTGCGGCGATCATCAAGGCCGACCTGAAGGAGAGCAACGATAAATTTGCGGAATATACGGAATGGGGATATGAGGACACCCGCATGAAGGAGCAGGGACAGATGCCGGATAAATATACTGCAGTTTCTGTTGGGAATGGTTGCGCAAAGGACGGGGGAAAAGATGACGCGGATCGATCCAAAGATGCTCGGGACAACGGCAGGGCCAATGGGGACGGATGGGAGGAAACCGGGAGCCCTTTTTCCGGAACGGGCCGCAGATCCTGGCGGGAGCGTGCCGGGCAGTCGTCAGAAGGGAACGCATGGGGACGGGATGAGCGCGGGGAGAGAGCCCGCAGCAGAGCTGAGCGCGGATATCATGCGGAGAAAAAGAAAAGCAGCGGAAAAGTGATTCTTCTCCTTATTCTTCTGGTTTTTATCTCCCCTTTCCTTAAAGGGGCAGTAGGAGGAATCATAGGCGTTATCGTAACCATTGCATTGCTGCCGTTTTTGATCATTTTCGGATTGGGCGCCGCCGTCCTGGCTCTGGTTATCGCAGGCATTGTCTGCGTGGCAGGCGGGATAGGCGCGTGCTTTACAAATCCGGCGGGAGGAGTTCTCACCATTGGGATCGGATGTCTGATCATGGCAGTGGGAATTTTGCTGTTGATTCTTCTGATATGGGCGGCAGGCAGGCTTCTGCCGAGGCTTATCAGGGCCTTTACAGGCTTTTGCAATAATCTTCTTCATCGGGAAAGAAAGGATGGTGCAGGCGCATGAAAAGATTTACAAAGATAATGCTTGGGATAGCAGGGCTGCTGGTTATCGTAGGACTGGGATTTTCCATCGGCGGTGTGGCCATGGGAGCTACGGTAGACAGCGTGGACGCCGTACAGGGGATTAAGACGCATTATAAAAGGGTCACAAACATATTCTGGGATAACGACTGGGATGATGATTGGGACGACGACCATGATGACCATGACCATACGGCTTCTTCCGCTGTTTCATCAGGAAGCGGACAGCAGGTATATACGGCAGATTCTGTGGATGAGGTTGAGATCGACCTGCGGTATGACGAATTGATCCTGCAGGCCCATGATAGTGATGATATTCAGGTTGCCGTAGAAAATGACAGCGCCGGCAATGTAAAGGTTGAGTGCGATTCAGGGAAGCTGGAGATCGAAAGCAGCAAAAAAATCCAGAACAGAACAGTTACTGTCTTTTATCCGGGGGATAAGGAATTTTCCAGGATGGAGCTTGAGGTGGATGCGGGAAGCATTGAAGTAAGAGATAAGCTGAGCGTCCGGGAACTTCAGGTGACCGTAGGCGCAGGGGAGTTTATTAATGGGGAAGCTCTTATTACAGAGAAGGCGGACATTGAGGTCGGTACGGGAAATGTGGAAATTTCCGGCCTGACTGCCCATCAGGTGGACGGAGAGTGCGGACTTGGCAACATGGAACTGGAAATCTCCGGAAGAGAATCCGATTACAGCTATAAGCTGGAATGCGCAATGGGAAATATCTCTATTAACGGAGAGGATTACAGCTCTATCCTTGGCAATAAAAAGATAAAGAACGAAAGCACCTCAAAAACAGTGGAGCTGGAATGCGGGCTGGGCAATATTTCCGTGGAATTTACGGAAGAATAATTCAAGACTCGCCCGCGAGCTTTGGCGCGGGATTCAGGTCGGCTACGCTGACATAATTCCAAACCGAATCCCTGCACATCCTCGCGGAGCATCTATCATGAAAAATGAGAAAGAGAGGAATCATTATGAGTAATAAAAGGTTGTATAAATCATCTGTAAACTGTATGATATGCGGAGTCTGCGGAGGGATCGCGGAGTATTTTGATATCGATCCGACGCTGGTCCGTCTTGCCTGGGTGGCATTGACCTGTTTCGGCGGCGCAGGCGTTTGGGCGTATATCATTGCGGCGATCATTATACCGAAATAAATCAGGCGCCGCATTATTCCGCTAAGAATGCGGGGACACTGGTAATGAGGACCCGGGGAAAGCGCAGGAAACCTTCCGTAAGAGGTATATTCCTCTGATGATCTGTCCATACTTCAAATGAAACAGAAAAGGAGTGTGAGGACATTGAAAAAAGAGAAGGAAGTGGAAGCTTACTTAAACGGAGAGCTTTCCCCGGAAGAAATGCTGAAGTACGAGATCGCGGAAGAACTGGGCGTTCTTGATAAGGTTCTGGAAACAGGATGGAAGAGCCTTTCGGCAAAAGAAACAGGACGTATCGGCGGACTCATGACACGAAGGAAAAAAAGTATGGTTGCTGAGCAAGAGTAATCTGCGGAATGCTTTACGTGTATGATTGTCTGTATGCTGACGGCAGTGGAATACGAAATATGAAATAAAACGAAGGCATTGTCAGGAATTAGTACCAGACAATGCTTTTTTGTGATATAATAAAAAAAATCAGTCTTGAAATAGGGCTACCGCAATCCCACTGGGTTTAGACGGTGGGTTAAGGTAGCCAAAAGTGGTGGTTTATGCTATACTTTCGTTATGGGAACATGGAAATCAAAAAACAGGCGCAAGTATTTACTGCAATACCATATTATTTTTGTGTGCAAATATAGGAAGAAATTACTGATATCAAAACAGTTATCGGCTGATGTCAAACAGTTTTCTTAGTCAAAAACATCATGTAACCATCAAATATATGGAAACTGATAAAGGGGAAAGAGGTCTGGGAGACCTCTGTTTTGACCCGACCGAAGCGGAGCGTAGACCCATATCCATTACATGATAGAAACGGAACCGACAATGTCAGTCAGTAAAATTGTAAATCTGATGAAAAGTTATACGACATACCATATATGGGAACGGTATCCGTCATATTTGCGGAAACACTTCTGGAAAGAACATACATTTTGGACGGACGGATATTTTGCGTGCAGTGTTGGCAATGTGTCAGAAGAAATGTTGCGCAAATACATAGAAAACCAGGGATGACAAGGAGGCGGCACAGGGTGTTAAAGGCATATAAATATAGAATTTATCCCAATAAAATACAGGAAGAACTTCTGGCAAAAACATTTGGCTGCTGTCGTTTTGTATACAATCAGGTATTGGCATACAGGAAGGAAAAATATGAGAAAGAAAAGAAATCCATGAGCAGAACTGACTGCAACAATTACTGTAACAGAAAATTAAAAGCAGAGAATGAGTGGCTGAGGGAAGTGGATAAATTTGCCCTTACAAACGCTATCTATAACATGGATTCCGCTTATCAGAAATTTTTCAAAGAACATGCAGGATATCCGAAATTTAAAAGCAAACATGACAACCATAAGTCTTATACAACAAATTTTACGAATGGGAATATCAGTGTGGATTTTGAGTCCGGGAAGATAAAACTGCCAAAGCTGAAACAGGTTAAAGCAAAACTGCACAGGAAATTTACAGGTCAGATAAAATCAGCAACCGTGACACAGGTTCCAAGTGGAAAATATTATGTTTCTATTCTGGTGGAAACGGAACATACGCCATTACCAAAAGCAGAGAAAAAGACAGGTTTGGATTTAGGAATAAAGGATTTATGTATTACGTCAGAGGGGCGGAAATATGAGAATCCTAAAACACTATCAAAGATGGAAAGAAAGCTGGCAAAACTGCAAAGAAAATTAGCGCATAAAGAAAAAAGAAGTAGGAACTATTATAAGACCAAAAGACAGATAGCGATAAGCCATGAGAAAATAACCAATTCCAGAAAGGATTATCTGCATAAATTATCAAACGAGATTATCAGCGAAAACCAAGTGATAGTCTCCGAAAATTTGCAGATAAAAAACATGGTAAAAAATCATCATCTGGCAAAGTCTATAACGGATGTATCATGGTATGAGCTGACAAGACAACTGGAGTATAAGGCGGAATGGAATGGCAGAAAGTATATAAAAGTGGATACATTCTATGCCAGCAGCCAGATATGTTCCGTTTGCGGATATCAGAATACAGATACAAAAGACTTGTCAGTGAGGAAGTGGACATGTCCGGAATGCGGAGCAGAACACGATAGAGATATTAATGCGGCAAAAAATATATTAGCAGAAGGATTAAGGCAAATAGCATAAAGAAATCTATAGGGCAGGAACTGCCCGAATTAACGCCTGTGGAGATAGTAGGTTACGAGGTCGATGAAGCAGGAAGCCCATTGGCTTTAGCGCAATGGGTAGTTCACGAGCGTTTATAAAGAGAAAGTTGAAAACCGCAGTAGGAGGAAAAATCACAATGAATAAATCAGAAATATTGTCGCATGTAGACCATACCCAGTTAAAGGCATTTGCCGGGTGGGAAGATATAATCAGACTGTGTGAAGAGGCCATTAAGCTAAAAACAGCTTCCGTATGTGTGCCGCCGTGCTATGTTTCCAAGATCAGGGAGACATTTCAGGATCAGGTACGTATCTGTACGGTGGTAGGATTCCCTATGGGATACAGTGTGACAGAGGCAAAGGTGACGGAAGTGGAGCAGGCCATTAAGGACGGCGCGGATGAAATCGATATGGTGGCGAATATCTGTGATGTAAAGAACCATGATTTTGACGCAGTGGAGGGAGAGATCCGGAGGATCAGAGAGGCTGCAGGCTCTCATATTCTTAAGGTGATCGTGGAAACCTGTTATCTTACAGAGGAAGAAAAGACGATTCTCTGCCATATCGTGAGCAGAGCCGGGGCTGATTATATCAAGACCTCTACAGGGTTTGGCACGGCCGGGGCAGAGATGGAGGATATCCGCCTGTTTAAAGAAAACATAGATCCCAGGGTGAAAATTAAGGCTGCCGGAGGAATCCGCACAGCAGAGGCTATGGAGGAATTTCTGGAAGCAGGCTGTGAAAGAATCGGAAGCAGTTCGGCAGCGGAGATTTGATGTAGAGGATCAAAACGGGCTGCTGCAGGAGGGGCGCTTTATTTGGGCGCCCCTTAAAATGATTATTTATATCAGATGGGGATGACTCCCGCATCTATAGGCGGCGAGTAACAAATTTGTATCAGATGGGGATTGAATCATGGATGCATGATCTTTCAGGCTCTCTGATCTGAACACAGATAACACGCTCTAATTCTCCCAATATACAGTAATAGTCGCGCCGGCAGGAATGCGGTATGGCTTATGGTCGATCTGCATCCACACATCCTGGCAGGTGGGGTTGGTGATGTATTCTCCCGAGGAAGAATAGATCAGATGCTCTGTGGCCTTCAGATAGGAACAGATTTCCAGATTGGAGGCATACCAGATATCATCCCTGCGGCTGATAAGCTTAAAAAAGTCTTCTATGGAGTCCCAGCCTTCATAGGCGTCCAGTTCATATGCGTGTCCCCATACATAAAACAGAAGAGGCTCCTTATATTCTGCATCCGATACCGGGGCAAGGAACTGTTCTCCAAGGGCGGTTCGCTGTTTATTACAGTAGTGACAGGTAGGATGCCAGAAAAGGAAATTCTGAGGCAGCTTAAAGCCAAGGGTGTCTTTTACAGTGCGGGAATAAATAATACCGCAATTTGCGGCAATTTGCGCGATATTGTCATTATAGGTACCGAAGGGGTATGCCATTCCGCGGACAGGATGGCGCACAATGTCTTCCAGAGCTTTCTTGTCTGCGCTGATCTCATAGGAAACCACAGAAGAGGGAATCCTGGCCAGATCAGGATGGCTTACCGTATGTACGGCAATTTCAAACCCGTCATAGATACGGGCAATATCTTCCCTGGGATATTTATAATGGCTGACGTCGATTCCCGACTGTACCAGCCGGTCTTTATGCCCCATGGTTCCGGAATTCAGGTTAAAAGTGCCCTTGATTCCGTATTTCTTCATTAATGAGACGAGTCTTCCGTCCTGAGTGACGCCGTCGTCCGTGCTTAAAGTGAAGGCTTTTTTGCGTCCTCCGGGAAACAGAGGAATATCTTTTCTTAATCTTAACATAAGCGTGTCCTTTTTATGATAGGTGAGAGGAATTCCGCCCCTGCAGGCGGTGGGTAACAAACGATAGTAAATGACAAACGATAATAAATGACACATAAATCTGCCGTTTACTATAACCTTACGGAGGCTGCTTTTATTCTAATAGATATCCTTCCTCCCGTCAATATAGCTGAATGAAAGATTTTGTGTCCAAATTTTCACATCTTTTTTAGAATGTGATAATTGAAGAAAAATGGCGAAAATGTTATACTGAACTTACTGACAAATCAGGAGAGAAAAAGATGGGAGAAAACAGGGAAGATTATGTAAAATTAGAGAATGTATCCAAGATATATGGCTCTAAAGAAGTAAAAATTGTCGCGGTGGACGAGATCAGCTTTCAGATTGCCAAAGGGGAGTTTGTAGTGATCGTAGGCCCCAGCGGCGCGGGAAAGACCACGGTTTTGAATATTCTTGGCGGGATGGATAAAGCAAGCTCCGGAAAGGTGTGGGTGGACGGCAGGAATATCGCCCAATATAATAACCATCAACTGACCGGATACCGAAGAGAGGATATTGGCTTTGTATTCCAGTTTTATAACCTGGTGCCCAATCTGACCGCGCTGGAGAATGTAGAGCTGGCTCTTCAGATCTGTAAGCATCCTCTGGACGCCCGGACCGTTCTGGAAGAGGTCGGGCTTAAAGACAGGCTGTCTAATTTTCCGGCACAGCTTTCCGGAGGGGAGCAGCAGAGAGTATCGATCGCAAGGGCTTTGGCGAAGAATCCCAAGCTTCTGCTCTGCGACGAACCCACAGGGGCGCTGGATTACCAGACAGGAAAAGCAATCCTGAAGCTTCTGCAGGATATGTGCAGGGAGAGGGGAATGACAGTTATTGTGATCACACACAATTCCGCTCTGACGCCTATGGCGGACCGGGTAATCAGGATCAAAAACGGAAAGGTATCCCAGATGACACAGAATGCGCATCCTACTCCGGTAGAAGAGATAGAATGGTAGGTGCGGCGGATGAAAAAAGCATTACATAAAGATTTCTGGATGGAGATACGAAAAAGCAAGGCAAGATTTATCTCTATTTTTTGTATTGTGGCGCTGGGCGTCGCCTTCTTTTCGGGAATCCAGGCAGCATCTCCGGATATGCGCTATTCCGGGGACGCTTATTATGATACCAGCCGTCTGATGGATATCAAGGTCGTGGGAACCATGGGACTGACAGATGAGGATGTGCAGGCTCTGGAGGAGATCAGAGGCGTACAGGAGGCGGAAGGGGCATATTCTACGGACGTGATCTGCGAGGAAGAGGATGTCCAGAATGTGCTTCACATTGAGTCTGTGAATGAGACGGTAAATCAGTTGACAGCAGATGAAGGAAGATTGCCGGAAAACAGCGGAGAATGCTTTGTGGATAATGCCTTTGCAGAATCCATGGGACTGAAGGTGGGCGATAAGCTTTCCGTGATACAGGACGGCGACTCAGAGCTTCTTCTGAGAGAAGAATTTGACATCGTGGGGATCGGAAGCAGCCCGCTATATATTTCCTTTAACAGAGGAAATACCACTCTTGGTTCCGGCGAGGTCAGCGGATTTGCGTATGTGCTTCCGGAGGATTTTGACCAGGAGGTCTATACCCAGATCTATCTTCGGGTACACGGGGCAGAGGAACTGGTCAGCTACTCAGATGAATACGACAACCTTATCGAAAAAATCCAGAATAAGGTGGAGGGCATTGAGGAAGAACGCTGTCAGTTCCGCTATGATACAGTAGTCGCAGATGCGCAGGAGGAACTGGACGACGCCCGCAGGGAGCTTGAGGATGGAAAAAAGGAAGCGCGGGAAGAACTTGCCGATGCGGAAAAAGAGCTGAAGGACGGCGAAAAAGAGCTTGAAGACTGCAGGAAGGAATATGAGGACGGCAAGAAGGAGCTTGCTGATGCCCAAAATGAGCTTGAAGACGGCAACAAGCAGAGAGAGGACGCGAAAAAGGAGCTTGAGGACGGAAGGTCGCAGCTTGAAGACGCGAAAAAAGAGCTTGCCGATGGAAAGGCGCAGCTTGAGGATGCCAGGGCGCAGACCGCAGACGGCTGGAGTCAGATCGCAAGCGCGAAACAGCAGACAGCCAGCGGCTGGGCGGAACTGCAGCCGGCAAGAGACAAGGTTTCCGCCGGGTGGACGCAGCTTAAAGAGGCCCAGGCAGAGCTTGATGAGGGAAAATCCCAGTTGAGCGCCGCAAAGAAAGAACTTGCCGATGGGAAACAGAAGATCAAAGAAGGAAAAGCGGCTCTTGAAGCGAAGCAGGCGGAATTAGACGCTTCGCGGGAGCAGGTAACAGCAGGAAAGGCAGAATTGGAAGCCAGCGCCGCGCAGCTTGCCCAGCAAAAGCAGCAGTGTGAGGAAGGTCTTGCAGGGGTTGCAGCAGGGGAAGCACAGTTGAGAGAGCTTCAGGCAGCGCTGGAAAGCGCTCAGGCAGAGCTTGCAGGGAAGCAGGCTGAGTATGACAGCGCGGTCGCTGAAGGGACACTGTCGGAAGACGAACTGTCTGCGATGGCGGCAGAACTGGAATCGATCCGCGCACAGGTGGAAAGCCAGGGGGCAGAGCTTGAGGGAACCCGCCAGCAGCTCGCAGCCCAGAGAAGCGAGTTGGAGAGCAGCCTTGCCGCTGTAGAAGGCGGTCTGTCGCAGATAGAAACCAGGCGTGCAGAGCTTGCCGAGGCGGAAGCCCAGTTGGAGACAGGTCAGCAGGCGATCGAGGAAGGCCGGGCAGAGCTTGAGGCTCAGGAAGCAAAGCTACCTGAAAGCGAGCAGTTGATCAAAGAGAATGAGAAGAAGCTGAATGAAGGCCAGGCGGAACTGGAGGCCAGCCGTAAGGAGCTTGTTTCCGGCCAGGAACAGGTGGATGCAGGAATTGCCAGGTTAAACAGCGCCGAAGCGGAGATTGCCGCCAATGAAGAAAAACTCCGCTCTGCCGAGGCAGAAATCACAGCCAACGAGCAGAAGCTGGCGGACGGCGAGCAGGAGATTGCCGACAGTGAAAAGAAACTGACGGACGGCGAACAGGAAATTGCCGACAACGAGAAAAAAATTACAGACGGCGAAAAAGAGATTAAAGAAAATGAAGAAAAGCTCAAAGACGCAGAGCAGGATATAAAGGACGCCGAAAAGGAACTTAAGGACGGCTGGAAGGAATACGAGGACGGAAAGAAAGAGGCAGAGGAAGAGATCGCGGACGGAGAGAAGGAAATCGAGGATGCCCAGAAGGAGATCGACGACCTGAAGGTTCCGGAATGGATCGTGACAGACAGAAACGGTTTGCCGGAGTATTCGGATTATGGAGACAATGCAGACCGTATCCGGAATATCGGCCAGGTATTCCCGGTTATCTTTTTCCTGGTAGCTGCCCTTATCAGCCTTACGACCATGACAAGGATGGTGGAAGAGCAGCGTACCCAGATCGGCACCATGAAAGCGCTGGGGTATGGGAAATTTGCCATTGCTTCCAAATATCTGGGCTATGCGTTTCTGGCCACAGTAGGCGGAAGTATTGTGGGAATCCTCATCGGTGAAAAAATCCTTCCATATATTATTATCACTGCTTACGGAATTATGTACCACAATATGGCCACTGCCCTGCGTATTCCATACGAGTTGAAATATGCTCTGATCGCGTCGGGCGCTTCCGTGGTCTGCACTCTGGGGGCAACGGTATTTTCCTGTTATAAGGTGCTTGCCGATACACCGGCCGCTCTGATGCGGCCGCCTGCGCCGAAGGAAGGCAAGCGCGTACTGATCGAGCGTATGACGTTCCTGTGGAAGAGACTGAACTTTACATGGAAATCAACCCTGCGGAATCTGTTCCGGTATAAAAAACGTCTGTTTATGACGATTTTCGGAATTGCAGGAAGTATGGCGCTGATGCTGGTAGGTTATGGAATCAAGGATTCCGTCAGCGATATCGGAACGCGTCAATATACGGTACTGCAGCACTATGACGGTACGATCATCAATGACGAGGATGCAACGGAAGAAGAGTATGAGGAATTAACGGAATATCTGGATTCCAATGAAAAGATCAGCCACTATACGCCGATTCAGTTTTCCAATATGACGATCCCCAATGGAAAGTCTAACCTGAATGCTTATGTATATGTTCCGGAAAACCTGGAGAACTTCCACAAGGACGTCACCTTGCAGGACCGTGTGAGCGGGGAAGCCATTGAGCTGACAGATGAAGGAGCGGTCATTTGCGAAAAGACGTCAACTCTTTTGGGACTGAAGGTGGGAGATGAGATCACCCTGGAAAGGGATCATAAAAAATATTCCGCTCCCATTGCCGCGATCACAGAAAATTATATGGGCCATTATGTGTATATGACTCCGAAGGTATATGAGGAGGCATTCGGCGAAGCGCCGGATTATGCAGATATTGCCTTTACCGTAAAAGAAGAGTACAAGGAGGAAACGGAAGACGTGGGCCTGGAGATCCTGCAGTATCCAGCCGCGCTGAGCATCAGCTATACCAGCAGTATTGCAGATCAGATCGAGCGTATGCTGAGTACTCTTGGCCTGGTTATTGTGGTATTGATCGTTTCGGCAGGAATGCTTGCCTTTGTGGTATTATATAACCTGAATAATATCAATATAACGGAACGGCAGAGAGAGCTTGCCACCCTGAAGGTTTTGGGCTTCTTTGATCAAGAGGTTTCCCAGTACGTGCTGCGTGAGAATATCCTGCTGACTATAATCGGGATGATCGCAGGTTCTGTGTTCGGAGTGCTTCTGCACCGGTTTGTGATTGTGACAGTGGAGGTGGATGCGGTCATGTTCGGACGTGAAATCCGCCCGGTAAGCTTTTTATACTGCGCGATGTTTACGATTATATTTTCTGTGGTCGTTAATGTGGCCATGCATTTCAAATTAAAGAAGATCGATATGGTGGAATCCCTCAAGAGCGTGGAATAAATTTCACGTGGAAATTCACGGGAACCTGTGAAAACTCCCCCCCCCGGTCCGTAGGACCGGGGGGTTTTATTCGCTCATGGGTCTAATACCCCGCTGCTTGCAGCGTTCTAAAAAAGAAACCAGGAGCGGATACCCCGTTGCTTGCAGCGGGGTGGTTCATTTCCGCATTCAGGTATTCTTTGACCAGAGCTTGGGATTAAAAAAATTCCACCTGTGCTGTTGGATTGCAATTGCACAGGTGGAAAAGATTAAAGAGGGACAGTTGGGCGGTTTTTAAGACAATTTTGTGAATACTGCCTGATTTCAGGTAAAATAGAATTCAGCAGAAGCCCGGCAGCTTTATCAGGGTTCTGTTTGATGATCGAAACGATGCGAGAAAGGATGATGTATAATGAAATACAGATTTTTGAAAGAAATGGGTATTTTTTTTAGCTGCGTTACTTTGACAGCTGGTATGAGTGCTGCGGCAGAGCCTGCCAAGAATGGCTGGGAGTATACGAAGGCAGAGAAAGAAGGCTTTATCGAGTATACATTTGAAGAAGTCAATCTGAAACTTCCTGAAAACTGGGAGGGAAAACTTGAAACGAAAGATGAGGGGGATTGTATCGGATTTTTCCATAAGGATTCCATGGAAGCAGGAAACCAGGATGGCGAGGAAGGATGCGGGGCTCTGTTCTGGCTGAACTGCAGTAAGGATTATAAGTTTGTGGAGAATACATCTGTTTATTATCTGGTGGGAAGCGGAAAAAAGGGAGTTTATTACATTACAGTACCCGGCGATCTGCATGGATACCAGAAGGATGAAGCAATTTTGAATGAGTGGATGGAAATGTCAGAGAAAGTGGAGGAAATCTGGAAAGGGGCAGATTCCCGGAATCCAGGCGCTCCTATGTTGACTACAGATGCAGTAAATTTCAGGGATGAGAATAATCTGGAGAGCAGAGTATCAGAGGTGATTCCCCAGGATGCTGCGGTATGGGTTACCGGAAATCTGACTGATGGATGGGCACAGGTGAATTATAATGGAAAGGATGGATATGTGAAGGCTGATTATCTGGAATTTCCGGATGATATCAGCAGCTGTCTTTTGAAAGAAGAGGAAGAAACGGACGGGAACGGCATTTATGATGATAATAAGGAAACAGATGGGGACGCTGCCGGAATCGCGCGGCAGAGAGATGATTCGGCTGTGATGTATAATGTTTACGGAGAAGAGGTACTTATTTCAGCAGCTTCCGATGGCAACTGGTATGATGAGAACGGGGTTTACTTCGGAACAGATGAAGAAATCAGAGAAGCAGGCATAAGGGGAACCACGGTAGTGAATGGAAACGGAGAGGTTTATTTCTGGACAGTGCCAAAGAGGGATACTCCTGATTCTGATATTCCATATCAGGGTGCGAATGGGGCAATGTTGTATGACGGTAACGGCAATGGTGTTCTGGTACAGCAGGCAGACGACGGATACTGGTATGATGAAAACGGTGTTTGTTATGGGTACTGGGAAGAGATTCAGGATGCAGGTATAACAGGAGCGCCGATTACAAATGAAAATAGGGAAACATATTATTGGACAGCACAAAATTAAAACACCCAAAATTGCGGAGGTAAAAATCCCGCCGCAGCCGGATATTCGGGTTTGTAAATGGTTTCAAAAAGCAGCGCACGGCGACCGTTATGCTTTGCGCAGGGTTTATCTTTTAACGAATGCCGCGGCTTACGGATATGCCTATTCTGTTTTACGAGACGGAAAAGCTGCGGAAACAATTGTGATTCAGGCATACAGAACACTTTCCTGCGGAAAAATGGACTTCACACAGCCGACCATGCCTTTATTTGATTTTTTCCAAACGCTGTATGTTATGGCACAGGGGCAGGCGGATAAACAGAGGAATACTTATTATGTCAATGCCCTTTCCTTTGACAGGATTTCAGATCCCACAGACAGAATCCTTCTGCAGACGGCTTTTGAAGTGCTGCCCACATTACATTTGCAGATTTTGCTTCTGACATGCTGCTGTCCTGTTTCCATGGAGGAACTGTGCCTGCTGTTCCGTATGCAGCCGGAGGAAATAAGGAGGACACGGGAGGCTGCGGTAAGGAGGTTGCTTCTGTATCTGGATGAGGAATAAAGGTTACTGTCCACGCCTACGGTGCGAACAGTAACGAATAAAGAACAAGATAAAAAATTCCGAGAACTTTATAGGCTACCGGAATTTTTTGTGAAAGAATCTGCCGAAAACTCCGGGAGGGCGACAGCCAACCCGGGGTTTTGAACATTTAAAAAAGCAGTTAAAGATTATATTTTTTGTACATTTGTGTCAGTAAAGTTTTATCCTGGGCAAGTTTGGGAATGAGATCAGTTTCACCGGCCTGGGTCATGAGGGTGATAAGTTCGAGAAGTTTGTTCTGCCCTTCTGTTCTGCCTTCCGCTCTGCCCTTCGCTCTGCCTACAGAAATCCCGTAATTGATAGCACTGATGCGGTCACGTTCGAATTTTTCCCGGCGTTCACACTGCTGCCGGATGCGTTCGTCGGCGGAAAGCTTTGCAATAGTAACAATGGTGTCTTCAATAACCGGATTATTATCTGCCAAATCAATCAGCTCCTTCCATGTAGTGGCTTTGAAAATCTGAGCCCATTTATAAAGACCGCTTTCCTGGTCCTCGGGCGTGGCATTGTGGATCTGAGATAAGCATAACACATGGATGGCAGCCTTGTCACTGAAAACTTTCCCTGTTTTTTTATTAATAAGCATGATTTTTTGGTAAAACTCCTGATTATCGGAGGGGTAGTTGAAATCCAGGATGCCGATCTGGATGACAGGCTTCAGTTCATTGTAGTCGGCTCCAGTGGGAAGATCCGTCAGCTTGGAAGCTAAATAATAAACGCTGCGGTTATCCCAGTTATGCTCATTAGCAACCTGCATTTCCAGATTGATCTTCGTGTTATCATTCAGGAGGATGAGAAGATCCAGAACACAGTCCTTGAGGAAAATCGCCTGCCCGAGGGTAATAGGGTTCAGAATCTCTATGGAAAGGATATCCTCTCTTTTGATATGCAGAAGAGCGGCTATCAGAGAACACAAGGTTTCGTGATTC
Source organism: Eubacteriales bacterium (assembly GCA_030524715.1). Taxonomy (GTDB): domain Bacteria; phylum Bacillota; class Clostridia; order Lachnospirales; family Lachnospiraceae; genus Blautia_A. Next base: position 36,684 of record JAUNGB010000026.1, on the reverse strand, counting down.
TCCTGAAGGACAGCAACAAAGAGATAAGCGTTCGTCATGCGGTATTCGAGTTTACCGCTTAGGTTTTGAAGGATTTCATGGTTTGAGGATGAAGCTGGTTTTGTCATAAGAGAACCTCCTTTTAGAAATGGTTAGAAGAAATGATTAGAAAGAAATGGTTTATAGATGTGTTCTTACAGGGGAAGCTTTTGATAACGGCCAATGAACTGATAAAGAAATGAACCTGCCGAAAACTCCGGGAGGGCGACAGCCACCCCGGGGTTTTGAACATTAAAAGCAGTTAAAGATTATATTTTTTGTACATTTGTGTCAGTAGGGCCTTATCCTGGGCAAGTTTGGGAATGAGATCAGTTTCACCGGCCTGGGTCATGAGGGTGATAAGTTCAAGAAGCTTATTCTGTCCTTCTGTTCTGCCCTTCGCTCTGCCTACAGAAATCCCGTAATTGATAGCGCTGATACGGTCACGCTCGAACTTTTCCCGTCGTTCACACTGCTGCCGGATGCGTTCGTCAGCGGAAAGCTTTGCAATAGTAACAATGGTGTCTTCAATAACCGGATTATTATCTGCCAAATCAATCAGCTCCTTCCATGTAGTGGCTTTGAAAATCTGAGCCCATTTATAAAGACCGCTTTCCTGGTCCTCGGGCGTGGCATTGTGGATCTGAGATAAGCATAACACATGGATGGCAGCCTTGTCACTGAAAACTTTCCCTGTTTTTTTATTAATAAGCATGATTTTTTGGTAAAACTCCTGATTATCGGAGGGGTAGTTGAAATCCAGGATGCCGATCTGGATGACAGGCTTCAGTTCATTGTAGTCGGCTCCAGTGGGAAGATCCGTCAGCTTGGAAGCTAAATAATAAACGCTGCGGTTATCCCAGTTATGCTCATTAGCAACCTGCATTTCCAGATTGATCTTCGTGTTATCATTCAGGAGGATGAGAAGATCCAGAACACAGTCCTTGAGGAAAATCGCCTGCCCGAGGGTAATAGGGTTCAGAATCTCTATGGAAAGGATATCCTCTCTTTTGATATGCAGAAGAGCGGCTATCAGAGAACACAGGGTTTCGTGATTCTCCTGAAGGACGGCAACAAAGAGATAAGCGTTTGTCATGCGGTATTCGAGTCTGCCGCTTAGGTTTTGAAGGATTTCACGGTTTGAGGATGAAGAAGCTGGTTTTTTCATAAGAGAACCTCCTTTTAGAAATGGTTAGAAGAAATGATTAGAAAGAAATGGTTTATAGATGTGTTTTTACAAGGGGAGCTTTTGATGATAGCCAATGAACTGATAAAGAAATGAAGCTGCCGAAAACTCCGGGAGGGCGACAGCCAACCCGGGGTTTTGAACATTAAAAAAGCAGTTAAAGATTATATTTTTTGTACATTTGTGCCAGTAGGGCCTTATCCTGGGCAAGTTTGGGAATGAGATCAGTTTCACCGGCCTGGGTCATGAGGGTGATAAGCTCGAGAAGTTTATTCTGACCTTTGGAAATCCCGTAATTGATAGCACTGATGCGGTCACGTTCGAATTTTTCCCGGCGTTCACACTGTTGCCGGATGCGCTCGTCGGCGGAAAGCTTTGCAATAGTAACAATGGTGTCTTCGATAATCGGATTATTATCTGCCAAATCGATCAGCTCCTTCCATGTAGTGGCTTTGAAAATCTGAGCCCATTTATAAAGACCGCTTTCCTGGTCCTCGGGCGTGGCATTGTGGATCTGAGATAAGCATAACACATGGATGGCAGCCTTGTCACTGAAAACTTTCCCTGTTTTTTTATTAATAAGCATGATTTTTTGGTAAAACTCCTGATTATCGGAGGGGTAGTTGAAATCCAGGATGCCGATCTGGATGACAGGCTTCAGTTCATTGTAGTCGGCTCCAGTGGGAAGATCCGTCAGCTTGGAAGCTAAATAATAAACGCTGCGGTTATCCCAGTTATGCTCATTAGCAACCTGCATTTCCAGATTGATCTTCGTGTTATCATTCAGGAGGATGAGAAGATCCAGAACACAGTCCTTGAGGAAAATCGCCTGCCCGAGGGTAATAGGGTTCAGAATCTCTATGGAAAGGATATCCTCTCTTTTGATATGCAGAAGAGCGGCTATCAGAGAACACAGGGTTTCGTGATTCTCCTGAAGGACGGCAACAAAGAGATAAGCGTTTGTCATGCGGTATTCGAGTCTGCCGCTTAGATTTTGAAGGATTTCACGGTTTGAGGATGAAGAAGCTGGTTTTGTCATAAGAGAACCTCCTTTTAGAAATGGTTAGAAAGAAATGGTTTATAGATGTGTTTTTACAAGTGGGCTTTTGATGATGGCCAATGGGCCGATAAAGAAATTATATTAGAACTGTAGAAAAACAATAACATACTTATCAGACTAATGCAAGAAAAATTTAGTACAAAATTTCACATCTGGAAGATAAAAATTTGAAGTCTGACATGATCTTAAAAAAATTTTACCAAAATTAAAAAATATTGTTTAAAAAAATAAGACATCATGCCTTTTTTGGTGTATACTGCTTTCTATAAAGGCAGTACATATCAAAAGACATGCCGCCTTATTTTGGACGCATACAAGTAAGGAAGCGAGGGAATGATGATGCAAGACTCTATTTTCCGTAAAGAGAGCGTGGACAGACTGAAATCACCTGAACAGCTTAATGATTACATACATGTAGCAAGGCCGGGAGTGTGGCTCATGCTTTCTGCCGTTATCCTGCTTCTTGTGGGTATGATCGTATGGGGCATATTCGGCACAGTCGAAACGGTTGTGCGCGCAGGCGCACTGGTGGAAGACGGAACTGTCGTCTGCTATGTAAACGAAGACGACGCGGCGGATATGAAGCCGGGCATGTCCGTGACCATAAAGGAACAGGAGGGCGTTATAAAAAAGGTGTCTGCAAAACCGATTCCGGCAGGCGACGGGGAGCTTATCCCCTATCTGACCGAAGCGGTGGGACTGAAAGCGGGCGATTCCTGCTATGGGGTGGAAATCGATATTTCCGGACTTGACGATGGAATCTATATGGCGGACATTACAGTGGAGAGCATAAGGCCCATCTCCTTTGTGATACAGTGAGGTGAAAGCGTGAAGCAGAAAACGATCAAGCAGCCGGTAAAAAACGGCGTTGCCAGAGTTCCCGTTACCATCCAGTTAGAAGCGCTGGAATGCGGCGCAGCGTCGCTTACTATGATACTGGCATATTACGAAAAATATATTCCGCTGGAACAGGCGCGTAAGGACTGCGGGGTTTCCCGGGACGGCTCCAATGCGAGAAATATATTAAAAGCAGCAAGAAGCTACGGCCTGGAAGCAAAGGGATACCGATATCAGCCGGAAAGACTGAAAGAAAAAGGACATTTTCCCTGTATCATTCATTGGAACTTCAACCACTTTGTAGTGCTTTGCGGATTCAAAAAGAAAAAGGCGGTCATCAACGACCCCGCCAAAGGAACCTATTCGGTATCCATGGAGGCTTTTGATAAGGCATTTACAGGTATCTGCCTGATGTTCGAGCCTGGAGAAGCTTTTGTGCCCGGCGGCAAACCCAAAAGCGTATGGAGCTTTGCAAAAAAGAAGCTTCGGGGGACGGGGGCGGCCTTTGCCCTTGTTATTATTACAACAGTCATCACCTCGCTTATTGGAATTATCACGCCCGGGTTTTCTTATGTGTTTGCGGACCGGCTGCTGACAGGAAAAAATCCGGAATGGTTCTATCCCTTTATTTACGGAATGGCGCTGATCGCGGCGATTCAGATCATTGTTACATGGATACAGCAGGTATATATGCTGAAAGCTGACGGGAAGGTGGCCGTCGTATCAAATTCGGAATATATGTGGCATGTGCTGCGGATGCCCATGGAATTTTTCTCCCAGCGCATGGCGGGGGATATCCTCGGGCGCAAAACCCAGAATCAAAGCATTGCAAATACGCTGATACAGATATTTGCGCCCCTCGTGATAAAAGGCGGGATGATGATTTTTTATCTGATCGTCATGCTGCGTTACAGTGTGCTCCTGACCGCCATGGGGCTTTTGTCCATTTTTATCGACCTCTTTGTTTCACATTGGATATCCCAAAAACGGATAAATCTGACAAGAGTATCCTCCCGTGACAGCGGAAAGCTTGCGGGAACGACGGTAGCGGGTATCGAAATGATCGAAACCATTAAGGCTTCAGGTGCGGAAAACGGATTTTTTAAACGCTGGTCAGGATATCAGGCAGGGGCAAATGCAGGCCAGGTGAAATTTGCGGAGATGAACGCACATTTGGGGCTGATCCCCTCCATTTTGTCCGTGTTTACCAATACGGCTGTGCTGATGGGCAGCGTATGGATGTGTATGAGCGGAGAGTGGACGGTGGGTATGATCACAGCGTTTTCCGGTTTCCTTTCAGCCTTTATGGCGCCTGCGTCTGAACTGATCTCATCTACTCAGACATTTCAGGAGATGCGCACGGACATGGAGCGCATTGAGGATGTTCTGGAATATCCTGCCGACGTGACATATACGGAGGATACGCATACAAAAGATACGTATACAGAGGATACGCATACGGAGGGCATCTATGATAAGCTGCGCGGCAGAATAGAGCTGAAGAACGTTACCTTTGGTTACTCCCGTCTGGACAAGCCTCTGATCGAGAATTTTTCCATGACAGTGGAGCCGGGGCAGAGGGTTGCCTTTGTGGGCGCGTCAGGCTGCGGCAAATCTACGCTGGCAAAGCTGATCTCTGGACTGTATAAGCCGTGGAGCGGGGAGATTCTTTTTGACGGAAAGCCCATCGGCGAGATCAACCGGAGTGTATTTACAGGCTCTCTGTCTGTGGTGGATCAGGATATTATTATATTTGAGGATACCATAGCAAACAACATCCGGATGTGGGATACTTCCATTGAGGATTTTGAAGTGATACTTGCCGCCCGGGACGCCCATATCCATGACGATATCATTCAGCGTGACGGCGGATATGGATACAGGCTCACTGAGGGCGGAAAGGATCTTTCAGGCGGACAGAGGCAGCGGCTGGAGATTGCCCGGGTTCTTGCGCAGGATCCCACCATCATCATCATGGACGAAGCAACCTCGGCTCTGGACGCAAAAACGGAATATGATGTGGTCACGTCCGTACATGACCGGGGCATTACCTGTGTCATTGTGGCGCATCGGCTGTCTACTATCCGGGACTGCGACGAGATCATTGTGCTTGACCGGGGGAAGGTGGCAGAACGAGGGACGCACAGCGAGCTCTACGCTAAAGGCGGCGTTTATACGCAGCTTATAACCAATGAATAGGAAGGAGGCGCGCCATGGGATGGTTTGACGAACAGATCAAACAGAGGATACGGCAGGACGACGAAGCATTTGCGGAAGGCTTTGCGTGTATGGCGGACGCGATCATGGGGCAGCGGCTTTCCGATATGCTCCACGACGATCGGGGCAAGACCAAAAGCGCCATTGACGAAATATTAAAATACTATCATGTGAAATCTCAGGAGCTTCCTGATAATATCAGCAATACGGCGGATCAACTGGAATATCTGCTGCGTCCCACGGGGATCATGTGGCGTACGGTGGAATTAGAAGGCCAATGGTATAAGGACGCCGTGGGCGCCATGCTGGGTACAAGAAGGGATGACGGCAGCGCCGTGGCGCTGATCCCCCGAGGCTTTTCGGGATATGATTTTTTTGATGTGAAAAGCGGGAAACGCATAAAGCTGAACAGAAAGACCGCCTCCATGGTCGATGGCGAAGCGATCTGCTTTTATAAGCCCTTTCCCTTAAAGGAGCTTGGAATAAAGGATCTGCTGAAATACATTGCGTCTGTCACGCGCATATCCGATTATCTGCTGATTGTGTTTGCAACGCTGGCCGTAACCCTTGTAGGGCTGCTCCCGCCGTATATCAACAATATCATCTATTCTGACGTCATAAATTATCACAGTATGCAGGTGTTTGTGAGCGTATTTATTTTCCTGCTCTGCGCTTCCATATCCCAGACACTGATCGAAGCATATAAAACACTGGTGCTGGAGCGGCTGACTGCGAAGATGAATGTCGCCTTTCAGGCGGCGGGTATGTCGAGGCTTTTAAGCCTTCCGGCAAGCTTCTTTAAGGGCTATAGCGCAGGTGATCTGGCAAGCCGCATGAGCTACATCGGCCAGATCAGCAGCATGCTGGTGAACTCGGTGCTTTCCATCGGGCTGATGTCGGTGTTTTCCCTTGCGTATATCCCGCAGATGGCATACTATGGACCGGGGCTGGTGCTTCCCGGGCTTGTGGTGATTCTTGCTACCGTGTTGGTGTCGGTGGTCAGCGTTCTTGTGCAGGCAAGACTTTCCAGGCGGATCATGGAACAGAGTGGGAAGGAGTACGGCCTGTCCTATTCGCTGGTGGCAGGTGTGCAGAAGATCAGACTGGCGGGCGCTGAGAAGCGTGCCTTTGCAAAATGGGCGAAGACGTATGCTCCCCTTGCGAAGCTGACATACGATCCCCCTATGGTATTAAAAGTCAGCCAGGTCGTCTCCGCCTGCATCGGACTTGTGGGCGCCCTTGTCATATATTATTTTTCTGTTAAAACAGAGATTCCACTGGCAGATTATTATTCCTTCCAGTCCGCTTACGGGATGGTTATGGGGGCTTTTACCGCATTGATCGGCATAGCGGGCAGCTTTGCGCAGATCAGGCCGGTGATGGAACTGTTAAACCCCATATTCAAGACCGTGCCGGAGGTGGGAACCGGCAAAAAGGCTGTCGATCGGCTCAACGGAGCAATTGAGCTCAATCATGTTTCCTTCCGCTACACGGACGATATGCCAAATGTGATCGACGACCTGTCGCTGAAGATCCGCCCCGGCCAGTATGTGGCTATCGTTGGGAAGACAGGCTGCGGGAAATCTACCCTGATGCGTCTGCTTTTGGGGTTTGAAACGCCGCAGAAGGGAGCGGTCTATTACGACGGGAAGGACTTGAACACCCTGGATTTGAAATCCCTGCGTCAGAAGATCGGCGTGGTGATGCAGGACGGCAAGCTGTTTCAGGGGGATATCTATTCCAACATCATTATATCCGCTCCCTGGCTTACGCAGGATGAGGCGTGGGAGGCGGCGGAAATGGCGGGGATGGGAGAGGATATACGGAATATGCCTATGGGAATGCATACGGTGATCTCCGAAGGGTCGGGCGGCGTTTCCGGCGGACAAAGGCAGAGACTGATGATCGCACGGGCCATCGCGCCAAAACCGAAGATCCTCATGTTTGACGAGGCGACCTCCGCCCTTGATAACCTGACTCAGAAGACGGTATCTGATTCTCTTGCCGGCCTGAAATGCACAAGGATCGTCATTGCCCACAGATTGTCCACCATCAAACAGTGCGACCGTATCCTCGTCCTTGATAAGGGCAGCATTGTTGAAGAGGGAACCTATGACGAACTGATCAGACAAGGGGGATTCTTTGCCGGGCTGGTGGCCAGACAGCGGCTGGACGGGGAGAGGGAATAAAGAGAGACTCATTTTAAAACCCACGGAAACTATTCGTTAAATTATTGAAATGGACAGGACCGGAAGAATTGGTGAACAGTAACGGTGAATATTCAGTGATAAACCTTTAAAAACCGGCGGTTTTCTGGTAAAATGGAACTGCAGGAAACTATCTGACTGTAACTAAAAAAGAAAGGGGACACAGGAAATGTCAGAAATTAAACTTACAAAGGAACAATTGGAGAAAGCAAAACAGGCAAAGAGCGCTGAGGAGCTGTTAGCCCTTGCAAAGGAAAACGGCATCGAACTTACAGAGGAAAAAGCCCGGGCCTTTTACGGGAAACTCTCTTCCGAAGAACTTGCGGATGAGGAACTTGAGAACGCTGTGGGCGGTATGTCTGACGTAACGGCCGGGTTTGACCAACACGAGAGATATGTGTGCTGAACCTTCGTATTATCTGCTGAATAAAAATATTGCCCTGCGCTCGTGGCGGCTTGTGCCCTATGCTTATTATACATGGCGCAAGCGTGACGCCGCGGGATTAAAGCAGGAAGAATATGAGCTGCTTGTCAAATGCGACGGGCGCCATGCTCTGCCTGAAAGTAAGCTTTTGGATTCTCTTGCAGAGCGTGGGCTGATCAATGTCTGTGAACCCGGGGAAGAGCTTACGGAATGGCAGAAGCCCCGATTCTGTGATAACCGTTACTTTCCTGCTGTGAACTGGATGATCACGGGGAAATGTAATTATAACTGCCTGCACTGCTTCAACGCAGTGGATAACAGCCATCTGCAGAGCTCATTTACATGGGAAGAGGCGAAGCGCTTCATAGAGGAAGCTGCTGCCTGCGGGATCAACGAGTTTACCATTACCGGCGGGGAGCCTATGGCGCATCCTCATTTTCTGGATATTATAAGAGAGATTTACAGAAAAGGAATGTATGTGGGGCAGCTTAATACAAACGGCGCCTTTATAGACCAGGCTGTACTGGATGAGCTGAAAGCCATTGGCTGTGAGCCTGTCATGAAAATATCCTTTGACGGAATCGGATACCATGACTGGCTGAGAAACAAGAAGGGAGCTGAAAAGGAAGCGCTGCATGCAATGGAATTATGTATCAGGAACGGGTTTACTGTAATGTCCCAAACCAATGTCCATCGTCTGAACGTCCATACTATGCTTCCTACTGCAAAACTGCTGAACGATATGGGGGTCGCGGTTATGCGGGTCATACGCACGACGGAGTCTCCCCGCTGGCAGGAGAATGCGGAAGGCGTCTGCCTGGAGCTGGGGGAATATTATGATGCAATGCTTTCCTTTTTAGCTGAATATGTAAAGACGGACTGCCGTATGAAGGTATTTACCTGGCAGTTTGCAGATGTGTATCCCCAACAGCAATTGTATCGTCTGCGCCCTGTGGCTTATTCCCAAAAGAGTTATCGTGACAGCCGCCCTGTATGCGCATCCAACAGGGGAATGGCGGCAGTTACGGCGGAGGGCGAGCTGCTCCCCTGCAACCAGATGTCCGGCTATTACGCCCGGCACAACGACCGGTTGGGAAACGTAAAAGAAGACGGCCTCAGAAAACATCTGCAGGAGGGCAGATATCTTTGCGAGGTGTGTACGACTCTTGGAGAATTGAAGGCACATAACAGGGAGTGCGCCTCTTGCCCTGTATTTTCCTATTGCGGCGGGGGATGCCGTGTCATTGCGACTGCATATACAGGAGACAAGCTTGGGAAAGACCCTGCAAAGTGCCTGTATTTTAAAGGAGGATACGTGGAGAAAACCGCCCGCGCATTAGAGGGATACCGCTGCATGCAGGAAGATATACCGCTTTCCATATAAAAAACAATGCCGCTAAGCGGCATTGTTTTTTATATGAGAAGTTATATGAGAAATGATATCAGATGTTCAGGCTTGTCTGCCTGGTTTATTTAGCCAGCTTCATAAAGGTAGCGCTGTTGCAGACGCCTGTAACAGAAAGTCCTTTGTTTTGCTGGAATTTTTTTACGGCAGCTTCACAGCCGTCTCCGAAAGTACCCGGATATTCCACGCCGTTGGGATTGAAACCATGTGTCAGCAGCAGAATTTCGCAGGCCGTAACCATGTACTGGGTTTCACCTTTTTTTACATAATGGCTGCCTAAAGCTCCTTCCGTCGCAGGCCCCCAGATACCGTCCACATCAAGTCCGGCGCCGTAATCCAGGTTCATAGCTCTCTGGAGAACCTTGATTCCGGCTTTCTTTGTAGCGGCATCCCTGACTCCGGTAATGGAAATTCCTGCGCCTGCAAAGTTATTTGCAGCAGTCTGACCCTGGCGGATATACTGATTGCCGGAAGGCGTAACGCCTGTATCTGTACTGCCGCTGCCGCTGTCGGAATATCTGAGAATACTGTCCCATTCTTTGTTAAAGTAGCTTCTGATACAAATTTCCTTTCCGTTCTGGTCGCCTGACTGGCCGCCGGAAATCGTACCATTTTCGTTAATGCTGGCATGGACGACCTGATTATTACCGATATACATGGCAGTGTGTTCTTCTGTGTTAAGCAGAACATCGCCTCGTTTTAAACCTGCGCCGGTGGTAATATCTACGCTTGAAATTACCTCGGAGAAGCCGCATTTCAGGAAAACACTTTTCATATTGCCGGTATAAGTTGCGCCGTTTGTCTTAACCGGAACCCCGGCATATTCCCACGCTGAAATAACGGCGGAAGAGCAGTCGTAATTGGGTCCCCATCTGTTGATCTGGTCATATCCATGACTGTCGTCATTTGCGAGATCGATCATCCATTGTGTTGCTTTTTCTGTTTTTGTAGTTGCCATTTTTTAATCCTCCTGATTTTTGTTTTAGAATTTGTTTTGCTCACCGGTGATACATCTTATAAAGAGTAAAAATCAGGGGATTTGTAAACTGGAATCAACGAAATTATTTGACTGTGATCCCCATTTGGCAGAAGCCCAAAAAAGCGTAGATAAAGGACACATTCTCCCCAAATGCCAATAATATGGTAAAATATGAATCATATTTCAAAATATCCCAATACAATGCAATAAAACATCCTTCTCATGTATTATAATATCAGAAGGACAACCAACAGATCAAAGGAGGAATACTGTATGAAGAAAAAATTACTTGCTGTTTTATTATCCGGTATGCTTAGCATATCCGGTACAATTCCGGCTTTCGCCGCATCTGACATTTTTACGGCGGCAGAAGCAGAAATAACCGAGGCCCCGGAAGCAACGGTTGTTATTGACGGCGTCACCTACACTTATGACTCCGCTGAGGATGCTTACATGATCCAAAAGGGCGATAACCGTCAGAAAGTAACTCTTAAAGACAGCGTCAACGGTAAATCCGTTACTACAATTAAGGAAGGAGCCTTTGCAAACTGTGTCTTATTAGAATACATTGAGGCCCCGGACTCTATAAAAAACATTGAATCCCGGGCATTTTCAGGCTGCTATAATCTTGGAGTCTATAGCGTTACAGGAGACGGATGCTTTAGCCCTGCCGGAGTGATTGCGCCGGACGCCTTTGAGGGCGTAGAATGCGTAACCTTCCGTGAAAGCTATGAGACGGGCTCCCGCGTACTTTCAGCATTTGCCAAAAGCCACAATTTCCATTATATTGCAGTAGATGATTATATCCAATTTACCAACAAAAACGGAATCTACTATGTAGGTTTGCAAACTGCGGCCTTTGGTTCCCGCACATTAGCCGGTTCTGTAAAAATTGAATTTCCATATGATGATATAGAATATATTAATGAGATTGGGCATCATGCGTTCCACCGCTGCAGCAAGATTACAGAAATTACAATCCCCAATTATGGAACGCGCAAAATCGACGATTATGCTTTTGCAGAATGTACTGCACTGCGCAAAATCACTCTCCCGGCATCCATTACCTATATCAGCCCTACGGCTTTTTCCGGCAGTGATTCCGTTACAATTTATTCTGCAAAAGGCTCTTATGTGGAAAGCTATGCGAAGGAACATGGTATTCCGTTTAAAGCCACCAACACGGAAACCATGACTGCTCCAAGCGTATCCTCTGTCAAAGTCAGCGGAAATTCCGCCACAGTTACACGCGGCAAGGCTTCTGAAAATGCGGCAAAATACCAATTTGCCATTGGTAAGAGTGCGGACAGCGTTTCCAAAGGCCAGTTCTACCGTACACCGCGCGAAACCTCAGAGTTCTACTACTTACAGAAAGGCACCTATTATGCATTCTGCCGGGGTATCCGCACAGACAGCACAGGAAAGACAGTTTATGGCCCCTGGTCAGCCGGCAAAAAATTTAAGATTACAGCAACCACACCTTCCAAGCCCAGGATCACCAGGGTATCCGTATCCGGAAAAACCGTAAAAGTTACCTATACAAAATGCACTAATGCCACAGGCTATGATGTAGTCCTTGGTAAACGGATGGGAAATATAAACGGCGAAAAACGCCCGTTGGATTATGGCAAACTGGTAAAAAAAGCCACCAATGGCTCCACCGTTACAGTAACCTTTACTAATGTTCCAAAAGGAACCTACTACGCAGGACTTCACGCTTATAACCGTACCGGCTCCAACAACTCTAAAGTATTCGGCTTCTGGTCGGCAGCCAAAACAGTGAAAGTCCGCTGAGCAAACGATTTACTGCTTGCTATAACCTCTTAAATTTTTATCCCCATGCGCCACTAACGGCGCATGGGGATATTTATAGTGAGCAATTAATTACTCTTTATGAAACACAACAAACATTTTTCAATATTGATGGCTTATAATCAGGAGAAGGTAATACCATCTACCTGAAGTACACAGTCATAGCTAACTGCGCTTCCGCCTGTACTCGCAGGCCATTTGTGCGCATTGGCACATACCAGCATCTTACCATCGGTTTCTCTGATTGTCGGTGACTCAAATTCGATATCAGAAAAAATCGTGCGGTCTTTATATACCATAGAAAAGTCCGGTACTAACATTTTTGCTGATTCACCGCTGTCTAAGGTAATTGTTTCATATTTGTCAATATTAATATGAACCAGATCATTTCTATATTCAACACCCGATTCCTTATCTTCCAAAAGACTTACAGTAACAAACAGGCCGTAATTTTTGTAATAACAAATATCCTGCATGTAATGAGTCCCCGGCGTAACATTTGTCCCGGTTGTGTCCTTAAAATAGAATTTTTCTTTTACCACAAATTTAGCGGAAGAACCACTTCCTTCTAATGTACCTAAATACAGCATTCTAAGCTTAATACTCTTTTTTAACACCGGATCATACCATGTTTCACCGTCATTTCCGGACATCAGAATAAAATAATTGCTGGTACCGTATCCTCCGGCAACCGCCATTGTTCTGACAGGCGCAGTGTATCTGGTTTTGATAGTTCCACTTGTATCCATCTTAACAATCGTATATTTATCTGCATCCTCGGGTTCTGCGCATCCAATATAATAGTACCCATCGTAATAGTTCATACTGTTTCCATGCCATAAGCACTGAGATAACGGACTGTATTTAAACAGCTTATTCCATTCGACCGTATTATCACTTTTCAGCGTAAATAAGTAATCATACTGCTTCTCCGGATCAGAGTTTGCTCTTCCGTTTTTCAGGCCCTGAATAACATTTGCATTATTCTTCACTCCACATGATAAAGACTGTGCACCGGTCATGATTACCGTGCCTTCTGTGTCAGGATCTACCTGCTCGCTTGACGTCAACTGTTTATTTCCAAGCTTCCCTAATACAGTTACATCATGTTCCATAAAAAATGTACCGCGTTCACCAAACTCAATTCCCTTCAGATAGAGAAATTTATCCTGGGATGCACCCGCCTGAGTAACGACATTTGCTACGGCAACCAACCGTTTTTCAATAATACATACAGATTCCAGATTATACTGTTTATATGTACTCGTATTGAGATTCACTCTGAACCGGGATGTTGCACGAAGATTTCCGGACGGCTTATTTTTCAGGTCATATAAAAGAACAATATTTTTACAAGGCGTATATTTTCCGTCGCTGTCTTTCTGGTTCGTTACAACAAAAAGACCGTGCGCCGAATCATAGAAAATATCCTGAAGCATTTCAGCATATCCGCTGTTTACTAAAGTAAAACCTTCCCCGCTTTTATAGCCGCTTGATAAATTGTATTTCACAACATCCATCGTCTTATTGGAATCTTTAGAAGAAATCAGATAAAACGAATTATTACCACAGTATGCGATTCCCGCATATACGCCGTCTGTGGAGGAATTGTTCAGGTTATAAACGGTAAGCTTCTTTGTGCTGATTTCAAATTTGATTAGCCGTCCATATCTTTTACTTCCGTTCAATTCAGAACCGACCATAAAAAGATTTTTTCCGTCTGTTGTTAATCCCACACAATAATAGTCGATAATATCCATATCTACGATTGCTGTATCGACAGTTTTATATTTGGGTGTTGATACAAGAATCGATTGATTGTTGGAATTAGTTTTCAAACAGTATTTTGTGGTATTTACCACTGCCACACCGGCAACATTAGTAAAGCTTGCTCCATCTTTTGTCACGTTTTTTACAAGTGCGCCCGCTACCGGACTTCCGACTACTGTCAGCATATTGTTTGTCATTGTACAGTTCATATTTGTACCTCCGTTTCTTTCTTTTGCAGTTTTCTTTTTTTTATAAGCGCTTACATGACATAAAGAGAAAAAAAGATGCAAATTGTAAACAGCAAATTATTTTTTTATTTAATATTTCGTATTCCAAAACCAATCCTGACTATTTACCAAAATGGATTTTCTGTCCCTTAACACAGGCTTTATGGTTTTCAAACCCAATCAGATATAGTTAATTCCCATTTTCAGCAACTATTAAATAATTTTGTTATACTTTTGATACTTACATAGTAATTGTCACCTTTTTATGCTTTGCATTAAATATTTTTTATTTTGGGTTTCTGAATTTCGATTCGATCACTACTTCCATTTAAAAGGAGGCAGTTTTTATGGAAACCATTTTATCACTTATTGAGAAATACCAGTCCGGTTCTGCTGAGGCCAGCGCCCAGATTTTAGAGCAAATGACGCCACTGGTAAAAAAATATGCGGCACAAATTCATTGTATGGAATATGAGGATGCACTTCAGGAATTATACATTGCCTTACTGGAGTCTCTTCCTTATCTGAATACCAACCGCAAGGAGGGAAAATGCGTCAATTATATGAAAGCGACTGTGGTAAACCGCTACTACGCTTTATGCAAGCAGCATCTTTCTGTACCGACAATAGAAGATCTTGAAGCAAGTTCTTCTACGCTCCAGGCGCCGCCTGCATTTGACGAAACCTACTATGACGTTGTTTCGTACATAAATACTCTTCCGAATGACAGTATAAAGAAGATTCTGTGCATGTATTTTTATGAGGATAAAAGTGATACGGAAATTGCGGAGAAATTACAAGTTTCCCGCCAATATGTCAACCGGGTGAAAAAGAAATTGATCACAGACTATTTTTCCCGGGCATAAGACAAGCCATGCCCTGCAGTAAATTACTGCGGGGCATGGCTTGTTTTATAGAATTTGAGCAATGCATATCCACCGCTTAGCGCCCTGCGCACTTGAAGAGGGGAATGCTTATCTGCGTTCTGATATTCGGCAGAACTGTCCTTTATCTGCGCGATAAGTATTTGAAGGACATTTTGACCTATTTGGAGGACAGTTCGGAAAATTTGAAAAATACATGCTATACTTTGTTCCGGTGAAAGGAAGTGCTATTATTTGTAATATTCCTTTCAGATTACCATATTTTAACAATTTCCCTGTAATGATTCAACTCTCTATATAATGAGGGGCTTTCTGCTATCATGGAAAAACTGCAAAAAGGGAGGTGATGCTGAAACTATATGAGACGACAGTAATAAGAAAGGACTATTGAATAATATGCAAATACAGTTAAGGAGAAAAGGAAAATGTTTAATATCGCCATTTTGGATGATGAGGAAACATGTTTAGTCAAGATTAAGGAAATTACAAAAGAGTATTTCAGAGGGAAAGGAATTATCTATGAAACAAAAACTTATAAGAATGCAGAATGGTTCCTTAGCGGATTAAGAGAAGAAGCGTTTGATCTGTATATTCTGGATGTGGAAATGCCGGGGATGAACGGCATACAGGTGGCAAAGGAAATCCGTAAACTTTATCCGGAACCTGTCATTATTTTTGTAACCAATTACATTGATTATGCGGTGGAAGCATATGAGGTGAATACATACCGTTATATTCCTAAGATGGTATGTGACAAAAAACTTCCGGAATCCTACGATGCACTTCTTCCTGAAATTATGGAAAAGGAAGAATACTATTATGTGATTGAAAAAAAGAAAGAAATAGAGAAAATTGCCTGTTCGGATATTTATTACATCAAAAGAGAAGGGAATAATTCAGTGTTTGTTCACAGGGAAGGCAAGAGTAAACAGAAAATCCCTCTTTTTATAGTTCTGGATAAACTGAATTCCAGAGGATTTTATCAGATCGATAAGGGATATATCGTAAACCTCCGGCATGTCATGAAAATAACGGGTTATGATGTATATATGAGAAATGGAACTATATTGGTAATGCGGGAGTCGAGGCTGCCGGGATTAAAATGTGCAATGTTGGATTTTTGGGGGTGAGAATATGTTACAAATATTATATGGACTGGCGGCATTTTTAGAAACCGGGATCGGGATATGGGCATTTGCGCAGGCGGTTCCTAAAAGAAGGAATATGAAAAAAAGACATCTTTTTAGTGAAATAGCATTATTGACGCTTATTATTTCAAGTGCTTACAACTTTCTGACATTCTATTGGAAATTTGAAAACGAAGATGCGTGTGCGAAAATAGTAATTGCATTATATTGTGCCGTCGTACTTGCCTTACTTCTGAATAAGTTAGTAAAAAAACAATTTGGAAAAGCAGAAGCCAATGTTGTTATTACTATTTTATTTGGGGAAATGGTACTTATAATTAGTTTCCAATACTGGAGTGCGTTTTTATCTGAAAATGCAATAATATTGGGAAATATATTTCCGGTGTTTTATTTGTTTGCCTTTTATCAGTGTACGTTATTACAGGCATATTTGTGGGAGCTTTTATATCTTACAAATATGGGGCTGCTAAAGGGAAGTTATATTGTTTGCGCTGGCATACTTCAGGGTAAACATTTTGAGGATTTTTTTTACTTTCCCAGAATACATACGTATAGTGAAATTGTATATTTATTAATAATATGCGTAGTATTGCTGATTTTATTAAGGTATATTCCCGTACAATATCTTATGGATAAGATATTATATAAATACAAAAGAATTATGGCAATAGTGGCAATTATTGAATTTATAGTTTTAGATATACTTATGAACAGTGGAATAGGAAAAATAAATGATAAAAATTTTACCGGTACTTTAACGATAGTAGTGGCAATTATCTTTGTCTTATTAATTTTATATATTAAATCTTCGAGTAAAATGATAGATACAGAGAAAAGGCTTCTTGAGGTTCGAAATGAAACGGTAGGAAGTCAATATCATGAATTAAATGATGCCTATGAAAGATATAGATGTTTAATTCATGACGAAAAACATATGGTTTCCTATTTACAGGAATGTATTGCAAACGATAACATTCAGGAAGCCGCTGATTTTCTCAGAAGTTATCAAAATAATTTTACTCAGGAGAAAAAACGTTCCTGGACAGGAATTTCTACACTTGATTTTATGCTGAATATAAAGAAAAGAAAAATGGATGAATTGCAGATAAGGTTTGTTTTAGACTGTAAAATTGAAGATATACCCATGGAGGATACAGACTTTATCGTAATACTCGGAAACTTATTTGACAATGCGATCGAAGCCGCCGCAAAATGTGATATCCAAAACAGAAAAGTGGAGCTATCGATACAAAATGTTAATGAAATGTTTTTTTTAAAGCTTAAAAACAGCAGTATATCAAAACCTAATATAAAGAATGGACGGTTTATTACGGACAAAGCGGAAACCAATAAACATGGATGGGGAATAGAAAGTGTAAAACATGTTGTAGATAAGTATGGTGGTTCGGTAATGTTTCACTATGACGCGGGTGAATTTGAAGCGTCAATTATAATAAATGAGTAAAGTACAATAAGGAGAAAAGAATATGCAAAATAAAGAAAATGTTTCAGGTGATATTATGAAAGAATTGGATGAGGTGGAAAAATTAGGAGAAGGTGATATGGCGGAAGCAGAAGCATATACAAGCGGAGGTACGCTTTTTACATATATGTGTTGCTAATTACTGGGGACATAAATAGTAAAAGGAACAGCCATGTTTGAAAAATTTTGTGAATACGCTGCTGAAATATTTCCTTTACAGGAACAGAAAATCAGCAGCACTGCCGAAAATATATCAATAGAATATGATATAAAAGAATTGGTAAAAGACCAACTCATTTCATCCATTGGTAACATTGCACTGCGTACCTTAATTCTTGATATACATAGAAAAAAAGAAGAAGGCAGGCTTTTAGGAGCTACACCGGAAGAGCAGTATGATTACTATAATAATGTGTGGATGGATAAGGAAACGCATATGCAGGCTTTATTTCAGGAATTTCCTGAATTATACCGTCTGATTTTATTGGAAGTATCTAATACTTATTCTATGGCAAGCGAAATCGTCCGCAATCTTCAGGCAGATAAAGGACAAATTGTAAAAAGCTTCTGCTCCGGTCAGGATTTTACCGGGATAGCGGAGCTGCAGTTTACAGGCGACTCTCATAATGGAGGGAAGCGTACTGCCAGAGTGCGGCTGGATAATGGTGCTGTTTTATACTATAAACCGCATAGCCTGCGGAGAAATAAACAGTATCAGTCTGTATACGGATACCTGTGTGAAAAAGCAGGTAGCACTTATAAAAAGGTTCAATATTTATCCCGGGATACTTATGGCTGGGAAGAAAATGTTGAAAATAGAAGTTGTAAAACAAAGGAGGAGGTAGATCGATATTATTTCAGGATGGGCATTCACCTTTTTATTGGGTATGCCCTGTCAGCAACAGATCTTCATGGGGAAAATATCGTTGCCCATGGAGAACATCCCGTGATTGTAGATATGGAAACATTTCCGGGATATTTTATTCAAACAGAGGAAGGTAGTGCAGATAGAAAGACAGAAACCATACTGGCAGGCTCCGTGATCCATACGGGAATGCTTCCGGTACTTACCTGGGGACAGGGAAGTCAGACTGTGGTAATGAGCGCTATGGGCAATGGAGCGAAAATTACCACACCCTTCCGTATGCCTGTGGTGAAGAAACCGGAAACCTCCGAGATGTATATTGATTATGAGCCGCTGGAATTTGAAATGAAAGAATGCGTTGTAAGATTAAAGGGACAAGCTGTAAATGGCGGAGATTATGTGGAAAAACTGATACAGGGATTTCAGTCTGCATATCTCACGGTACTTACAGACAATTATGTAAAGGAACTGCTGTCCGGCTTTTTTTATGGAACATCGAGGATTGTTCTTCGCCATACGCAGCAGTATGTAATGTATTGGATAGCGTCTTTGCATCCGGATTATATGGGAGGGATAGAACAGAGGAAAAGTTTATTATCAGTAATTCACAAAGCAGGTGAGACACAGTTACAGAGAAAGATTCATGATTATGAGATTTCCGACCTTGTACAAAATGAGATTCCGTATTTTGAAATGGAAGGGATGGGCCGTGGTATTTATGATGGAAACGGTGGATACTATGAAAATTATTTTCCATGTACGCCATATGACGGATGGAAAAAGCATATGAACCAAATGACGCTAAAAGATATGCAAAAGCAGTGTGATCTGATACGGATATCAATAGCAATGCTTTGCCGCAGAATGCCGGATAACAAATGGGAAACATACAATAGCCAACCACCATCTGCGTCTTTGCAGAAATATCGTTTAAAAGAGCAGATTCAGGAGATTGTTACGTGGATATGTGAAAATGCTGTTGTGGCAGGAGAGGATATCCAATGGATTGGGCTGCAGTTTTGCGGCAGAGAACGATGGCGTCTGGTGCCGTCAGAGATGTATCTTTACAGCGGTATATCAGGAATTGTTTTGTTTTTATCAGAGTATCTTCGGATTTTCAAACATTCAAAAGCACAGGAGATTTTTGATTTGTCGGTAAAAAAGATGATGCGGTATACAGACGGCCTGGAGGTTCGAAGGAACTGTGAAGTAACGCGAAAAACAGGCTTGATTGACGGTGAGAGTTCATTTATATCCATATATCTGTATTTGTATAAGCTCACAGGCAAAAATAGTTATCTTCGATATGCTGAGAAACATTTTTATGGGATACAATACGATCTGTTAAAAGATACTGGTTATGATTATCTCAGCGGTAATGCAGGCGCTGTCATAGCAATACTGGAACTTTATCGTATAACTAAAAATCAAAGCTATCTGGATTTGGCGGTACAGACAGAGGAAACTCTGTGGAGCCGCAGACAGGAAAATGAGCATGGCTGCGGATGGAAGCTGGAGCATATGCAGAAACCTTTAGCGGGAATGGCCCATGGGAACAGCGGATTTTTGATGGCATATGCGGATTTGTACCAAGTATCGGGAGACGTCCGCTACCTGAAGAAGATACATTCATTGCTGGAGTACGAAGATTCTCTGTATTCGGAAGAGGCAGGAAACTGGATTGATTTAAGAGAATCCGAGCAGGAAACGCACACTATGAATGCGTGGTGCCATGGCGCTCCGGGGATTCTTCTGTCACGGCTTAAACTGGAAAGTATCCTGGATTCAGAGAAAGTTTCTACAGATATCAGACGTGCTTCGCAGGCGTTATTTACCGGGGAATACGGTGGACAAATATGTCTGTGTCATGGTCTTGCCGGAAATCTTCTGATTATGCAGAAGTATTTAGAAGTCCATGACAGCCCGGAATTTAAGCGAAGATATGTTCAGGGGATAAACAGTTTACTTGATCGTCTGCAAGATAAACAGAAACTCAGTGCTGCTGAATATTTGAATCCTGCTTTCATGAATGGAATTTCAGGTGTGGGATATGCTTTGATCAAATTCTATAAAACAAGTCATGCCCTGCAGTAATTTGCTGCAGGGCATGACTTGTTTTATGTTCGGGAAAATTAGCTTTAATAACTGTTGGATTTTAGTTGACAAAAACAAAAAATAATTCTCTTTATAAAGTGCCGGCTAAAAAAATAACAGGAAGGAGGGGATTTTATTGCTTTCAGTATTAGAAACGGCTTGGCCTCAGGGGCTTTGGATAGTGGCTGTATTGTTTTTACTGGTTTATATCGTGAGAACAAGTGAGAAACGTGAGTTGAGACAGGATGAAAGGGAAAAGAATTACCTGACTATTATTCACTGGTTTATAGCGCAGTCCGGCGCTGCAGGCCCTGAAGAAGACAGTTCCAAGGACGTCAGGGAATATGTGATAAAGCGCAAAGCGGCAAAGCCGTAACGTTTAAAACAGTAAATAAAAATCATAGGATCTTTTGTTTACAAACGGCAGGATTTTTTCTCTTTATTTATTGAATTTGCAAATTCTAAAAAAGAACAAGGAGAAAAATAATGACTGCAAAAGAAAAAGAAGTAATAAGAAAAATAATTTATGCTGTGGAAACAGGCGGACAGGTATACGGCCAGATGGATTACGCTGATTTTACCGAGGCGTACACTAACAGTTCCAACGAAACTGCGATCACGATCGGAGCCGGACAGTGGTATGGAACGGAGGCGCAAACACTTCTTAACAGAATAAGAAAAGCAGATTCTGCTTTGTTTGCGAGTCTGGATACAGCGGGGGTAGCAAGCGATCTGGACAATAAAGACTGGTCTGTTTACCGTATTTTAAAGACCTCTGCAAAAGCAAAATGTATTGTAAAAATTATTAACAGTACTGTTGGACGTAAGTGTCAGGATCAGTTGGTTGATGAGCAGATGGAGAAATATATTAATGAGGCGGCTGCACTCAATGTTACTGTCATGGATGCAAAAATGATGTGCGCAAACTTCCGGCATCAGGGCGGTTATGGAGCGGTAACACGTATTCTGGCAAAAACCCAGAAGCCGTATACACTTGACAATCTGTATGCGGCATGTCAGACAGATACCGGTAATCAGGTGGGAGCATACAGAAGCCGACAGAAAATGGTATACGAAACCTTAAAAAAATATATCAGCGGAACTTCTGGCGGAGGCGGTAATACAGGAGGCAATACAGGGACGGCTTCATCGAATATCCAGATTGCCCAGAGAGAACTGAACAGTAAATTTAATGCAGGATTGACAGTGGATGGTTCCTGGGGACCAGCCAGCAAAAAAGCATATATTTCTGCAATTCAGTCAGCTTTAAATTCTGTTTATGGCGCCGGGCTCAGTGTAGACGGAATTTGGGGAAGCAATACGGAATCAGCATGCGCCTCCCATGTATTGAGTCAGGGAGCTAATAATCTTTATGTAGGCGTCCTGCAGATTGGTTTGTATGCTCATGATATTTCTCTGTCCGGCGCAGTAGATTGTGATTTTGGTCCTTCCACAAAACAGGGTGTGATAACTTTCCAGCAGAGAAATGGATTGAGCGCTGACGGAATGGCCGGACGTGATACGTTTAAAAAACTGGCAGAAGTATAAGAACTGCCGCAGCTATATGAAAGGATAATAATTAGTGCCACCGGCTAAGCCGGTGGCACTTTTCAGTGGATTTTTACGGCTTTTACATGAGATTATAGACGGAATACTTTGATTTTGCCTTTACAAAAACATACGAATAGATATTTTGTCGGAAAACACTATGTATTTATTGGAATTTTTTCTTGCGTTTCACATAAAAAACGACGAGTACCAGAAAATTTTATATTTTTTTAGATAAAAACCTTTTTAGCCGTTTTTAAGGACACAATAAAAATTTTTACGAAAGATTGTGTATACTAAGAGGGTAAGAGCAGGAACAATAGATATCTATATTTCAGGAGGAAAATTATGGTAAATGATAGTAAATCAGATGAATTATATGTTATGATGTATACGATGCAGACATTACATAACCGGGGAATCACAATTAAAGAAACAGTGTATGGCAGTTTGAAGAATCTTCTGCAATGGTATCGGCAATCTCAAAACAGGGAATATCTGGATCTTGCAGTATTGCATATGCAGGCTTATGCCAATATGGGTTTTGCATTAGATGAACGGATACCGGAGGTAAAGGAACTACTGGAACTGACAGGACGGGAGAAAAATGATTTTTATCCGAAAGAGCCGACGTTGTGCAAATGTATTAAGGTGAATCGGGTACAGGTTCGGCGGATGATAGGAAAATGGAAACCTTCTAAAGAAAATCCCATGTCTATCGGAGAAGTGGTGGACGATATTATTGAGAAGATAAATTCACATAGCATGGGCAGGTATATTTATCAATATGGGAGAAAACATCCAAAGATAGGGGAAGAACCGGAGGTGTACGAGCTGGTGATCAATGAGGCTGAGGCTTATTTCTATGATGTAAAAAATTTTAAATTTTATACGTTTTTGGAGGAGTAGTGGATATGGTTAGAATCTTGATTCTGGATGATGACAAATTTTATCTGGAAAAGGCGAAAAAGCTTACAGAGGATTATTTTACAAAGAAAGGGATCCCTTGCAGAGTTGATACATATCAGAGCGCGGAGTGGGTTATTGCCGGGTTAAAAGAGGAATTCTATGATTTATATATCCTGGATGTAGAGATGGAAGGGAAAAACGGTATAGAGGTGGCAAAGGAAATACGCAGACTTTATCCGGAACCGGTGATTATTTTTATTACTAATTATGTTGATTATGCAGTGGAGGCATATGAAGTAAATACCTATCGATACATTCCTAAAGAGGTAATGGATAAGAAACTTGTCGCTGCTTATGAAACGATTATCCCTTCTATTTTAGAGAAGGAAGAACAGTATTACATAATTGAAAAGAAAGGCGAAGTTGAGAAAATTGCCTATTCAGACATTTTTTACATAAAGAAAGAAGGTAAGTATGTTGTGTTTGTCCATAAGCGCGGAGAGAGTAAGGTTCGTAAACCTCTCACTACGGTCCTTCAGGAATTGACCTCCAAGGAGTTTGTATTGATAGATAAGGGATATGCGGCAAATATCAGGCATATTATGAAGATGAAAAGCCGTGAGCTGTATATGAGAGACGGAATTATACTGGCAGTGGGAGAGACAAGATTCGGGAGTGTGAAGAAAGCAATTCTGGATTTCTGGACATGATGAGAATCCTGCAAAGCAGGATGGTACCGGATACATGTTGCCTATAGCAACATGTATCCGGTACGCAAAGAAGAGCAAGAGGACTTGTCCTCATTGTTCTATAACATGGATTTGGAAAATATTTTATAAAATTTTAATTGATATTTGGAATCTACAGGTTTATAATGGAAGTCATCAAAGAACAGTATGTGCTGTTTGTCAGACCAATCGGTCAAATTTCCCAATAAACAGAATTTCAGGATACAGAAAATATTGCGAAAAGATGTGTTTTAATGTATAATGGAAGAGCAAAACGTTCTATGCAATTCCTTTTTCATTCTATAGCTTAAAACCTGTCAGAAGGATTTTCTGTGTCCGGAACAGGAGGGGTATGCAGAATCAAAACGTGGTTTCTATTGATTATTTTAAAGATAAGGAACGTTTTGCCGATTTCCTGAACGGTTACTTCTATAGCGGACAGGAGATTATAAGGCAGGAAGATATCCATGAGGTGAACCCTGTACTTTCCAGAACCTGGAAAGGGGGAAGTAGTTTTTTGACAAATGTAAATATCATGGATCTGATGAGTGAAGTGAGTGTGGAATGTCAGGTTCTGCTGATTGCGCTGCAGAATCAGACGGATATTCACTATGCAATGCCGATACGCTTGATGAATCAGGATGCTATCAGCTATTATAATCAATGGAAAGAGATACAAAAGATACATAAGCATGCAAAAGATCTGAAAGCAGGCGGGGAATACCTGTCAGGATTTGCAAGAACAGACCGCTTAAAACCAGTGGTGTCTATCGTGATCTATTTTGGGCGCGAACCATGGGATGGGGCCAGAAGCTTGAAGGAACTTATGAATTTAGCAGGGTGGCCAGAGAACATACGGGAGATGATCGCGGATTATTCAATCAATCTTTTTGAGGTATGCACCTGTTCAACTCTGGAGGTTTTCCGCACAGATATACAGGAAGTATTTGGATTTCTGCAAAATGTGGAGGACAAGGAACGATTGGAGAAATATGTGGGGGAACACAGGGAGGCATTTTCGGATATGGCAGAAGATGCGTATGATCTTCTAAGTGTAATGTCACATACAGAGAAACTGAAGGAACTGAAAAAAATCAATAAAAAACCAGGAGGCAAATATAATATGTCTAAGGCAATCAATGATATGATAAAAGAGGGAATGGAGCAAGGAATGAAACAAGGGATACAGCAAGGATTAAATGAAAACAGAATTAATCGTTTGAATCAAATGTTGTTGGAGGATAACCGTACGGGGGATTTGAACCGTTCGATCGTGGACAGCAGGTTCCAAATGGAGCTTTTGGAGGAATATGCTTTATAAATTTCCGGAAATCCTGCCTGAATAAAATGTTTCTCAAGAAAGCCTATGACCATAAAATATGGTGATAGGTTTTCTTTTTGCTTAAAAATTCACAAAGACGGCTGTTTTGCAGCCGTCTCCTGTGCGTTTAAGAGGAAAAAGGACAAAATGGCAAAGTTAAAGGACACTTACAGATTACAGTTGTAAAATGTGGTAAAATTAAAAAGCAATCATTCATTAATTATTCAGCAAATGGTTAAGGTTTGCTGGAGAAGTTTTTTATGGCAGGAGGAAACAAAATGAAAAGAAAGGCTTTTATTGCGGTATTAATCCTCAGTCTTTGTATGGGAGGAAACGCATCCGTTTTTGCAGCCGGTGAATTTACGGATATGCAGGAAGTTCCGGGAACAGAAACTCCGGAAAAGGAAACTCTGGAAATAGGGGATCCGGAATCAGAAGTTCCGGAATTGGAAGCTCCCGCGGAAGAGGATAGCTTTTTTTCTGACGGGGAAACACTGACAGGAGATACAATCCCCCCGGATTTGTCGGCTGATGGAGAAAGCATTGAAAAAGATGGAATCATTGAACAAAATGGCCTTACATATCAATATGATGCGGAAACAGATTCTTATATTGTAATCAAAGGAAGCGGACAGCAGGTAGTAAGGATCTCAGATGAGATTAATGGAAAGGTTATTTCTGCTATTGCACCCAAAGCTTTCTATCATGATGATGCTGTTACAAAGGTATATATAGGCGGCGAGTATGTGGAAAAATATTTGGAGATTGGAGAAAGTGCTTTTGAGGGATGTAAAAATTTGGAAGAGATATATGCTGTGGGGGCAAAAAAAGTAGGGGTAAAGGCATTTTACGGATGTGAGAAGCTTAATACTCTGACTTTGGACTTTAACGCTTATGTTAGTAGCGCTTCTTTTCAAGAGTGCCCGAGGTTACAGAGCCTTGTTTATGCTGAATGTCTGACAGGAGATACGGATGCTTTTGACCCGGATAACAAGATTATAGCTTATACAGAAGCTGGCGGTCTTAGTCTGAAGAAATTTAATATCATTTATGTTTGTCAGCAGGAAGATCAAGAAGGATCTAATTATGTTGAAAAAGGAAACCTGGAATATTTTAATGATACGGCAGCAAGCTGTAAGACGGATGCATCTGGGAAAATCGCTGTTTCTGTTCAGCCCCACGAAAAGATCCTGGTAGACAAGATTGGGAGAAAGTGCTTCTATGAATGTACGGGAGTGACGGAGATTATCATACCTTCAGGTGTAAAAACTATAGAAACAAAGGCATTTTACGGGTGTACGGGACTGGAAAAGGTTCAGATCCCGGAGAGCGTCACCAGTATTGCCGACGATGCGTTTGCTGAAGCGGAAAATGCAGTGATATACGCAAAAAAGGGAAGCTATGCGGCAGATTACGCAGAAACTCACGGTATTGAACTTGTAACAGACGGAGAGAAAGAACTCAGCTCCCCGGCCGCCCCAAAGCTTACTGCAAAAGGAAACACTGTAACAGCAGTTTTGCCGTTGGGGACAGACGGCGCAGAAGGCTATGAGTTTGTGATCGGGGGAAAGAGCTGCTACAAAGATATAAACCTGCTGAAAAAAATCTCGACAGATTCCTTGAAGGCGGAATTTAAATATATCAAAAAAGGGACTCATTATGCATACGCAAGAGCATATAAAACAGTAAATGGAGAAAAAATATATTCCCCGTGGTCTGTCAGGAGTTCTGTGAAAGTGCAGTCATTAACGCCGTCCACACCTAAGATCACCAAAGCGTCCGTTTCAGGAAAGACCGTAAAGGTTACTTACACGAAAGCTTCCTATGCGGCAGGCTATGATGTTGTACTTGGAAAAGCGGTTAATACGACCGCTTATGGGGAGAAGCGTCCGGTGCAGTATGGAAAGATGGTAAAGAAAGCGACAAAGGGTTCCACAGTAACAGTAACCTTTAAGAATGTTCCAAAAGGAACCTATTATGCCGGGCTGCATGCCTACAGCCGTACAGGAGCGAATAACACAAAGGTGTTCAGCCCATGGTCGAATATCAAATCTGTAAAAGTAAAGTAAACCAAAACATATCTGTTTCAGAAAAACCTGTAGCGATAAAAGAAAGCTGCAGGTTTTTTTGACAGTGTTTTTTGATAACGTGGATTTGGAAATA
Organism: Eubacteriales bacterium; assembly: GCA_030524715.1. Lineage (GTDB taxonomy): Bacteria > Bacillota > Clostridia > Lachnospirales > Lachnospiraceae > Blautia_A. The sequence goes on along the minus strand of JAUNGB010000026.1, from coordinate 9,399 downwards.
TTTTATAAAATTTTAATTGATATTTGAGATCTATAGGTTTATAATGGAAGTCATCAAAGAACAGTATGTGCTGTTTCTCAGACCAATCGGTCAAATTTTCCAATAAACAGATTTTCAGGATACAGAAAATATTGCGAACAGATGTGTTTTCATGTATAATGAAAGAGCAAAACGTTCCATAAGCGCCTTTTTCATTATCCAAGACTCGCTCGCGAGTCTTGGCGCGGGATTCGGGTCAGCTACGCTGACATAATTCCAAACCGAATCCCTGCACATCCTCGCGGAGCGTATATCAGATGGGGAGTCATCCCACATCTGGTATAGCTCAGAATCTGACAGCAGGATTTTCTGCGTCCGGAACAGGAGGGGTATGCAGAATCAAAATGTGGTTTCCATTGATTACTTTAAAGATAAGGAACGTTTTGCCGATTTCCTGAACGGTTACTTCTATAGCGGACAGGAGATTATAAGGCAGGAAGATATCCATGAGGTGAACCCTGTACTTTCCAGAACCTGGAAAGGGGGAAGTAGTTTTTTGACAAATGTAAATATCATGGATCTGATGAGTGAAGTGAGTGTGGAATGTCAGGTTCTGCTGATTGCGCTGCAGAATCAGACGGATATTCACTATGCAATGCCGATACGCTTGATGAATCAGGATGCTATCAGCTATTATAATCAATGGAAAGAGATACAAAAGATACATAAGCATGCAAAAGATCTGAAAGCAGGCGGGGAATACCTGTCAGGATTTGCAAGAACAGACCGCTTAAAACCAGTGGTGTCTATCGTGATCTATTTTGGGCGCGAACCATGGGATGGGGCCAGAAGCTTGAAGGAACTTATGAATTTAGCAGGGTGGCCGGAGAACATACGGGAGATGATTGCGGATTATTCGATCAATCTTTTTGAGGTATGCACCTGTTCAACCCTGGAACATTTCCACACGGATATACAGGAAGTATTTGGGTTTCTGCAAAATGCGGAGGATAAGGAACGACTGGAGAAATATGTGAAGGAACACAGAGAGGCATTTTCAGATATGGCAGAAGATGCGTATGATCTACTAAGTGTAATGTCACATACAGAGAAACTGAAGGAACTGAAAAAAGTCAATAAAAAACCAGGAGGCAAATATGATATGTCTAAGGCAATCAATGATATGATAAAAGAGGGTATGGAACAAGGGATACAGCAAGGTATGCAGCAAGGATTAAATGAAAATCGAATTAATCGTCTGAATCAGATGCTGTTAGAGGATAACCGTACAGGGGATTTGAACCGCTCAATCGTGGACAGCAGATTCCAAATGGAACTGTTGGAGGAATATGCTTTATAAATTTCCGGAAATCCTGCTTGACAAGAGCCGAAAATCCAATTATAGTAGAAGCCAAGATAAAGGCTGGGAAGAAGAAGAGTAGGCAATTGTCCCTGACAGAGAGGAGTGCCCGCAGGCTGGAAGGCATTTTGAGGAAGAGGTTGCCGAAGGTAGCTTTGGAGCCGGGAGGCTGAGAAACACATCAGATATTAAGAAGTAGGCTTCCACGTAATCCTGCGTTAAAGGAGAATGAGATGTGCGGATGCTTATCCGCATAATGAAGGTGGTACCGCGGTAATTATCGCCCTTCACACTCTTGTGTGAGGGGCCTTTCTTTATCATAGAACAGTCTGCTTGCACAAAAAGAGATACTCAAAAAGAGATACTATAGTCTGATTTTACTACAGGAGGTTATTATGAGTAAGGAACTTGCAAAGACCTATGATCCAAAAGGTATTGAAGAACGCCTTTACCAGAAATGGATGGATAACGGCTATTTTCATGCGAAGGTAAATCCGGACAAGAAGCCGTTTACCATTGTAATGCCGCCGCCCAATGTAACAGGACAGCTTCATATGGGCCATGCGTTGGATGAAACCATGCAGGATATTTTGATCCGGTTTAAGAGAATGCAGGGCTATGAGGCTCTGTGGCAGCCGGGAACTGACCATGCGGCCATTGCGACGGAGGTTAAGGTCATTGAAAAGCTGAAAAGCGAAGGCATTGACAAAAATGAGATCGGCCGTGAGGAATTTTTAAAGCATGCCTGGGCATGGAAGGAAGAGTACGGCGGGAAGATCATCAATCAGTTAAAGAAGCTGGGCGCTTCCGCAGACTGGGAGAGAGAACGTTTCACCATGGACGAAGGATGCTCCAAGGCCGTTCAGGAGGTATTCATTAAGCTGTATGAAAAAGGCTATATTTACAAAGGCTCCAGAATCATCAACTGGTGTCCGGTATGTCAGACCTCTATTTCCGACGCGGAGGTAGAGCATGAGGACCAGGACGGATTTTTCTGGCATATCAATTATCCCATCGTAGGGGAAGAGGGCCGGTTTGTGGAGATCGCCACCACCCGTCCGGAAACTCTGCTTGGGGATACTGCCGTTGCAGTAAATCCGGAGGATGAACGCTACAAGGATCTCATCGGAAAGATGCTGAAGCTTCCGTTGACTGACAGGGAGATCCCGGTGATCGCAGACGAATATGTAGATAAGGAATTTGGAACCGGCTGCGTAAAGATTACTCCGGCTCACGACCCTAATGACTTTGAGGTAGGAAAACGCCATAATCTTCCGGAGATCAATATTATGAATGACGATGCTACCATTAATTCTCTGGGCGGCAAATATGCGGGCATGGACCGCTATGAGGCGCGTAAGGCAATGGTAGAAGATCTGAAGGAACTGGGACTCCTTGTAAAAGTAGTTCCGCATAACCATAGTGTCGGTACCCATGACCGCTGTGGGACCACTGTGGAACCCATGATCAAGCCCCAGTGGTTTGTAAAGATGGACGAGATGGCAAAGGCAGCCATAGAGGCCCTGAATAACGGGGAACTGGAATTTGTTCCGTCACGGTTTGACAAAACATATCTCCACTGGTTGGAAAATATCCGCGACTGGTGTATTTCCCGTCAGTTATGGTGGGGGCACAGGATCCCGGCTTACTACTGCGACGAGTGCGGCGAGGTAACGGTCGCTTCCGAAATGCCGGAGAAATGTCCGAAATGCGGCTGTACTCATCTCCATCAGGATGAGGACACCCTGGATACCTGGTTCAGCTCCGCGCTGTGGCCTTTCTCTACTCTGGGATGGCCGGAGAAGACGCCGGAGATGGAATATTTCTATCCCACGGATGTGCTGGTAACGGGCTATGATATTATTTTCTTCTGGGTAATCCGTATGGTATTCTCCGCACTGGAGCAGACAGGGAAAGCTCCTTTCCACCATGTGCTGATTCATGGACTGGTACGTGATTCCCAGGGACGTAAAATGAGCAAATCTCTTGGCAACGGGATCGATCCTCTTGAGGTGATCGACAAATACGGCGCGGACGCCCTTCGCCTTACTCTGATGACCGGAAATGCACCCGGAAATGATATGCGTTTCTACTGGGAACGTGTGGAATCTAGCCGTAATTTCGCGAATAAGATCTGGAATGCTTCCCGTTTCATCATGATGAATCTGGAAGGGAAGACTGTAACAGAGCCGGAAGATCTGAACGCCCTCTGCCCGGAGGATAAGTGGATCCTTTCCCATCTGAATACGGTTGTCCGTGAAGTAACGGAAAATATGGACAAATATGAGCTTGGGATCGCCGTACAGAAGGTTTATGATTTCTTATGGGATGAGCTTTGCGACTGGTATATCGAGATTGCCAAGGTTCGCCTGTGGAAAGCGGAGGAAAATCCGGCTGCCGCTAACGACGCATTGTGGACGCTCCGTACCGCGCTGACGGAAGGGCTGAAGCTTCTGCATCCGTTTATGCCGTTTATCACAGAGGAAATTTACTGCACCCTTCTTCCGGAAGAAGAGTCTATCATGATCTCTGACTGGCCGGTATATCAGGAAGAGCGTAATTTCCCCGGGGCAGAGCTGGCGGTAGAAAGCTTCAAGGAGGTTGTAAGGGGCATCCGCAACATCAGGACAGAGATGAATGTACCGCAGAACCGCAGAACCAATATTTATATTGTGGGACGGGATGAGGAAATCTGCCGGATGTATCAGGAAAGCAGCAGATCCTTTGTAAACCTTGCCTTTGCAAAGGAAATCCATGTACAGCAAAACAGGGACGGCATTGGTGAGGACGCGGTATCCATCGTTGTTTCCAATGCGGTTGTCTATCTGCCGCTGGAGGATCTGATCGACAGGGAAAAAGAACAGGAACGTCTTACCAAGGAACAGAAACGCCTTGCCGGGGAGATCGCCCGCTGCGAGGGAATGCTGAATAATCCGAATTTCGTAAATAAAGCGCCTGCTGCAAAGGTGGACGCTGAGAAGGAAAAGCTTGTGAAATACAAAGAAATGATGGAAAAGGTGAAGGTGCAGCTCGAACAGCTGAAGAAATAAAGGAGCGTTTTGATGAAGTGGTACAAGTTTTTTAATTGGATCTCGCTGATTCTTCATATGCTGGCCAGCGCGGCAGGATACTTTCTGATCGAGGCTATAAGCCGCCACTCCTTTACGAAAGCATGGGAGTATATGACAGGGAGGCCGCTGGTATTTGCCTATAATACGTTGTTGATTTTTACTACCACGTTAATTGTTTATCTGTTTCGCAGGAGGTGCTTTTTCAGAGTTTTGGTGGCAATTTTCTGGCTGGCTCTGGGAATTATCAACGGGGTGCTTCTTACTACCCGTGTAACTCCTTTTACAGGGCCGGATCTTCATTTGATCACAGATGCCATGAAGCTTGCGAAGAGATACCTGCCTGCGGCAGGGGTGGTTGCGGTTGTGATTTTGTTCGTTATTTTTCTGCTGCTGCTTCTCTGGCTGTTTATCAAAGGCCCGAAGTACAAAGGCAGGCTGAAATACCGGTATAACATTCCGCTGGTCCTTGCCGGTTGTCTGGCTTTTGCGGGAGTTACCCATCTTGCCCTTGAGAAAAGAGTGCTGTCCAATTATTTCGGGAATATTGCCTTTGCCTATGAGGACTATGGATATCCGTATTGTCTTGCGACGACGATTTTTAATACGGGTATCAGCTGCCCCAGGGATTATTCGGAAAGCGAGATCAAAAGGATTCAGCGTACGGAGGAAAACCTGCCGGAAACAAAGGAAGGAGAGTATCCCAATATTTTGTTTTTGCAGCTGGAGTCCTTTTTTGACCCGACTCTTGTAAATTATCTGAATATTTCGGAGGATCCTATTCCCACCTTCCGGTCTCTGATGGAAGAGTATTCATCCGGATATTTTAAGGTTCCTTCTGTGGGCGCCGGTACGGCAAATACGGAATTTGAGGCGATCACCGGTATGAGTATGCATTATTTCGGCCCCGGCGAGTATCCCTACAAGAGTATTCTTACGGAGACCACCTGTGAGAGCGTTCCTTATGTTTTGAAGGAATTAGGTTATTCCACTCATGCCGTACATAATCACGAGGCCAACTTTTATGGAAGAAAGTCGGTCTTTCCAAATCTTGGATTTGATACTTTTACCTCTGAGGAATATATGCCCCAGGAGAATCAGAAGAACGAGCTTGGATGGGTGAAGGACAGTATTCTGACGGATGAGATCCTGAAATGCCTGGATTCTACGGAGGGTCCGGATTATGTATATACTATTTCCGTGCAGGGCCACGGGGCATACCCCGAAGAGCCGATCCTGGAGGAACCGCAGATTACGGTTACAGGAGCGGCTACAGAAGAGAAAAATTATCAGTGGGAGTATTACGTGAATCAGATCCGGGAAATGGATGATTTTATAAAAGAGCTTGTACAGGCATTGTCTGAATATCCGGAGGATGTTGTTCTTGTAATGTACGGCGACCATCTGCCGACCATGGGGCTTACGGTGGAGGATCTGGATAATAAGTATCTTTTTCAGACGGAGTATGTGATTTGGGATAATTTCGGCCTGGAAAAGCAGGACGAAAATCTTGCCGCCTATCAGGTCGCCGCACAGGTAATGGATCAGATCGGGATTCATGAGGGAACGATTTTACGTTATCATCAGGCCCGGAGAAATACGAAGAATTATCAGGTTGATCTGGAAACCCTGCAGTATGACCTTCTTTACGGGGAAAGGTATGCCTATGATGGGGAAAATCCCTTTAAACGTACGAAAATGCGGCTTGGGCTTTATGATGTGACGCTGGATTCTCTGCAGCTTGTGTCGTCGCTGGATTATACTTATTATATCAGGGGAACGAATTTTACTCCTTCCAGCCAGATCCAGATAAACGGGGAGTGGTATGATACGGTTTATGTAAATCCCACAACTCTTATGATCACGGGAAGAGAGCTTCTGGATTTTGACAGGATCGCGGTTATTCAGCGAAGCAACAGCTCCACCAGGAAGGCGCTGAGCAAGAGTTATGACCGGGCCTGCTATGCTGTCCAGGAAGGAAATAAATGGAATCTTTCCGAGGGGAATGAATAGGATATCCGCAGCAGCGGAAAATCAGCTTCCGGAACGGAGATAAACAGATTTTGTCGGATAAAATATTACGATTGGTACTGGACATCTTTCGCCACTCATATATAATGATATCGTAGCGGTTTTTAAAGGAGCCGGGCTGCCGGCTCCTGGAGCATGTTTGAAAATTGCTTTCTGCAAGATGTATTCCACAAATTGGGGGATGCAGATTGCGGGAATGAATTTTCAAACACGCTCTAACCCTGCGAATACATTAGATGAAGTGGTGAATTTTTTTATGAATTATGAAGAGGCGGTTGCTTATATTGAAGAGACTCCTAAGTTCACGACAAAGAACAGTCTGGAGCATACAAAGGAATGCCTGAGAAGACTTGGAAATCCACAGGAAAGGTTCCGTGTCATTCATGTGGCGGGCACTAACGGAAAGGGAAGTACCTGCGCTTTTCTGACCTCCATCCTGCGTGAAGCCGGATATTCCTGCGGGCTTTTTACTTCCCCGCACCTGGTGAAAATTAATGAAAGATTCCAGATCAATGAGGTAAATATTGATAACGATACGTTCCTGGAGGCGTTCCGGAGGGTAAAAAAGCTTGCTGATGAGCTCGTGGCGGAGGGAAGTTATCATCCCACGTATTTTGAGATGCTGTTTTTGATGGGAATGGTGATTTTTGCAGAGGCCGGTGTGGATTATGTCACGCTGGAAACAGGGCTTGGAGGAAGGCTGGACGCCACGACTGCCGTGGAAAATCCAGTGGCCTGTGTCATTACCTCCATCAGCTTTGACCATATGCAGTATCTGGGAGATACCATCGAAAAGATCGCGGGGGAGAAGGCCGGGATCATTGTTCCGGGAGTTCCCGTGATCTATGACGGGAATGATGCCGCCGCGGCTTCGGTCATCCGCAGGAGGGCACAGGAGCTTAACAGTCCCTGTTACGAGGTGCGCCGGGAGCAGACGGAAATTTTCAGAAATACACAGGCCGGCATTGATTTTTCAATGAAGAGTGCGTATTATGGAGATACGGTATTTTCTATTCCGTTTATTGCCGGATATCAGGTGATGAACGGGGCGCTGGCGTTAACTACCATGGAGGTCTTAAAGGATATCCTTCCGGTTCCTGTAGAGAAGATTCAGGAGGGGATGCGAAAGACGCGCTGGCAGGGAAGAATGGAGACGGTTCTTCCGGGAGTTATCGTAGACGGCGCTCACAATGAGGACGGCGTGGAGAAGTTTGTGGAAACGGCAGCTCATTTTCAGGAGGAATTTCCTCTGACCCTGCTGTTTTCCGCAGTGGAAGATAAGGATTATACGGATATGATACGGACCATTTGCGGAAAGATCCGTTTCCGGCATGTGGTCGTAACTCAGGTGGGCGGTTACCGCCAGGTAGCCGCCGGGAAGCTGACAGAGATTTTCCGGGAACAGGGCTGCACGTCAGTGGAAGCCTGTGAAGAGGTTCCGGAAGCTTTTTTAAGGGCGCTTAAAGCAAAGGGCGGGGACGGAATGCTGTTCTGCGTAGGCTCTTTGTATCTGGTGGGAGAGATTAAGAGCGCCATCAGGAGGATGAAATGATTGATTACGAGGAAGAACTGAAGAAATTTGAGCCGTGTCTTGATGTGACGGATGCCGAAGGCGCTATTTATGACAGGGAGCTGACGGATATTCTGGACGTGCTTCAGGAAGTGCTCAGGGAAGCGAAGAACGGCAAACGGACAAGATAAGGAGAATTGAATGAACTGTATGAATTGCGGCGCGTTTCTGACGGATATGGATCTGGATTACTGTACCCATTGCGGCTGTAACGTGCTGATTCAGAAAAAGGTGGATTACCTGTCCAAATATTATTATAATCAGGGACTGGAAAAAGCCGGCATCCGTGACCTGTCCGGGGCGATCACCTGTCTGCGGCAGAGCCTTGCCTATGATAAGCGGAATATTCAGGCAAGAAATCTTCTGGGGCTTGTCTATTTTGAAACCGGGGAGGTGGTGGCTGCCTTAAGCGAGTGGGTGATAAGCAAAAACCTTCAGCCGGGGAAGAACCTGGCCTCCGGATATATCGGCAAGCTGCAGGCGAATCCCAATAAGCTGGAAGCGATCAATGATACCATTAAGAAGTATAATCACGCCCTTGCTCTTTGCCGTGAGGGACATGAGGATATGGCGGCGATCCAGTTAAAAAAGATTCTTTCCCAGAATTCCAAGCTGATCAAGGGGTATCACCTTCTGGCGCTGATCCAGATGAAGGACGGGGAGTGGAATAAAGCGAGAAGAACGCTGAAAAAGGCGATCCGGATCGATAAGACGAATACCACGACCCTGCGGTTCCTTAAAGAGGTGGATGAACAGACAGGGGTTACGACGAAGCTTGAACAACAGAACCGGGGATTTTTCCGCACCGGAAGCGGCGGAAAAAACGAGGAAAGCAGTACTGGTTCAGAGCATGTGCTGCATGCGCCTGCCTATAAGGAGAAGTCAGGGATATCCCTGTTTGTTACTCTGATCATAGGCGTGGCGGCGGGAGCCGCGGCATTCTGGCTGCTGGTAGTTCCGGCTATCAAACAGGGGATTTACCGGGAGGCGAACCAGCAGATTGTAAAATACAGCGAATCGCTGGCAAGCCAGGGCGCTGAGCTTTCGAGAGCGCAGGGGGAGGCGCAGCAGTCCGATGATACGGCGGAGGCTGCCGCCAGACAGATTGAAGAAGAGAAGAAGAAAAGTCAGAGCTATCAGGCGCTTTTAACTGCTTATTCATATATGCTGCAGGAGAATCTGGACGGAGCTGCGCTGGAAATCCAGAATGTATATGCGGATGTCCTTTCCGATGATGTGAAGGGAATTTATAATACGATCTGCAATAATACCGGGGTGACCGGAATCGAAGGCGACGGAGAGGACGACGGCAGCTCTGAAGATGAGAACTCCGGGGACAGCGGAAGCGACGACGGAAGCTATGATAGCAGCGAAGGCGACGACGGAAGCTA
>JAUNGB010000025.1 GCA_030524715.1 Eubacteriales bacterium | reverse complement strand
TTTTCATATTTGCGGGAAAGACTTCTCTGTTTCCGGATAAGTTGTTTCTCAAGCTTCTTTACTCTTGCTGATTTATTAATGTTCTTGTAAGTCTTGCCATTTGAAACAATAGCAAAATCCTTTAATCCAAGGTCAATACCGATTCCTTCATTAAATTTATTGGCTTGCTTATTGTCAGGAACCTCTACGAGAACTGAAACATAAAATCTGCCAGCTTTCATTGAAACCGAGCCGCTTTTAATTACATATCCATCTTTTGTAGTAGGAATGTATCCTTTTTCTTTCATACGGACCCATCCAAGCGATGGGATATTGATTCTGTGTCTTTCGCATCCACAATCCTTCGGGTTATTCTTTACGAAATACATCTTCACGTCAGATCTGCCTTTCTTTTTGAAATTAGGAAAAGCACTTTTTCGTTCAAAAAATCTTTTAAATGCGGTTTCTCCATGATTCACTGACTGTGTTACTGCTTTTGAATATGCTTCTTTAATCCAGGAATACTCCGGATGATTTGGAATATATTCATGATTAAGCCAGACTCTAAATTTATGACTGCTTATAAACTTTTTACCGTTTTCATAGAGTTCTTTATTGTGAGCAAGATAAAAGTTATACATAAATCTACAAGTTCCAATTGTCTTACGGATCTTGACTTTCTGTTTCTCTGACGGATTGATTTCTGTCTTGAAGCTCCTTAGCAATTTCCTCATCCCTTTCTATTTGCTTTTTATACTTACGAAGTCCATACAATCTACAAGAGAACACATGAAGTATTGAAACAATATCCTGCACGAGTTCTTCTTGTGGTGACAGCTCTTCGTTATTTACTACCACTATGGTTGTGTTGAACTTCATACAGAATTTTTCAAACCAGTCATAACCAAAGCGGATAAATCGGTCTTTATGGGTTACGATTATGGTTTTAATTTTCTGCTCCATTACTTCATCTAATAATTCGTTCCACTTTTTGCGATTGTAATCAAGGCCGCTTCCATAATCTTCAATACATTGGTCAACAATAATTCCTTTCGCATTACAAAACTGTCGTAAAAATGCAATCTGATTTTGTAAATCATCTTTTTGGTTTCTTGTTGAAACTCTGGCATAAATAACTACCTGACGTTGATCATTTTCGGTATTTATGCCTTTAAATTGAAGATATTGGTCATAAGTGTAATAACGCCTATCAGTTAGAGTTCGGTTTGCCTTTAGAGTTCCTTCTCTATCCCAACGCTGTAAAGTCTTAACAGACACGCCTAACAGTTCTGCAAAATCTTTTGGCTTATAATTTGTGATGTTTGATGTGTTCATAACATTTTACCCATTTAAGCATATTCAAACATATTTAATCACCTTTGTTAACTTATTTATTTACATAAGTTTTTCTCCTCAACTTCTTTTCTGTTTGCCTGCGTGAGCACATCCATCAAAGCCTGAAAACGAGGCTGATTTTTCACAGGTTCATAGCGCTCTATCAATTCCTGAATTTCCCCGCCGGATTGTAAATCATTACGAAGGATTTGAAGCCAATAATTATCTTTTTTTGATAGCTTCCTGATAACCAGCAATTGCATTGGAAACGGATCTCCCAAAAGATAGTAAATTCCATCTCCATATTTTTCTACTGTAATTCCCCGCAGCTTACGAATATGTGCCAACATTTTCCGAGGGTATTTGTAGCAGGCAAAGGTAATCGTCAGTTCCTGTGGATCTATTTCTCCGACTTTCTCTGTATCGGACACAAAAAAACAGGCATATCCATAAACTTTATAAAAGTCGTTGATGCTGATATGATCATCCGGAGACTTGTATTCCAAAATATTATATCTCCGAAAAATCCGTCCGATGTTTTTATGTATTTTTGTACCTTTTTCTTTTGTAATGACTAATGTGTCAATCTGCATAGGCTTTTTGCCAAGCAAATGTTCTGTTTCAATATGCACCTTGGCAAGCTCTTCACCTAATTCGATCTGAAAAGCCTGATTAAACCCGGGGTGCCATTGAACTTTTCCATCTGTCATTCTCTTCTCCCTTCATTATAGTACATTTTGTGCTATATGGCAATACAAAAACCAGTCCCCCGCGCATTTAAAGCAGGGAAATACTTGTTACTGTTCACACCTGCGGTGCAAACAGTAACGATTGCCTGTCTGCGTTCAAAAATGTGATAAATTGGCTGATATAGCCGATGATAAAACTTAGAAAGTGTTTAAGATTTGTTTATTATAACAGATATGTATGTTACAGTCAAGAACAAAATGCTCTTTCAAGTACAGATAAGCATCCCCCCCGCTTAGCGCTTTGCTCACTTAAAGCGCTAAGCGGGAGGATGCCCATCTTCGTTATAATACTGAATCGATCAGTTTTCTTGTATAATCAGTTTTCGGATAATTAATAATCTCATCCGTAATTCCCATTTCCATTGTCTTTCCGCGGTACAGAACTAAAACTCTCTCGCAAAACGCCTGTACCAGCGCCAGATCATGGCAGATAAAGAGAAATGATAAATTTTTCTTTTCCTTCAATTCGACCAAAAGCTCCAGGATCTGTTTCTGGACTGTTACATCAAGGGCGCTGGTAGCCTCATCACAGATCAGGATTTCCGGCTCTACAGCCAGCGCACGGGCGATCGCCGCTCTCTGGCACTGCCCTCCGCTCACCTCATGGGGATAACGGCGTGCAAATTCCGGTGTCAGTCCGCAGGTAATCAGAAGCTCTTCCACCTTTTTCTTTGTCTCTTTCCTGCCCATCCCCAGATTCCGGAGGCTTTCTCCAATACCGTCTCCCAGCGTACGGCGGGGATCAAAGGATTCCATAGGCATCTGAAACACCATCTGCATCTTCTGATAAATTTTTCGAAGTTCCCTGCCCTTTACACAGGTAATATCCTCTCCAAAAAGAACCACCTTTCCCCCGGTAATATCCGTCAGATGAGTGAGCATTTTTGCAATGGTACTTTTTCCGGAACCGGATTCCCCGACGATTCCAAGACATTCGCCTCTCTCCAGCTTAAAGCTTACATCATCAACGGCAGTAAAAGAATCCTTACGTGTTTGAAACACCTTCTTCAAATGTTCTGCTTCTAAAATGACCTCCGACATTTCTATTCCTCCGTAAGTGCAGTACAGAATCCATTAATTTTTTGGTATAGGCATTTTCCGAGTGGCTCAGTACCCGGTCGGCAGGTCCATAATCCATCATCCTGCCCTGCTTAAGAACCAGCACATGGTCTGCCATGGCGTTTACCACCCCGATATTATGAGTCACCAGAATCATTGCCGTTCCATACTCTCTGCGCATCAGCTTCATTTCCTCCACCACCTGCTTCTGCACCGTCACATCCAGCGCACTGGTAGGTTCATCAGCAAGAAGCAGGGAAGGCTTCATCATCATCGCCGCACAGATCCCCACACGCTGGTTCATGCCGCCGGATAATTCAAAAGAATAGCTGTTTAATACTCTCTGATAATCATCCATGCCTGTTTTTTTCATCAAAATGCCTGCACGTTCATAGGTTTCTTCCTTCGTTACCTTCTCATGCTCTGACAGGCTCTCATAAATCTGGGCGCCGACAGTGCGGATAGGGCACAGGGCAGCTTTGCAGTCCTGGAATACCATACCGATCTCCGGCCCCAGAAGCCTGCGTTTCTCTTTCTGCGGCATATCCACCACATTCCGGCCCTGATAATAAATATCACCGCGGGTAACCATACCGCCCTCTCCCAGAAGTCCTATGATTGCTTTGATGATCGTACTTTTGCCGCTGCCGGACTCACCAACCACCCCAAGGATCTCACCTTTTTCTAATGTAAAGCTGACATCCTGCACAACAGGGTTCCCATTATAACAGACAGTAACGTGTTCTACCTGTAGCAATGGTTCCATAATTCATGATCTCCTATTCCGCATTCAAATCCGCAGTAATCTCATAGTAATCACACGGATGCGCAGCCATACCTGTTACGTTTGCCTTAGTGACAATTCCCATATTTAAATGGGATACAAAGAAAATTGCACTTTCATCCAGCATTGCCTGCTGCATCTGAACAGCAAGCTCACCTCTCTTTGTGCTGTCAAACTCCTGATGAAGCTGCTCATACAGGGTTTCAACTTCCTCAATCTTATGATTGGAACGGTTCTTTGCAGAGCTTTCCAGCGCACATGTAGTAAAGAAATACTCCGGGTCGCCGGTAGGCGCGGTTGTAAGAGAGCTTAAATAAATATCATATGCTCCTGTCTCAAGAACGCTCAAATGATCCTGAGTACAGTTTACATCTACTTCAATCCCGATATCCTTCAGGGTAGCCTGCGCATATTCCGCCAGCTTCGGCTGTTCCAGACGCCCAGGATAAGTCAGCCAGCGAACCGTAAGCTTCTGTCCGTCTTTATCAACATATCCGTCGCCGTCCGTATCTGTCCAGCCAGCCTCTTCAAGAACGGCTTTTGCGCCTTCCGGATCATAATCAAGGACGGTTACCGCCTCATTACCATAGCTGAAGCTGCTGGGAAATGCTGCCTTTGCCGGAATTCCGCGTCCCCCCAGCAGTACAGAACAAAAGCCTTCTTTATCAATTCCCATGGTGATAGCCTTACGCACCGCTTCCTCCTGCATGATTTCGGAATCATAATTAAACTGCCCAAAGAAGCATCGGCTGGTAGCGCAGGAATTAATAGTATATTCCGGATTTCCGTCAAATAACGCATAACTATCATAGGCCAGTCCATAAGTCCCCTGAATATCTCCTGTCTGGAGAGAAGCCGCCAGAGAACTTGCGTCGCTGAAGGTCTTCACAACAACCTTGTCAACATTCACCTCTCCGCCCCAATAATTCTCATTCTTTACCAGATCGATCTGAGTATCTGTAACATTTGTGGCAATATATGGACCGGTACCCGCTACATTTGCGGTTCCTGTGGAATCTCCCTCTACTCCGTCCGTTCCGAAATCCATATCAATGATCGCCCCGTAGGGATCGCCAAGGTAATTAATGATCGCCGGACATGGCTCCGTAGTATAAATCGTGATCGTCATTCCGTCTGCATCAATATGGTCAATTTTTAAATCACTTGGAGCACGGTCATGTACTGCAAGAAGATGATCAAGACATTCTTTTACGGCTTCCCCGTCCATATCCCTTCCACTGGAGAACTGAACGCCGTCACGCAGCGTAATCTTAACGGTAGTATCATCCACGAATTCATAATCAGTAGCCAGCCACGGCTCAATTTCCATATTGTCATTATACTTAAACAATGTTTCTCCCACGCCATAACGAAGCGCGCTCCAGCCGGAATAATTATTATGCGGATTCAGGCCTTCGTCGCCCATTTCCACCCCGTATCCGGTAGTGCCATAAACAAATGTCTTTTCTCCCTCTGCAAAAACAGGCATCGCTGTCATTGCAGAAACCATTGCGCATGCGAACAGCGCTGCTATAACTTTCCTTCTCATGTTCATTCCTCAACTTTCTCATTTATTTTTTACAAAGTGCAAAGAATCCGGCAAGGCGAGTTCTTTGCTATCTCTGCTTTGGATCCATAAAGTCTCTCACCGTATCCCCCAGCAGATTAAAGATCATAACAGTAACAAAGATTGCCCCGCCCGGCGCAAGCACCATCCAGGGAGCAGTCTGAAGCATCACGCGTCCGTCACTGATCATGCTTCCCCACTCAGCCATAGGCGGTTTTACCCCAAGTCCCAGAAAAGAAAGGCCTGCAAGTTCCATCATCATCGTCCCAATATCCAGGACAGAAGTAACCAGGATCGATCCGGCGATATTTGGAAGAATATGTTTCACCAGAAGCTTGGGAGTACTGCTTCCCGCCAGCCTTGCCGCCATCAAATATGTGGAATCCTTCTGCGCCAGAGTCAGCCCTCTTGCCAAACGTGCATACTTAGGCCAGCTTATTGCCCCCAGGGCAATAATGGCATTCTGCACGCCGCCTCCCAGAACGCCCGCCACCGCAAGGGCAAATACCAATCCGGGAAAAGCCAGAAAAACATCTGAAATACGCATCAGGATCGTGTCTGCTTTTCCTCCGCACCATCCGCAGACAATGCCGATAGCAGTTCCCACAATGGTTATAATCGCGACCAGAACAAGGGTTGCAAAAATACTCGTTGTGCTTCCAATGATAACACGCGAAAGCATATCGCGCCCATAACGGTCAGTCCCAAGAGGATGCGCCGCACTGGGCGGCTTTTGAGCATCCATAAGATTCTGCTCGTAGGGATCATAGGGGCAAAGATATTTTGCAAAAATTGCAATCAACAGAAGCGCCGCCGCAAGCGCCAGGAAAAATATCAGCTTGGCTTTTATATGGTTCTTCTTAATCTTCTGTTCACGGACCGTAACGTTCTTATCGTTCATCATGCTTCATTACCTCCCAATCGCACACGGGGATCCAGATAATGATAAATAATATCCGTTACCAGATTTACTGCCACATAAATAATTGCCATCCATGCCACATAAGCCTGAATAATGGGATAATCGCGCATGGTGATCGCATCCACCGCCAGCATTCCGACCCCGTCCCACATGAAAATATTTTCTACGATCGCTGTTCCTCCCAGCAGGCTTCCGATGGATAGCGCAAGTAAGGTAATGATCGTCAGCATCGAGGATTTCATAACACTTTTCCAGATAATTACATGGCCGCGGACACCCCGCGCCTTTGCCCCGGCTACATAATCCCTATTCAGTTCCTCCAGAACAGCCGTTCGCACCTGTCTTGTATATTTTGAGGCCATGGAAAGAGTCAAAGTCAGGGTAGGCAAAATCAAACTGACCACCGTATTGTCAGTAGTAATAACAGGGAGCCACTGCAGTCGAATCGAAAGAAAATACATCAGAACCAGCGCCGCAAAAAAGTTTGGCATGGAATTACCGATAAAGCTTAAAAAGCGTATCAGATAATCGATCCACCTGTTATGCCTGACCGCCGATAAAATCCCCAGCGGAATCGCGATGATAACCGTAAGCAGAATCGACGACAGCGTTAAAAGCAATGTCGCAGGCAGCTTTGAAACAAAAGTTTCAAACACATCCTTATGAGATACATAGCTTTCTCCCATATCACCTGTCAGCATGCCGCCGAGCCAGTTGACATACTGAACCAGAAACGGCTTATCCAATCCATATTTCGCCTTAGCCTCATCGATAATCTCCTGGGAAACTGCCGTACCTGCATTCTCATACATATAGGTAACGGCATCTCCGCCCGCCAGACGCATCATGGCAAAGGATAAAAATGTGATCCCTATCAGAATCGGAATTAATTGCAGTAGTCTCTTTACAATATATTTCCACATCTCTTCTCTCTGCTTCCTCTCCGCTTTTACCCGCAAATTTCATAACCATCCGGCGCTCTCAGACATTCCTTGCCGAACAATCATCAATTTTCAGCAATTATTCACAAATTGTTTTCAATTTCTACTTATTTTAGCAAGAAAAAGCTAAAATTGAACCCTCCGTACAGCCACCTGCTGTAAAAGCGGCTCACTGTGGGAGACCACAACCAGACCGATCTCCCGTTCCCGTATCTCTTTCAACAAAAACGCCCAGATCTGGCTCTGGGTAATCAGATCCAGCATGGTGCTGATCTCGTCTGCGATCAAAAACCGGGTATCCTTTCCCAATGCCCGGGCAATACAAAAGCGCTGCAGCTCCCCGCCGGAAAGCTCCTGTGGATAGCGGTTCATCCAGTCGGGTTCTATTCCAAGCTCCCGGACAATTCTTTCTTCAATATCCTGCCCGTCCGCAAGAGTGTCACACATTCTAAGCCTGGGGTTCACAGCCCGCTCCGGGTGCTGCCAGATCATCTGCACCGGACAGTATCCTTTTTTCGGAAGCGGCCTGCCGTCCAGAAGGACTTCCCCTTCCCTGGGCTTCAGATAGCCGCTCAATACCTTACAAAGGGTCGTCTTCCCGAATCCGCTGGGTCCAAGGACAGCAACCCTTTCATGGCTTTCCACCTGCAGATTTACTCCGGAAAAAACAGGCGCCTTCCGGCCGTCATATGTAAATGTAAGATTCTTTCCCTCTAAGATCATGAAATTCCTCCTGTATCCTTTTGTTTTTCGCATCACCGGATTCATTTCTGAATTTCCAATTCTCTCCATATTGTCCGACTGCCGCAGCATGCCTCCGCCATACGTAAAGCGGACATTCCGCTTTGCTATATGCTTATGGACGCAGGTCGCTGCGCGACTTGATCACACACCGCACCGTCCCGTTTCCAAGCTGAACCTGCGGAATCTCCCCCCGGCAATCTTCTCCGAAAAATTCACATCTCGGCCCGAAAGGGCATCCCTTTGGCATGTCCTTCACATAAGGCTGGCTTCCGGGAAGCGGCTGAAAGCCATTCTGGGGCAATGCTCTCCAAAGCGCCTTTGTATAAGGATGACGCAGAGTTTCTTCTGACCGGAAATCTGAAACCATCGCTTCTTCAACGGTAGTTCCCGCATAAAAAACAGCAATTTTATCCGCGACCTCCAGCGCCAGTTCAATATCATGGGTAATCAGCAGAACTCCATTTCCTTCGTCCGCAAATTTCCGAAAATCCTCCATAGAACGTTTGGCCAATGCCAGATCCATACCAGGCGTCGGCTCATCCGCAACGATCAATTCCGGATTTCCCATCAGGGCGGAAGTCAGAAGCACACGCCTTGTCATCCCTCCGGAGCATTCAAAAGGATATTTCCTGTCTACCTCCGGGCCAAGTCCATATCTGCGGAACAGGCTCCGCTGCTTTTTTATTCGCTCCCTGTCCTTTCTTGTTCCGCTCACCTGCTCCCCCACTGTCATGAGAGGATCCAGATAAGTAGTACTCTGGGGAACAAAAGCGATCCTGGTTCCCCGAAGCTCATGAATCTTCTCCGCCGTCAGCGCTTCTCCGCGGAAATACATTTCTCCTCTTATCTTCGCATTATAAGGGAGCATATCCAGGATAGCATGAGCCAGAAGGCTTTTCCCGGAACCGCTGGAGCCTACGACCGCCACGATCTCTCCCGGTCCTACGGCCACTGACAGCCTGGAAATCACCGGAAGCTCTGTCTTCCTTGTACTTCTGCTGTTTTCATACTGCATAAAAGAAACTGACAGATCATGGATCTCCAATATATTATTTTTATCTATACACATCATCTTCGCCCTGCCTCCTACTCATGCACACTGCTGGGATCCAGAATTTTCCGAAGGGATTCACCGCCCAGATCGAACAATACCACTGTCAGCACCAGCATCATACCCGGAAAAAGCGCCAGCCACCATTTTCCCATAATCAGGTATTTCATGCTTTCTGACAGGATAATTCCGATTGCCGGCTGCTCCACGGAAAGACCAAAACCCAGAAACGTGATACTTGACTCATGAAGAATTGCATGAGGAAACATCAGCACCAATCCCACAAGAAACTGCGGCAGTAAATGGGGAACCATATGCTTAACCGCAATTTTCAGCTTACTGTGACCTAGCTTTTCCGCGATAAGGATATATTCGCTTTCCCTAAGCTGCATCACTTCTCCGCGGATAAGCCTTGCGAGGGAAGTCCAATGAGTCAGGGCAACGCCCACAATAACTCCCTTCAGCCCCTTCCCCATCGCGTAGGAGATCAGGATCAATAACAAAATATGGGGAATCCCAAGGATCATATCAATTACAAAGGTAATGGCCAAGTCCGCCCTTTTTCCCAATGCAGCCGCCGCAATTCCAAGAATCATGGCAAGCACTGCGCTTACGGCTGCCGCGCTGATGCCGATCAGAATACTCATAGAAAGCCCGGTCAGCGTCCGGTAAAACATATTCCGGCCAAGCCAGTCCGTCCCGAACGGATATTGGAGGCACGGCGCAATATTTTTCCTTGAAAAATCCGTCACCATGGCTTCTTCCCGAAGAAGGCTGCCGGAAACGGCTACCGCCGTCAGAAAAATAATTGCGACAGCCAATAATACTCTGGCTTTTTGTCTCTGGTTTATTTTCATTCTCTATGCCCTCCCCTTCGGATACGCGGGTCAACCACGCCGTATAAAAGGTTGGCGATAAAATTCCCCAAAAAGACAATTGCCGCCGTAATCAATGTAATGCCCATCAGCAGCGGCACGTCGCTTCCTGTTCCTGCAGCCACAGCCGCCTGCCCCAGTCCCGGATAAGAAAAGACCTGTTCTACCATAACAGAGCCGCCGATGATTTCACTGATAGAGGCAAACTGCAAAGTCATGGCCGGAAGCAAGGCATTGCGCAACCCATGCCTGCACACAATACTCCGGACAGATTCCCCTCTGGATCTTGCAAAAAGCACATAGTCGCTCTCCATAATCTCGATCATTTTCTCTCTGGTATGCAGGGTAATGTTGGAAATTCCGGTGATGCTTAAGGTCACGGCCGGAAGGATCGCATGCCGCACCCTGTCCAGAAAAGTAACGCTGCCGGCCTCCACTCCAATAGGAACACTCAAGCCAATAGGAAACAGCCCAAGCCATACGCTGAATATGATCAGCAGAAGCAATGCCAGCCAAAAGGCAGGGGTACTGGCAATTACCAGAGAATATCCCCTGATTATTTTATCCGGCAGACGTCCCCGGAATACGCCTGCGGTCACTCCAAGAATAAATCCCAGAAGCCCTGAAATCACCCAGGCAAGTCCCATCAAAAACAGTGAGTTGGATAATTTCACGGCTATTACCTTTGTCACCGGCTGACGGTAAAGAAGGGACGTTCCCATGTCCCCTCTTACCATATCCTTCGCCCAGTTCAGATATCGTTCCAGCGGGGCTTTGTCCACGCCCCAGTAGGATTTCAGCTTTTCCTTCTGGGCTTCACTCATGGAACCAAGGGCTGCCTGCCCCACGTTGGCCTGAAGCGGGTCAATGGGGGAGACAGTTACCAGAGCAAACGTTACGATACTCACCGCAAACAAAAGCAAAAGGACCCTTATGAAATTTTTCGCAGCAAACTGTAAATTATGTTTCAACAATTGTTTACTCCCATTCCCATTCATCAACATTATTTACGATGGACCATCCATGTCCGTGAGGATGAATTTTCTGGTCGGCGACCTTCAAACCGTCGCGTACGAAATACAGATGGTCGATGTTGCACAGCCAAATCCACGGAATATCTCCGTCCTGTGTGATTCCTGTGATTCCGTCCCACTGGGCCTTCTTCCAAAGGTCATAGGATTCCTCCAGATCAGAGCTTTGAAGCGCCTCATCCATATATTGATCTACCGTTTCGTTGGCATATGGAGAATATTCGGCGGAGCCTGTATCCTTAATGGTATGGTAAATATTATAAAGCTCCATAGGGCTGTGGGCTCCCCATCCCCATACAAGCGGTTCAGACTGCGCACGGTCATAAGCGGTATCCCATCCTACGCCTTCTGTCTTTACTTCCACGCCAAGCTCCTTCAACTGGTTTGCAGTATCCTCTGCGAGCGCCTGACGGACAGAATCACTGCCGGGGAACATCAGGGTAAATTCTGCTTTTTCTCCATCCTTCTCGCGGATCCCGTCTTCGCCTTCTGTCCATCCGGCTTCCTCCATCAGAGCCTTTGCAGCGTCCAGATCATATTCCATAACCGCGGCGTCGTTATACCATGGCATTTTATCACAGACACTGTAGGCAACGGTTCCATAACCGTTCAGCACGTTCCGGATCATTTCCTCTCTGTCAATCGCCAGGTTAATGGCACGCCTCACATTGACATCCGCCGTAAAGGAATTGCCGCGTGTGATGCCGTCTGCTTCCTCCGGCTCTGTACAGGGAAGGTTAAAACCGCGGTTATCCACAGTGGCTACATTCAGCAGGCTGTAGCCATCCACCGTCTGGTCGCTGTAGGAAGCTGCCGTGTGGGAAACATCCGCCTGTCCTGCCATTGCCGCTGCAAGGGCAGCATCCTCTTCCATAAAAAGAACGGTTACTTTCTCCATTTTCGGAGCTTCTCCATAGTAGTCCGGGTTTGCCTCAAAGATAACCTGCTGGCCTTTGTCCCACTGTTTCATGATATAACGCCCGGAACCGATGGGATTCTGTCCGTAGTTTTCATCATAGGCGTGTTCCGGAACAATTCCTACAATCGCCATGGTATAGGGCCAGATGGAATAGGCCTCATTCATATGGAATTCCACAGTCGTATCATCCACGGCAACCGCTTCCTTCAGCATGGTAAAATCATTTACGGAGCTGTTATCGCGGCAAAGATTATAGGTAAAAGCTACATCCTCTGCTGTAAGAGGCTCCCCGTCCGTAAATTTCACGTCATCGCGTATCTTAACTGTCCAGGTAAGCCCATCCTCGCTGCAGCCGTATTCTGTTGCCAGATCATTCTCAATACCAAGGTCTTTTGTGGTACGCACCAGCGTACTCTGAATGAGAGGCTCATGTACATGCTCTCCGGCGCCCCAGCCATAGGCGGGATCAAAGCCTGATTCCGGTTCGGACGTTGTCGGCATGGTTACGATCACGCTGTTATCTGACGCATCCGCGCTGACCGTTATTGCCTGGGATGTAAAAAGTGCTGCTGTCATGGCAAAGGCGCATAACAGGCTGGTAATTTTTCTCAGTTTCATAGTTGCCACTCCTTATTTTTTTATATTGCATTATTGCACGCGCGCACTCAATGTCAGATTTAGAAAAAAGGCAGCTATAGGCTGCTCATCCTACAACTGCCCTGCGGAGGGAATCTCCTGTATCTGCATGTCTTGTTTTGGGTGGAGGTATGACACGCAATCATATGAGTGATTCTCAGACACTATCCTGTGTCATTGAAAACATTTTAACAAATTACCACATTAATACAAGCCGCCCCGGGGGTTATTTTTTCGTTTTTTTTCCGGCGCCAAAATTGTTGATATTCCGCGGATTCTTTCAGCAGGGAGTTCCTTTTTTATCCCCATCCCCCGCTTATTCTGCCATTTTCTTTGCAAAGAGCATAAACAGCGGGGTAGGATTATAAAACTCGTCTTTATCCACATAAATCCGTTTGCTGATGCCCAGATCAATAGAAAATTCCTGAAACTTCAACTGTCCCAAAACCTCCAGATCCCAGGCGGGACGGCTGTAGGAGCTAATGGGAAGCTGACGCTTAATCTCCTCGCACTCCCGCATCAATTCATCTCCAAGCTTGTTATGGGCGTGATCCTTCGGAAGGTTCGAAGTATCGGAAAAGTCACTCAGCCCATAATTGGCGTCAAAGTTTAACAAAACTCCGCCTTTTTTCAGCACGCGGTTCCATTCCTGATACGCCAGTTCCGCATGAGGCAGAGTCCAGGTGAGATTTCTGGAAATCACCACATCAAAGGTTTCATCAGCAAAATCAAGATTTTCCGCATCCATCACCTGAAAAACAGCATTCACCTGCTCTTCTTTTGCCAGGGATATGGAATTTTGCACCATCTCAGGAGTCAAGTCTGTACCGATCACTTCATGTCCCTGCTTTGCCAGCAAAATAGTAAAAAATCCGGAACCGCACCCTACATCCAGAATTTTCAGCGGCTTATCCACCGGAAGCTGCTTTTGAATCTCAGTTATCCACCGCTTTGCCATAGAACTGTGAAGTTCTTTACGCCTCTGTTCCAAAAAGCTGTCGCTTCGTTTACTCCAATATTGAACAATACGCTCTTTTCTGTCGTCAAAATTCTTCACAATGCGTCCGTAGGCGATCATCGGGCCGTCTTCCACTACCTGAAGAGTCGCTGACTGGTAAAGGACCACTCCGTCATACTCGGCGATACTTACCTCCATTACATTCCCTTCATAGTCGCGAACCTCTCCCAGTACCTCGCCTCTCCGGAACATATCGCCTGCAGACTTACGGGGATACCAGCATCCTCCGTGTGCCGCATCCTGATAGCGTACATCCGCCACATCCAGAGGAAAATATTTACGAAAATCCTTCTGACCTTTATAAACGCCCAGATGGCAGAGAATATTCCGCACATCACGTCTGGTGGAACGGACCTCTTCGGTGCTCCACTGTCCCATGCCGCCTCTCTCAATGAGAATACTTGGAATTCCCTGTGACGCCGCATAATTATAGGAGCCGCCGGAGGCGACATTGGATTTCACCATATAAGGAACATCCACCTGTTCCGCCATTTTTCTCGATAAAGCGGCTACTTCCGGGGATGCCATCCCCGCATAATACACATAAGGGGTAAGCTGTTCATAGTCGTCCCCGCTGTGAAGGTCAATATAATAATCCGCAGCAGGCTGCACTTTTTGGGAAATCACCCAGGCAAGACGCTCCATCTCCGTTCCTTCAGGGTTTCCCGGAAAAACCCTGTTCAGGTTCTTTCCGTCCTCAAGCCCCATACTTCCCTTTCTTTTCTCAAATGCAGGACGGTTTACGACTTTCAGAATAACGATGGTTCCCACTACCTTTTCAATTTTCAGTTTCTGTGCAAGCTCTATGGCAGCCTGAATCCCCACATACTCCCCGGCATGGATACCCGCGGTGATCAATACGGTCTTTCCGGGTTCTTTCCCGTTTAAAATAGTCGCCGGGAGCCTGATCCCGCCGTCCTGAAACGTCATCCAGCCATTGACCCGCTCCCCGGGGCGGACTTTCAGCCCTCCCAGACAGAATACCTCTGATTTTCCCTTTTTTCCTGTCAGCAAAAACATAGGGGTAGAAGCGTAATTGACCTTCTCATCTTCTGTCCAGACTTCCTTCCAGATTTCTTCCTCACACACTACCTCTGTATATCCGGCCTCTTCCATAGCGCGGATATCCCAGGAGGGTCTTGGCAGGCTGCTTAAGGGTACCTGTCTTGCGATGTCCTCCATGGCATCAATATCTGTATCAAGGTAATAGTCCTCTAATCTGTTCTCTTCTACCTGCCTGCGGTCTTCTTCATAGGCCGCACGTTTTTCTTTATTAAATAAATGTCCGTACCAGTCCGCATCAAAATTCAGAAGAATCCCGCCTTCCTTCAACACCCGAAGCCATTCCTCATATGCCTGCGCCGGATGCTCCAGATTCCAGGTGACGTTTCTGGTAACAAGCACGTCAAACTGCCCGTCCATAAGCTCCAGCTTCTGTACATCTCCATGTACCCACTGAATCTTCTCTTCCAGACAGCCAGCGTTCCGCTTCGCTTCCTTTAACATTTCCTCTGTGGCATCCACAGCAGTTACGCGGTACCCTGCCTCCGCCAGCAAAATAGCAAAAAATCCCGGTCCTGTTCCGATGTCCAGCACCTTAATCGTTTCCGGCGCTCTCCCCGGAAACTGCTGCCCGATCCGTTTAAGCAAAGCCGTTTTCCATTTTCCTCTTCTTTCGTCCAACAGCTCCTGCTGATTATATTCTGAATATCCTCCGGCGCGTTTTGTCCAGTAGCTCTGTATTTCCTCTTGTAATTTTCCCATAATATTCTCCTGCTGTTTCTAGAGTGTGTTTAAAAATTATCATAGCCGTTTTGAGCACAGATAAGCATGCGGCAAAGCGGAATGCGAATGTCCGCTTTACACACGTCACTGGTTTCCCCTTAAGAGCGGCTATGAACCTTTTTTCATTATAAAAAATCCTGGCTTCCTCAACAAGCCTCCCGGGGGGATACTTTTTCGTGAAACTATAAAACTATAAAAAGGGACCTTCCATCTTCGGAAAGTCCCCTGCACATATGCTATATTAAACCATATGTATTTCCTGTCTGTCCAGTCTCTTCACTGCCATTACCGGACAGCCGCTGTATTTCTTACACTAATCTTCTTACAGAAAGAATCGTTCTGTAGGCAGCATTATCGCTGACTTTAATTCCATCTACAGAATTAGACGCGTGAACGATCTTGCCGTCGCCCATGTAAATCGCAACATGGCCGCCGTAACAGATCAGATCCCCTGCCTGTGCCTCAGAATACGGAACCTCATATCCTGCATTCTGCTGCTCATAGGATGTTCTCGGAAGGCTTACGCCGAAATTGGAATAAACACTCTGTACAAATCCGGAACAATCAGCGCCGTCTGTAAGGCTTGTACCGCCCCATACATAAGGATTACCCACAAACTGAGTTGCGTAGTCTACTACGGATGAACCCGTACCTGAACCGCTGCTTGTATACTGGGAAGTATCGGATACAGTATTATCACTGTCGATCACATTGCCATACTCGTCATAGTCTGTACCGGAAGAAGAATAAACAGCTTCGCTTGCATCAACCTCGTTTCCTTCTTCATCATAAACAGTCTCTCCGGATTCTGCCGCTTCATATACGTCTACTTCATTGCCTTCCTCATCATAAACCGGCTCTGCTTCTTCCTGAGCCTGTGCCTCTGCTTCTGCCGCTGCGGCAGCCGCAGCAGCCGCTTCTGCTTCCGCCTGACGCCTTGCCTCTTCCTCTGCTGCAATTCTCTCGGCTTCCAGACGCTCGATCTCAGCCTGCTGCTCTGCAATGAGGTTTGCATATTCTGTAGCCATCTGCTGTGCGTAAGCAATCTCATTGTCGCAGTCTGCAGATGCGGATTGTTTTTCGTCGATCTGCCACTGAAGATTTGCGGATTCTGCTTCATATTCCTGCTTCATGCTTTCCAGCTCTGCTTTTTCCGACTCATATCTCTGGCTGAGTGTCTGAACCTGCTCGATGGTATTTGCATAGACCTCAAGACGTTCTCTGTCGTAGTCATACATTTTCTGTGTATATTCCGCCTTGGTCAAAAGTTCGGATAAATTCTCAGCGCCCATCATCATCTGGAACCAGGCGTCGTCTCCGCCCTTTTCATACAGATACTGGATACGTTTCTTCATGGCTTCATATTGTTTATCTTTCGCCTTCTGTGCTTTCGTTAAATCTGTCTGTGTCTGAGCTATAGCAGCTTCTTTATCGGAAATATCTCCCTTCAGAACGTCAATGGATACCATGACGTTTACAAGGCTTTCATCAAGGGCAGCAATTTCATTCTGCAATTGTTCTTTCGCCCACCAGAGTTCATCAATCCTGGAGTATGTAGCATCAAGCTGCGCGCTGGTCCATGCCTGTTCCTCTCTCAGTTCTTCTTCTCTCGATGCGCTTACACTGACTACCTGTGCTGCGCTTAATATAAGTGCTAACGTCAGACATACAATTCTTTTTTTCATGACTTTCACCCTCGTAATTCTTATCAAATCTGTAATATTTCTGTAATAGTTATCTCGATTTCTTTTATATATTAACACATCGCAATAAATAATGCAAGCATTAAAGAATACAAATTTTAATATTTCGTAACATCTCTTAATGTTTTTGAAATCAAAGAAAGAAGGAAGCGATATTTCATCGCTTCCTTCTTTCTTTTTAATAGCATTTTTACAGATTATTGCACGATAGTAAAATGGTTGCTTAATAGCCGAATAAATCGTAAAGAATCTGATTTGCGGTCATGTTCCGATATCCCTCCGGATCTGACAGGGTATCGTTGTTCCATCTGAGATAATTACCGTTACGGATATACTGACCGCTTGATGGATGATAATCATACTTGGTATATCCCGGATACTTGGACATATACTTCTTGGCAAGTGTGATCGCCTCGCTGGAATAATCTCCGGACGGCGTCGGTGTTCCCGAAATCTGGCATCCTGCCTGAGGGGTAGAATGAATAATTACAATACTCTTATCGGAGCACTGTCCGAGAACGATCCAGGTATGTCCGCTGTTATATCCCACATCGCCTGCTTTCAGCGTATAATCACTGGCTGCAAGGTTTGCCTGTGTCAGGATAGTTCCCCATCCTAAGGATTTATAATAAGAACCAACCTCACCGGATACAACTGTATAACCGGATCCAACGCCTGATTTACTGTGCATTACCTGATAAGCGGCCCAGCCTACAAAACCGGAGCAGTCAAGTCCCTTGGCTCTGTTTGCCGTGCTCAGATCACGGTAATTGTTGTAATCATAGCTGCTGCTCTGGCTTGAATACCATTCCTGCCATGTAGGGCTGACGCCCTTTCTGGTGGAATCGTTCCAGCCGCCGCCCCATACATAGAGAGCCTGTCCTACCGGCTGAAGAGCGCCTGCCAGATAATTCTTGATCGTCTTGCCTGATGTAGGCTGCACAATATCAATTCCGGGAGTCAGAGCCGGAATATAAACGCCTTCGCTGCTGAAGGTGTATTCCTTACCGTCAATGGTATGGGTTCCGGTATACATCTCGCCTGTTTCCGGATCAAAGTAGTAGCTTACTCCCTTGCTCTCATTCTCCACCCATCCGGTAGCCATCTTGCCGCTAACGGAATAGAAGTAGTAGGTTTTTCCCTCGATCTTATTAAAGCCGGTAGCCATCACACCGTCTTCCAGATCAAAATAGCGTTTTTCGCCTTTTGTATTGGTAAGCCAGCCTGTTGCCATGGCGCAGGAACCGGAATAAAAATATCTGGTATTTCCCTTGCTGTCCTCCAGGAATCCTGTTGCAGCGACCCCTGATTTACTGTAAAAATAATATTTCTTACCGCTCAGAGTCATCCACTTGGTTTTCATAATCCCGGTTGACTTGTCAAAATAGCGTTTCTGTCCTTTACTGTTCTCCAGCCAGCCTGTTACCATGGCGCCGGCCTTGCTTGTAAAGTAACGTTTGTTTCCTTTGCTGTCAGTCATCCAGCCCTTCTGCTGGACTCCTGTCTTACTGTCAAAGTAATATTTCGTTCCGTTCAGCTCAAGCCATCCCTTATGCTTGGAGCCGTCCTTGTCGATATAGTATGTTTTTCCGTTAATGGTCTGAAATCCAGTCTTCGTAGCAGCCTGTACATCTGATGCAGATACACGGATCGCAACTGCCGCAACAAACACCATCAGAAGCAGCAGCAGCCGCCCGATTCTAAACTTCTTACATGCGTTTTGCATACTTACCTTCCTTTTCTTTCTAAATCGTGAATCCCCTGTTTCGTTTTTGCTTGTTTTCTTTACAATCTTATTACAGCTTTATGACCTCATTATATAACAAACCTTTGTACACGTCAATAATAAACTCGTAATTCTTTTGTCATAACCTTACTGCTCACACCTGAGGTGCAAACAGTACGCCGTAACTACTATTCATCCAGAAAAAAAGGTGAAACACCGAAGATGCCTCACCCTTTGCCATCGTATAAGATAATATTTTAAGATGATATTTTTACAGAAGATGCTTTCTTAACTCCGCCCCGTCCTTTGCGCTTAAATATGCAGGCGCTACGTCAAATACTGTTTTGCAGCCTGTCTGGCCTTCCTTACTCATACGGTATGCAGCCCTTGCATATGCAACAATTACAGAAGAAGTAAATTCCGGATTGGAATCCAGCTTCAGGCTGTACTCGATCACGTGGCTGTGCTCGTCATTCCAGCCCGTTTTACCGGAACGGATCACAAAACCGCCGTGAGGGATCCCACTGTGGTCGCGTTCCATTTCTTCCTCCGTAATAAAATGTACGGTAGTATCATACTCATCAAAGTAGTTGGGCATCGTCTTGATCTCCTGCTCGATCCGTGCAAGATCAGCGCCCTCCTCCGGTACTACAAAACACTCTCTCGTATGCTTCTGACGTGTAGTAAGCTCCGGATTCTCTCCCTTTCTGACAGCCTCCAGCGCAGACGCTACAGGAATTGTATACTGCTTTCCGTTCTTAACGCCGTCAATACGGCGAATGGCGTCGGAATGCCCCTGGCTTACGCCCTTGCCCCAGAAGGTATAATCCCTGCCGTTGGTCAGGATCGCATTTGCATACATACGGTTCAAAGAAAACATTCCCGGATCCCAGCCAACGGAAATAATTCCCACATGGCCGCTCTCTGACGCCGCTTTGTCCACATTTTCAAAATGCTCCGGGATCTTTGCGTGAGTATCAAAGCTGTCCACCACATTAAACCACTGGGCGTATTTCGGCGTCTGCACCGGAAGGTCCGTTGCGCTTCCGCCGCAAAGGATCAGGACGTCCAGCTTGTCCTTCATCTTTTCTGCTTCATCTACATGATATACCGCAGCGCTCTCTGTGAGAATGTTGACATTCTTCGGATCACGGCGCGTAAAAACAGCGACCAGTTCCATATCCGGATTATGTTTGATGGCGCATTCCACACCGCGGCCAAGATTTCCGTAGCCTAAAATTCCAATACGAATACTCATTCTGATTTCCTCCTATGCTTCTTCGACAATTTAACACTTTAATATAGTAATATTCTCAAAAGCAATTGTCAATTACTTTAACGAAAAATTTATACATATATCAAGAATCCTGATTGCTGTTCACCCCTGCGGTGCAAACAGTAACGAATACGGTACGGTTCTTCTCAACAGCACAGGACGCCGCCTCCGGGACAGCAAAGGCTGCATACCATATTTGCCAGACAAAGCTTCATACAGAACCCGTCGCCTGCCATAGGCATCCCTCCGAAGGGATCCTGCTGTTCCTGATACCAGGCGCCGCCGCCCTCCATTCTTTGGAGAAGCATCCGGTACTGAGTATTATTCGGCTCCAAGCGCACTGCCTCACGGATGTGGTTCAGAGCGCTCACATTGTTTCCAAGTCCCATATTTGCCATAGCAGAAAGATAGTACCACTGTCCGTTTCTCTGAGAAAGAGAAGAAAGCACATTGAGCGCTTCCTGGTAATGTCCGCTCTGAATATAGTTTGCCGCTGCCTGCCTGCGCATGGCCTCTTCATCCTGATAGCCTCCGGACGTTTGATTTCCGAAGCCTCCGAATCCCCCTGCGTTTCCATAAGCTTCGGAGCCGTATTCCCTCTCTTTCATGATCTGATCATAGGCCTGCTGGACCTCTTTGAATTTTTCTTCCGCCTGTTCTTTATTCGGATTATTAATATTTGCATCCGGATGATATTTCCGGCTCAGGCGGCGATAAGCCTTCTTGACCTCTTCATCCGTTGCATCTCTGGATATTCCCAGTACACTATATGGATCTAACATTCTTTTTCTCCTGCTCTTCCCTCCGCTTTTTTGACACCGTTTCAAAGCGGCACCAAACGCCGGAATATAAAATGTTCCGCAGGATATCTGCGTATTTTATAATAGGAAGTTTTTCAAATTCCCTACAGGTTTCAGCCAGCATCAGTATTAAAATCTGACGTACCTGGTCTTCAAACCCCTCCATTATATAATCTTCAGAAAAGGGATTGTAATTTCCGCTTTCTATATCCTTTTCCACATCTTCATAGGCATCCAGAAGATAGATGAATTTCCCCAGATAAAAGCCCATCCGCCGAAGGGCCGGCTCCCAGGAATCTTCTCTGTAGGCCAAAATCTCCTCCATGATCTTTCCAAAAGTACCTGCCATTTTGTCAAGATCTGTTTCTCCTGCCTTTTCCAGTGCAGACAATGAATTCAGATGAGTAACGATGGCCTCTGCTTTTTTGCGGTATGCTGCCTCTGTCTCCTTATTTTTCCCCTCAAGAAGTTTGGCATACCCCAAACGCACAACCTTTTTCTCATCCTTCCAGTCGTCCATACATTTATAATAAGTAAGAAGCAGATTCATATCCGCCGCATACTCTGTGATCTCATTTTTCCTCACCGTCTGCCTGCGTACCGGATGAACGGCGCAGCGGGTCGTGCCCCTGCGCGTAGGCGGCTCATAAAGCCCGCTTAAAAGAAGGATCACAAACGTCATATCATAGGTCAGGCTAAGCTGTCCGGCAAGTCCGTACTTTTCCTTCAGCTCACGGCACAGTCCGCAATAAAAAGACTTGTATATATCATAATCCTTAAACTTTATCTCCGGCTGGTTCAGGACAATATAACCAAACATAGCGCCTCCTGTCTGCTGCTCCGTTACTGCTGTCTGAATCTGACAACTATAAACAGTAATGGTTGATTTTCATCACCATCAGCTTTTCTTAATAAACTTTGTATGACATTTAGGACAGTCAATCTCAATTTTACCCTTTCCCCGCGGGATCCTGATCTTCTGCCCG
Organism: Eubacteriales bacterium; assembly: GCA_030524715.1. Lineage (GTDB taxonomy): Bacteria > Bacillota > Clostridia > Lachnospirales > Lachnospiraceae > Blautia_A. Next base: position 35,660 of record JAUNGB010000025.1, on the reverse strand, counting down.
CATCCGGGGCAGGTATAAATATGATGAGTCTTTCTCTGCTCCATCATATTCTTTTCCCGTCCGATCCGCATACGCAGCTTCCCTGTCGCATTTAAATATTTCTGATTCTCTTCATAACGATTCTGGATATTTCTGGAAAATATCCGAAAATAGGTATAGACGATCAGCAAAAGCCCTACTGTATCCAGCAGCGTACCCACGTAGCTTCTCTGAAGGAAGATCGCCAGAACGATCATCACAAGGGCAGCTCCCATTGTAAACCTCGACAACTGATCGATACCATAACGTCCCTGCATAAATTTATTAAACTTATCTTTCATGAAATTCCTCCCAACGCCTGAACCTTATCCTCGTACCAGGACTTTTACCACCTCGGCAATGTACATAGTATGGTAATCCTTCTCCGGATACCATTTCTCATCGTTTGCGCCGTCGTCAAAGCATTCCGGCTTGATCGTATCGTGATACATTTTTCTGCAGACCAGGATCATATCTGCTTCCGCGATCCCCACAGTGCCTTCCACTGCATAAGGATTCAGTCCGGCTTCCCTGATCTTATCAGCCGTATCTCTTCCGGTTACTTTACCGCAGAAGCCCAGAGCCTTACGGTACTGCTCTCCAAGAACAGAAATCGTGAAGGTGTCCTCTCTGTCCACAAATTCCTTTGTGTATCTCTGCGGGCGGATATATACAGTCACTGCATTTTTGCCCCACATAACTCCCATCGCGCCCCAGCTTGCGGTCATTGTATTGCATTTCTGTTCATTTCCCGCAGTGATAAGAAGCCATTCCTTCCCAATCTTGGTAAACGGATTCATTACCAGTTCTTCTGCTTTTACTTCCTGAAAGCTCATGTTTCTACCTCTCTTTCTTTGCTATAAAACAACTATACTTCTTTACTTTTTATGTGAAACTTATTTTTATGAAACCTATTCATCTGAACTCTATTCATCCGAAACCCATTCATTAAATCCTATTCATTTGAACCTTATTCATCTGAGTTCTATTTTTCATCCAAAACCTGAAAAATATAAAATTTCAGATAATAAGACTCATCTGACGCCCACAGAATGGGGTGATCTGCCGCCTGGGTCCTGTATTCCACCTGTCGGAGCCGTTTATGGACATTTTTCGCCGCCTGGCCGATGGTCTGAGTAAACAGCTCATAATCCATAAAATGGGAACAGGAACAGGTTGCCAGAAAACCTCCGTCCTTCACCAGCTTCATGGCGCGGAGATTAATTTCCCGGTATCCTTTCACAGCATTTTTAACAGAACTGCGGGATTTGGTAAACGCCGGAGGATCCAGGATAACCACATCAAATTTTTCGCCCTCGGCTTCAAGTCTGGGCAAAAGTTCAAACACATCTTCGCAGAGAAATTTAACGCTGCCCTCCAGATTGTTTAAGCGGGCATTCTCTGTCGCCTGATCTACTGCCAGTTGGGAGGCGTCCACACCGATAACCTCCCTTGCTCCTGCAATTCCCGCATTTAATGCAAAAGAACCTGTATGGGTAAAGCAGTCCAGTACCCTGGCGTCTTTGCACAGCTTCTGAATGGCAAGACGGTTATATTTCTGGTCAAGGAAGAAGCCTGTTTTCTGCCCATCCCTGATATCCACCTGATATTTCACGCCGTTTTCTTCAATTTCCACCAGAGTCGGGAATTCTTCCCCGATAAATCCCTTATAAAGCTCCATTCCCTCCTGCCTGCGTACCTTCACGTCGCTTCTTTCATAAACGCCCCGGATAACTATGCCGTCCTCTTTAAGGACTTCTTTCATAAGCTCTACGATGGTTTCTTTAAAACGGTCGATTCCAAGAGCCAGAGACTGCACCACAAGAACATCTGAAAATTTATCCATAACGAAGCCGGGCAGGAAATCGGCTTCCCCGAAGATCAGCCTGCAGCATCCGGTATCCACAACCTTTTTGCGATATTCCCATGCTTCCCGCACACGTTTTTCAAAAAAGGCCCTGTCAATCTCCTGCTCCGGATTTCTGGTAAGCATCCGCACAGCGATCTTAGAATTGGTATTGATAAAGCCTTTCCCCATAGGATATCCGTCAAAGTCCCGCACCAGTACGATTTCTCCGTTTATAAAGATTCCCATGATACTGGCGATCTCATTGTCAAAAATCCACATTCCGCCGGATTTCAGAATCCGCCCTTCCCCCTTTTTCAGGGTTACAACAGCAAGGCTCATGATCATTCTCCCTTCAGGATTCCATAAATCAAATCCTTTTACTCAACATTTCCCTACATTCTATCACAGTTATTTATATTTTTCCAGTCATTCCCTTAACGAAAAAGATGCTTTCCGAAAAACGATCCGTTTCAGAGTATATGAAAAGCTTACTCTATAATCGTCTTTTTCCGGAAAGCATCTTAACGTCATTACAATTTTCTTTATTATTCAGAATATTTCCTGTATGTATTCAAAATTTCTTTCTATTATTTCACAATATTTTTCCACCTGTGCGGTTGCAATCCGGCAACAGACTTTCATGCAATTTATTGCGATGAAAGTTTGCTGTTGGATTAGCAACCACACAGGTGGAATTTTTTTATCTTATTCTGCAATAAGCCTTATACTTGTTTGGGTTTGATCTGTAAAATCTGCATTTTGATCAGTGCGGGCCTTACGGCATTATATAAAAAAGCTACAAGGATCACAGATACCACCGCGTTAATAAAGGTTGCCGCCGCGCTCATCTTTGCCAGAGCTTCCGCCATCTGCTGAGGCTGACCCAGAATATACTGTTTGTAAAAATATCCGACAATAGGATCCGCTACAACATTGAAAGCAAGGCCTGCTACTGATGCGATCACGCTCCATTTAAATACATACTTCTTATCATTGCTTTCGTTGATCTTAGCGATCTTATGGGCTACCAGTCCTGTGATCAGACCAATGCAAAGCTTCAGAACAAAGGTCTTCGGGGCTCCTACAATATAAACAGGATCCAGAATATCCGCGATCGTCATTCCAAGGGCTCCTGCAAGGCCGCCGTACCATCCGCCCAGAAGAAGCGCTCCCAACACGCAGAAAGCGTTTCCGATATGAAGGGATGTGGCGTCTCCGCCAGGTACAGGAATCTTAATCTGCAAAAACGTGAAGGAAACAAAGCAAAGGGCTGCCAAAATAGCTGTCTCCGCAAGTTTTAAAATCGTTGTGTTCTGTTTATTCATCTCTCTCACTGCCTTTCCTTTTTTTCCTGCTCATTATATGCAATATGTGTCCCCTTTTCAATGTCCAGTTTTTATACTTTTTTAAAGGTCAGTTTTATCGTGAAGTACTTTTTATATATTAAGAAAGTTCAGTATTGTACGCTTCAGAACAAAACGGAGTTTTTTTAATTTACAAAAAACCGTACTGCAGGGTATTCCCACAGTACGGTTTTTTCTGGTCATAAAAAGCAGTTTCCATCCGAATAATTTCGGCTTCTGCCCAAGCAATTCAGCTTCTGGCCAAACAGTTCAGCTTCTGGCTAAAATATTATTCAGCCATATCCGTCTCTACTAATTCGTCATAGGATTTGGCGCTTTCTCCGTAGAGGTTCTCAAAGAATGTCATAGTATCGCTGTAAAGCAGGGACTTCTCTTCCTCCGTTACATTAGCAAGGACATCTTCTGCACCGCTGTCGTCTGTCTCCAGACCGAATACCTTCTTCATTGCGGAATCGATCATGTTCAGCTCTGCAGTCATATAGACGTCACTGTCAGACGAAACATAAGAAGCGCCTCCGTCGTTCAGTACCTTCAGATATTCCTGAAGGACTCTTTCAGAAACCTTAGCTCCTGTTTCTCCATCCAGGGTGACGGATGCAACAGCGCCCTCGCCCATTGCAGATGTCAGAGAAGCGGCATCCCCTTCATATTCGCCTGCACAGAAGGTCTTTGCACGCTCATAGAGTGCTTTGGATTCTTCACTTAAAGAATCAGCGCTCAGGGTATCTACAGATGCATCGCCTTCTTCCGGATTTTCTTCATACCATTCCCCGTCAGAGCCGGTGTCTTCTGTATCCCAGCCGCTGTCCGAATCGGAAGTCTCTTCATTCCATGTATCCTCGGAGCCGGTGTCTTCCGTATCCCAGCCGTCTTCGGAACTGTAATCTTCCGTATCCCACTCATCTTCGGAAGCAGCGTCTTCCGTATTTCCTTCACTTTCTTCTGCAAGAGTTTCTTCGTCTCCATTGCTCTCTACGTAATCCCACTCATCATCGGATTCTTCTGTTCTTGTTTCCTCTTCCAGGGTCGGATCTACCGTAGAGCTTGCAATAACGTCGTCGCCTAAGATACTTTCGTCAAGATCGCCGACAATGCTGTCCTCATCGAGCTCATCGGTAGTATCGTCTGCTTCGCCTGTTACGTTCTGTTCTACAGTTTCAAGAGTTTCTTTCATATCGTCGTAGTTGTAATTCTGCTGCGCGATCTCTTCCAGAAGGGATACGATCTTATCAAGCTGGTCGCTTCCTACCTGCATATTATTCTGTTCAGCAATATTTACAACGATATTATAAATTTCGTCTGCATCCTGGATGTTGTTCTGTACCACCTGCATCTTTGCCTGATTGATAATATTCGTCGCATCATCCTGTCCGATCTGCTCCGCCAGATTTCCGGTGACCACCATTTCTTCTGTGGCGATTTCCTTCTTTGTCTCGTCAAGCTTCTCTCCGCTTGCACTTTCATATGCCATCAGGATACCTGTCAGCGCTCCTGTCCCTGATACCTCGAACGGGCATGCCGCCACGACCTCACAGTTGGAAACTCCGGATGTTGACAGAGTTGTTGCGATCATATTGCAGGTAACCCAGTTTAAATTGGCGGTACGAACCTTGATTCCACCTGAAGTGGTGGGTTTTACATAAGCGCAGCTTACAGTCCTTGTTCCGATCTGCTCAAGAGGAACATAAGCGCTTAAATGATCTCTCTCATCCTGATTCGTAATGGTAAGCGTCTGTACCTGATTGGAATCCACCTTAAAATATCTCATCATTGTGTTTTTCTGATCCTGGGTAAGATCCGCGCCCAGTGTCACTACCTTTACCGCGTCTGCCATTGCAGGAATGGAATTGGCTGTGATCAGGCACATGCTGCACAATAATGCGCTGAGTATGTTTCTTTTCTTCATAATATCATCCTCCATAACCCTTATAGTTTGCCTTAAGTTCTTCTGCCGGGATTTTGTGCCTCTGCCGGTTCAGTGCACTCATTATAGCATACTTTTTTGCAAATTTGTAATTTCCACTTGAATTTTATGATTTTTTTAGAAAGAGGAAATTGCTGTTTATATCGTAGATGCGGACAGTAACAGCGGTATGCGAACATCTGCTTTACCCCAGACCGTTGAGATCAGATAATCGGTACGCGGCTCCGCAGGCTGCCTCTTCCTGATATTCGGGAATCCCAAGCGGCAGTCCGAAGATTTCCTCCGCCAGCTTCTGCATAATCGGGTTTCTCCTGAGCCCGTTTCCGGAGCCGACCAGATATGCGGCCTTTTTCCCTGTCAGGCGGCTCATCGTCTGATACTGTTCATACAGTTCCTGCAAAATTCCCTTCATTACTCCTACCGTCAATGCGCCGGGATAGAAATTTTCCACGCTGATATTGCTTATTTGTCCTCTTTCCTTTGGATTACTTCTCGTTCCTGAAAAGGTCGTCCGTACGTTCCACGCTGCTTCCGCCCCATACTTTTTGATAAATTCCCCAGCCTGCCGGTACATCACATCATAGTAGCTGCTATCCCCGTTCCCGGCGGCTTCTCTGTAAAACTGCTCCAGCATGGCATAGGCTCTGCCTCCGCACAAAGACGCGCCCACCAGAAGATAGGTGTCGTCTGTGCAGGGACGCAGTTCAAGATTGTCTTCGCATGGCACATATCGTTCTGAAGCAAACGAAACCTGACTTCCTGTTCCCACATTGATAAGAACCGCGTCATGAAGCTCTCTGACCGCTCCCAAAAAGCTTGCCTGATTATCCCCGATGGACAACGCCACAGGAATCCCCGCCGGAATATTTTCTATTCCTGTGGTTTTTCCCGCCAGACAATGCCGCTTTTCTACCCGGGGAAGATACGAAATATCCACTCCCGCCTGTGCCAGTTCCTCATATCGGAACTCTTTCTTTTCCAGATCAAAGCCTCCCCAGCTTGCGGCCATGTCGATTCCCATTACCGGGCTTTTCCGTCCGCAGAGCTTCATAACAATATAGTCGCTGATGGTGGTCATTTTTACCGCATTTTCCGGAATTTCACCCTTAACTCCAAGATAATAATGCGTCACGATTCCATAGCCGGATGCCAGCATTCCCGGATTTCTCAGTTTATCCTTCAGAAGCTCCACGCTTGTCCGTCCGTTTTCCAAAGGCAAATTTCCTCTTCCGTCCTGCCATGTATACAATGGGCTGACTGCATTCCCATTTTCATCCACGTAAAGCATTCCGTGCATCTGCCCTGTGACTCCGATTCCTTCCGGGCATCCATAATTCCGGATCAGTTCTTCTATTTTCTGTACTACAGTAATAAATATCTTTTCCGGATCCTGTATCCTTCCCTCCGGTATCGTATCCGTAAAGCGGACGTTCGCATTCCACTGTGCTGCATGCTTATGAACGCAGGCCGCTGTGCGGCTTGCGTTCAAAAAAGAATCATGGTTCACCGTTTCCTTTGCCATCAGTTTTCCTGTTTTCGTATCCAAAAGCACTATACTGATGGACGTTGTGCCTATATCGATTCCCATCCTGTTCATGTTTCTCATCCTCAAAGCAGGCTTTTTTTCAGATATTTCTGAAGTGTTTTCCTTACAGCGCCTGTTCCTGCAATTTCTTCTCTGAAAATATCTTCGATCAGTTCTCCGATACCGGCGTCGTAAAGGTTTACAAAAAATACATTCTCATTGGACAATATCCATTTTAACTGATCCGTGAAGCTGTCAGGCTGCCCGATGACAATCCCTTTAAGCCGCTCTTTCATTTCCTCTGCCATTGGATCCGGGGCAAGCTGGTAACTGTTTCCTTCATCGTCAACTCCAAGCAGATATCGAAGCCACCCGGCAATTGCCAGCGGGATCCCCATAAGCCGTTTTGCATCCCCGTATTTTTCCATATAAGCTTTTACAGTAACGCCGAAACGCACGCCCAATCCCTGTGACGCATCCGTACTCAGTCTCAGGCAGGTATCTCCCAGATACGGATTAGGAAATCTCTCATTCATGCACTCGTCCAGAAATGCCTTCGGCGAAAGGATTCCCGGATCCGGGACTACCTCCATCCCTTCCTTATATCCTACAAGCCTTGCCAGCCTCAGCATATCTTCATCCTTCATTTCATCCGAAAACAAATCATATCCCAATATGCACCCATATGGCCCCAGAGCCGTATGAATGGGATTCAGGCATACCGTTACTTTCATTCGCTCGGATTTATTCACTGTCTCTCTGTCTGTCATATATACGCCGGCCTTCTCAAATGCCGGCCTTCCATTGGGAAAATGATCCTCCATTACCAGATACTGCGGACCCTCCGCGTTCACAAAAGGAGCTATGTAGGTTCTCTTCGAGGTAATAACCGGCTTCATGTTCTGAAGTCCGGCCGCTTCCAGCTCTTCCGCGATTTTTTCACTTGGTCTTGGCGTGATTTTATCGATCATTGTCCAGGGAAAAGAGACTCTGTTTTCATCACTTACATAAGCAACGAATTTTTCATCCACATATCCGCGTTTTTTCCATTCGTCCGCCACTGTAAGAATTGATTCTCTCAGCTTCTCGCCGTTTCTGGAGCAATTATCCATGGATACCAGTGCAACAGGCTGCCCTCCTTCACGAAAACGCTCCAGAAGCATTGCCGCAACGATGGCCATTGCACTCCTTGCATTCTCCGGCCCTTCCTCCATATCCTTCCTTGCAATGTCTGAAAATGTGCCGTCCGCATTTTGTAAAGCATATCCTTTCTCTGTAATTGTAAAAGAGACAAGCTGCAGGTCGGGCAACGCGAAAATTTCCTTCAATCTCTGAAAAGACTCCGCATCTTCACTTCTGGCACTGATCACCTCCGCAAAAGAGCCCAGCACTTTTTTCTCCTGTGTTCCATCCCCGTGAAGAATTACGCTCAGCGACAAATTGTCATAGGGAGTATAAATCTTATCGACCACATCATAGTCAAAAGTCTCCACACAGGTAATCCCTCTGTCCAGTTCCCCCTGCTCCAAAAGCAGATCGGCTATCCCTCCGAGAAAAACACGAAAAATATTTCCGATCCCAAAATGCACCCATAATGGTTTCTCCTTAGATGCGGCACGGATCTTCTCTATCTCATAGCCCGGAAGTACGATTCCTGCTTTTTCCCATGCTTCTGTGTTTTTCAATTCCTTTAATTTCAGTTCCATCTGATCTTCTCTTCCTCCTAATTTCAAGACTCGCTCGCGAGTCCTGGTGCGGGATTCGGGTCAGCTACGCTGACACAATTCCAAACCGAATCCTTGCACATCCTCGCGGAGCACATTGTTTAAGCTTTTTTATTCAATTCCTTTGATTCTCTCAACAACTGTTCCATTCTTTTCCAAAACTATCCATGTAAGCGCTGGAATCATGGTACAAACCAGAAAACTGATCCCCACTGCCGATAAAAGCGGAAGCAACGGCACTGAAAACACAATCCCCCGATAATTCATTGATTCATAAAGAAGATACGTTGCTCCCATTCCCGCTGTCAGCGTGATAAGCCATGCGCCGCCTGCATAGAGAATTCCTTCCCTGACCAGCATTCCAAGAAGCTGCCTGGTGGTCATCCCGATACTCTCCATTACCGAAAGCTCCGTCATCCGGCTCTGCACATTTACTACAAAGGTGTTCATATAGTTCATGATCCCGATAAAGGCCAGGATCAGCACAATCCCGAAGCCCACCTGCGGCATATTCCCCTGTGCTTTTTCGATCTCGTCCGCGTCCTCGATCTTGGATTCCCGGGAAAAGTCTTTTGCATTGTCATTGGCCTCTAATAAAGCCAGGATTTCCTGCTCTGTATCTCTGTCATATTCTTTGTGATATTTTATGCTGGTCTTCAGCGTAATCGCTTTGTCGTCAAATGCTTTCACCGCCTGGGCGCTGGCGATGATCGTCGGCGGGTATCCAAGAAGCGCCGTATAATAAGATTCATCCACAACTCCCGCTATGATAAAGCTCTTGGTCTTTTTCTGATCCTCATATAAAGCACAGGTCACCTCTTTCCCTATGATATCCGCATCTTCCAGATCTAATCCATTCCGATAAACAATACAGGTTTCGCCACGGAGAAAATCTTCTTTATTAAGCGGCTGTTCAAGCGTTTCATTCAAATAATCAAACTCCCGGGCGTCAATGCCGATCAGGGATGAGCCAAAATTCTCCGGATGGCTCTGATACTCTTCCTTTTCCTGCTTATATGGAATACTCATCCATTTTGCATAAAATTCTTTCATCCAAAGCTCGGCAAAATCCGGTTCCCACGGAACTGTAATCTCGGCAAATACCATAGAATGTACTTCAGAGACTCCTGTATTTTCTTTGATGGACTTCACCAAAGCATCATCCAGAATGTCTCTTCTGTCTTCTGCTTTTTCTTTGTATGCCGTATCATTTTTAATGACCATATCCATATCCATATAATTTGACACAATGGTTCTTGACGCCTGGCTGTCCAGCATGGTCACAATACAAAGGTACACAGACAGACTGACTGCCAGAGACAACAGTACCACCGCAGTTCTCTTCTTATCCTTTGTAAACTGCTCCATAGAAAGCCTTGCTGTTAATTTCCCCTTTCCCATCTTTCTTACTTTTTCGGTTTTGCGGGCCGGGCGATAACCAAGCGCTTCTATGGGAAAGATAGCCGCCGCCATTTTTGCCGGTTTCCGGCCGGCCAAAAAGATAGTAAACCCAACCAACAGAATAGTTGCCAGCAGTACCGCCGGGTGAAAGCGAACCATCCCCTCTCCCACATACCTGCTCTGGATCCCCAGAGTTTTTACTACAGCAGGGATCAGGAAAAAGGATACCAGCGTCCCTGACAGGCATCCGAGAACGGCGCCTGCCGATCCTATGAGCAGCATCTGTTCCTTCAGCAGCCTTTTCATCTGCTTTTCAGTCATTCCCACAGTCTGAAGCAGGCCATAATAACGAACCTTTCCCGCTACGGAAAGATACATGATATTATAAATGAGCAGGTACGCGCACAAACAGGTAACTGCGATCAGGCCGATAAGGCCTGCCAGGATCTCGACCGATTCCCCAAGATCCGCCGTAAAGAAGAGATTTTGCTGCTTTCCAAGCTTCATACTTTCGATAAAAGCATTCTGCTCTTTTTCTGTCATAAGCTTTTGCTCAAAATCCATAAAATAACGGCCGGAGGCCGCCTGAGAAAGTTCCCAGCCCGACCGGTCATAAAATTCCTTCGAGACAAAAAACTGCTTCTTAGGTCCATATCCGTCCCATATCCCGCAAATCCGGAATTCCCCTGTAAAGATCCCCTCATGGGTTCCGTAAGAGACAGAAAAGATATCCCCTACGCCAAGCTCCTCGTAACCGCATTCCTTTAAGGCGGATTTTGTGACCATGATCTCGTCAAAAGCCGTCGGATACTTTCCTTCCAGCTTTTCTCTGACCGGCTCCATCATCTGCTCCCAATATCCGGCGTCCGCCCAGATCAGTCCCACATCAGGCGTGGAATCCTGCTCTGTTTTTTCTACCCATCCGCAGACTCCCATCGTACCTGTCAGAACGATATCCGGGTTACTCTCGCACATTTGTCTCTGTTCGTCCGTCACTCCATACATGATCGCATCATACTCAGCTCCTGACATACGGATATTCTGAATTTTCTGCAGCCTGAAATAAGAATCTCCCACTGTAAATATGGTGAATACCAAAAAGGCGGAAAGAAAAACCGCAAGGAACAAGGTAATCGTCTTTCTCCTGTTTACCTTCAAAGCATTCCGCGCCATACGTTTGATCACTTTCTGATTGGGATTCTTAAGCATAGGAATCACTTCCCTTCCCGGTATCTCCCACAATCCTTCCGTCCTCAATATGTACGATACGGTCTGCAAGCTGTGCAATATCCCTGTCATGGGTGATCAGGATCAGGGTCTGGCTGAATTGTCCCGCCGCCATTTTCAAAAGTCCAAGCACCTCATGGCTGGTAACGGAATCCAGATTCCCGGTGGGTTCATCAGCAAGAATAATGGCCGGCTTCGCCGCAAGAGCCCTTGCAATGGCAGTCCTCTGCTGCTGTCCGCCTGATAACGTTCCGGGAAGAGCCTTCCTCTTCTCTGACAGCCCCAAAAGCTCCAGAATCCTATCCACATATTCTTCATCAACCCTTCTTCCGTCCAGTTCCACCGGAAGAATAACATTCTCATATACATTAAGATCCGGAACAAGATTATAATTCTGAAAAATAAACCCGATCTTTCTTCTGCGAAATATGGCAAGCTGTTCCTTTTTCAGCCCCAAAAGGCGCTTTCCCTCTACCAGAACTTCCCCTTCCGTCGGCCTGTCCAGTCCTCCCAGCATATGTAAAAGCGTACTTTTCCCGGATCCGCTTTTCCCGATGATCGCCACAAATTCCCGGTCCTTCACGCAAAAATCAACGCCATCCAATGCCTTTACCGTATTTTCGCCCATCTGATAGTATTTTTTCAAATTTCTGGTCTCTACAATGTATCCTTTCATTGGTTTGCCTCCTTCTTTTGATATTCTATTCTTTTGATATTCTATAGAATACCTTCTGAAAATCACAAACCAGTCACAATCTTCAATTATCACAGGATTGTGACAAATGGCCGCCTTATGGTTCTTTCACCGGGAAATACAGTCGGAAACACGCTCCTTTTCCTGTTTCCGACTGTACTTCTATGTAACCATTCTGAAGCTCCATGATCATTCTTGCAAGATATAATCCGATCCCAACCCCCGGTTTATCATGAACCTCCGGTTCACGGTAAAATCTCGTAAAGATCTCTGCCTGCCGCTCCGGGGCGATTCCTTTTCCCGTATCGGAAATACTGAGCCTGAAAAATAATTCCTGTCTTTCTGCCCGGATATGGATTTTTCCGCCGGGCTCCGTATACTTGATTGCATTGTCCAGAATATTATAAATCGCTTCCTCCGTCCATTTGACGTCATGACGGAGCTTCATATTTTCTTCGCCGCTTACGTACAGATCAATGCCCTTCGAGGCCGCCTCCGGAACAACATCGGCAACTGCATGTCGGATAGTTTCATACAAGTCTTTGTCTTCTTTATGTATTTGCAGAATTCCTGTTTCAAGCCTTGACATTTTTATCATGCTCTGCATTAAAAAATCTATTTTTTCCATCTGCTCTTTGAGTTTTCCCAAAAACTCACGGCCGTTTTGCGAAAGCTCTTCGTCGTCAAGGAGTTCCAGATATAGCTTCATATTGGCGACAGGCGTCCTTGTCTGGTGGGAAATATCAGAGATCAATCCCTTTACTCTTTCTTTTTCACGAATACTGTCTTCTTCCTTTTTCTGAAATACGTATCCGGCTTTTGCTAATTGTGTCCCTGTTCTTCCCCAGAGGCTGTCCTCCGCTTCTTCTTCCATCTTCCATTCTTTTCCTGTTACGATAGCATCCAGAGCAGCTTCCACCTTTTCAGCAAACAGCTTCGCTTCTTTTTTGATCCGGTAGTTTTTCCATAGCAATACCAGTACCGCCGCAAACAAAATGAGCATCACGAGACACCTCAGCCAATCCATTGATATCCCATCCCATATACATTTGAAATATACCTGTGATGCTCATCTTCCATCTTTCCTCTGAGACGATTTACATTTACTGCCAGCGCGTGCCTGTCCACAAACTGTCCTCCGCAATCCCACAATCGCTCCAATAACAGATCATAGGTCAGAAGCTGTCCCCGGTTCATAAGAAGCAGCCGCAGCAGGCGGCACTCTGTGGGGGTAATGGGGCATTCCCGGCCTTTTACCGTCATTTTCGCATTATCCAGATCTATGTATAAATGCTCGTCTGTAAAGATCGTACCGTTGACCGAAGCGGTTCTTTTTAAAATGACGTCTATTTTTCTAAGCAAAATCTTCATTGAAAATGGCTTTGTAACGTAATCCTCTGCCCCGGATTCATAGCCTGCCAGGGCGTCCTCTTCCATATCCCTGGCCGTCAGGTAAATAACCGGAATCTCTTTTTGCTCTTTTACCCACCGGCAAAAGGAGAAGCCCTCACCGTCCGGAAGATTCACATCCAAAAGGACCATATCTATCCGGTTTTCAACAAAAATCCTCTTTGCTTTTTCCATAAAAGCCACGCCGTAAACCCCATAGCCTGATTTTTTTAAAGAATAACAGATCGCCTGATTCAGATCATGGTCATCTTCCACAACTAATATATTCTGCATATCCTATTTCCTCCAAGACGGGTTCCCCAAAAGATATCTCTGCATGGCAGTGATACTTGTAAACTACTTATCGTATACTCTCCATTATTCTACCACAGATCTGCCTCTTTTCCTACTGCAAAACAAAAAAATCCGGAGCCAGGCGTTTTTCACACTGCGCCAGAGCGTGTTTGAAAATTGCTTTCTGCAAGATGAATAACTATGATGCAAAGCAGCAATTTTTGCGTGCTTTTATATGAAGGGTTGAAAACCAACATGGGATATGTTATCGTTAGTTCGTAGATCCCGATATTATATCATTAATTCACTGATTGAGCATAAAAACCTGACGAGGCTGGAGGAAATGAATATGAATAATATGAACACTTTTTCCGGGAGAAAATTTAATCCCATGCAAATAGATTTGGAAAACATTTGTACAGAAGATATTGCACATGCACTAAGTTTGCTTTGCAGAGGTGGTGGTCATCTAAAACGGTTTTACTCAGTGGGACAGCATTCGCTTAACTGCATGAAAGAAGCTAAAGCAAGGGGATTATCTGAAAGAGTTCAATTAGCTTGTCTTTTACATGATGCGAGTGAAGCTTATATAGCGGATATAATAAGACCAGTTAAGCAGTATTTAAGCAATTACGTTCAGATTGAATCCATGATTATGAGCTATATTTGGGAAAAATATGAACTTGAAGATTTAACAGACAATGAACATAATCAATGGAAGCAGATTGATGACGATATGCTTGCTTATGAACTCAAATATTTGATGAATGGAGAGTCTGACAGGGATATTCCGATTTTATATTCTGTTCCAGACATATCGGAAAAAAAATGGGAAATTGTACAAAATGATTTTATAGAAGCACTAAACGAATTGAAAATAACGTGATTTACAACGATTCGTACAACCTTTGAAAGGGAAAATATGGGAAATTACAGGTAGCCACACGGTGTTCTGTCCAAAGAGAACTGCCGATAATCCTGAAAAATAAGGATATACCGGCAGTTCAAGACTTCTATTGTTGCCTTTGTATCTGTTTATCTTTTTATACAGTTACTTCGCTTCTATCTGTAAACACCTGAAGGAGTACAGCAATGATAATAATAATTCCCTTGATAATGTCCTGCGGGTATGCCGGAACAGCAAGCAGATTCATAATATTACTGATTAAAGCCAGTACAAGACCTCCCATAATAGCCTTGAATACGCCGCCTTTACCGCCGGCAAGACTTGCGCCACCAATTACACAGGAAGCAATAGCATCAAGTTCCTGCCCTTCTCCTATAGTACCGCTGCCTGTAGAAGCTCTTGCCGCGATAAAAATTCCTCCCAGCACTGCAAGCATAGATGAAAGCGCATACACCGATACAATGTACTTTTTTGTACGAATACCGGCCATTTCTACTGCCTGAGAATTAGAACCGATTGCAATTACAATTCGTCCATAGGAAGTATAGTGCTGCACAAAACAGAGCAGAGCAATAATCAGCACAATAAAAATCAAAATCGGATATCCGTAAGAACCATTTACCAAAGTTGCAAGAGTGTCCTTTTCAAGACGGATTGGGCTTCCGTTTGTAATTACAAGTGAAGCGCCTCTTGCCATGGTCATCATGGCGAGGGAAGCAACAAATCCCTGAAATTTCCCATAAGCTACCAAAATTCCGGTAAAGCTTCCGCAAAGAATGCCAACCGCAAGGCTTACAATAATAGCAGGAATAAAATGAAGACCCACATTTACGATCAGATATGCACTCAATGATGAGCCCAAAGCCATCATTGAGCCTACAGAAAGATCAATTCCTCCTGTCAGAATTACAAACAGCATACCCAGTACACAACACATGGGTCCCGCCTGCTGCAATGCTATGTTTCTGATATTCATCAGCGTCAGAAATCTTTCAGAAACAACAGCACAGACAATAAACAGTCCAATTGCTATCAGATATGTATTATTTTCAATTAATATTTTTTTGATATTTTTATTCCCTTTCATCCGTTTACTCCCATCGAATATTTAATCAACATATTTTCCGTCATTTCTTCCTTTTGAACCTCGCCGCTGATTTTTCCGTTATGCATAATGATAACTCTGTCACACATGCCAATAATCTCCGACATTTCTGAGGAAATCATAATGATCGCAACTCCTTGCTCGGCCAGGCTATTGATCACCTTATATATTTCCGTCTTGGCTCCAACGTCCACACCTCGTGTTGGCTCGTCAAATACCATGCACTTACACTCTGCGACAATCCATTTTGCCAGGGCTACTTTTTGCTGGTTTCCCCCTGATAAAGAATTTGCGTTATCATTGATACTTCCATATTTTGTCTGAATCCCAGCCAACGCATTCCGGACAATTTCCTTTTCCTTGTTTTTCTTTAGTACAAAGCCATAATGAGTTACTTTTTTCAGGCTTGAAAGGGTCGTATTCATGCAGATACTCTGTTCAAGCAAGAGTCCCTGCTTTTTCCGATCCTCCGGAAGAAGTCCGAATCCCGCTTCTATCGCCTGTTTCGGATTCTTCCAATTTACTTCCCTGCCAAAATAATAAATATGTCCGGAATCTCTTTTATCAACTCCAAAAACAGCCCTCATCGTCTCGGTTCTGCCGGATCCCACCAACCCGTTAAACCCAAGAACCTCCCCGGCTTTCACTTCGAAACTGACTCCCTGAACCATTTGTCCCGCATGAAGATCCTCTACTTTCAGTACAGCATCCCCAATTTTTGCATTACGAGCCGGGAAAAGGTCTGTCAGTTCACGCCCAACCATCAGATTAACCAATCGCTGCTTGTCAAAATTTGCGGTTTCTACCGTATCAACATACGTTCCGTCTTTTAATACGGTAATATGCTGGCTCAGTTCAAATATTTCTTCCAACCGATGTGAAATATAGATAATACTTACACCTTCACTTTTCAGTTTCTGAATCACCTCAAAAAGCTTACGGATCTCCGAAAAGGTTAATACCGCTGTTGGTTCATCGAATACCAGTATCTTTGCATCTCTCGTAAGACATTTGCAGATTTCTATTACCTGCTGGTATGCTACGCTGAGCGTCCCGCATTTTGCGGAAGGATCAATATCGTCAAATCCCAACCGTGACAACTGCTTTTTGGCATCCTGGCGCAATTTATTCCAATTGATAATCTTACTGTCACCTGACAGTCTGTCAATAAAAATATTCTCAGCCACCGTCAGATCCGGTGCAAGCATAAACTCCTGATAAATGATCGCTATCCCTAAATCCTTCGAATCCTTCGGATTCGTAATCTTTACTTCCTGTCCATCCACTAGGATTTTGCCATGGTCACGGTTATAAGCACCGGATAAAATTTTCATCAAAGTAGACTTTCCGGCTCCATTCTCACCGATCAGTGCGTGAATTTCTCCGGGTTCTACTCGCAGCGACACTTTATCCAATGCTTTTACGCCGCCAAAGTGTTTGGAAATTTCTATCATTTCCAATCTGTATTTTGCCGCCTGCATAAATACCTCCCTGATGTTTTGTCTTCTATTGATCTTATTGATCTTCTATTGAGTTTCTGCCTGATAAAGAAAAACTTTATCAGGCAGAAATTGTTACTGAATTATTCTTTTTTCATTTAAAATCCAATATCATAATAGTCATCGACATTATCAACTGTAATAGCTGCCGCCTCTGTCTTCGTAATCTTGTCAAAAGAATCCCAGGAAGCGCCTTCCTCCACAATCTGTGCCGCAATATCCATACCATACTGACCTACAAGTACAGGAGAATTAAGTCCTGTGGCAATATACGGATTATCTGCATCTTCATTTTCTTTAATAAGATCATATGCATCACAGGCACCGTCAGCAGCCGCCAACAGCGCTACACCAGTAAGCCCTGCGTTCTCAAGAGCCGTCAGGGAACCAAATAACATCTGGTCATTCTCACCCAGAATCACGTTTACATCCGGATTTGCAGTAATAAAATCCTCCGTTGCAGTGAGACCGTCTTCAATGACCCAGTTACCCCACCCCTGTCCGACAATGCGGAAATTAGCGTCTGTATTTTCGGCTTTACCGCCTGACTGGAGTTGTGCTTCCATTTCTTCAGCAGCCGCAAAGGCATCTTCATCCGAGCATTCCGTACGTCCCTGAATGATACCTGCCATAAGACCTTCCCTGCGTTCCACGCCTGCTACATTACCCTTTGTTCCGCTGACCAGAATTGCAACAATTTCTTCGTCCTCACGTCCCTGCTCATTCAGCCATTTAATATATTCATTGCCTGCCAAACGTCCGTTTTCATCATTGTTAGAATAGACTGTTGTTACATAGTCTCCCCCGTTGACATCAGAATCCAGATTGATAACAGGAATACCTGCTTCTGCCGCCGCGTCAATACTCGGGATGCAGGCATCCGGATCTACACTGTCCAGAAAAATAACATCCATACCCTGAGTAATGAAGGTTTCCATGTTTTCAGATTCCTTTATGGAATCATCATCCGCTGTAAGATAAGAAAATTCCCATCCCTTTTCATCACATGCTTCCTGAAGGCCATCCACCAATTTTACAAAATATGGTTCTTTCATTGTCTTGATCGCGAAGCCAACCTTTATAGTGCCGTCATCTGCATATACTGCCGCAGGTGCCGCTAATGATACAACCATTGCTGATATTGCGATAAACGCAGTTGATTTTTTCATCATTTTTATAATCTCCTTTTTCAACTGTTTTTTCTTTTATCCTTACTACGAAATTACATTCACTTAATCATCTGGATATACGATTGCAACTTTTCCACACTTACCGCCTGCCATCAGGGCATAAGCTTCGTCGGCTCTTTCTACCGGAAACTCATCTGTTACAAGGTCTCCCGGATGAATTCCCCAGCGAACAAGATGCTCTACCAAATCCATCATCTTCCATGTGGATGTTACCCATGATCCATATACTGTCTTCTGTGAATGCATCATATCCGGGCTGGGATTGATGGTCATGGTATTTCCCTCCCCTACAAGTGCAACTTTGCCCCAGTCACGCGTTGCGCGGATTGCGGTCTGTCTTCCCGCATCACTTGCAGAGCAATCAATGGCGCGTTCTACTCCATGCCCGCCTGTAAGTTCAAGGATTTCATCCACTGTAGTCTCTGACGGCTTAAATACATAGTCAACAAGATTCATATTCTTTGCCATCTCAATACGAAAATCGTTCATCTCCACACCAATTAATTTTTCTGCTCCCATTGCCTTACAGAGCATAAGTGTTGCAAGCCCCACCGGACCAAGTCCTACTACAAGAACCGCATCGTCTCCGCTGATGCCGATCTTCTGAAGCGCTTCGTATGCGGTACCAAATCCACATGCCACAGATGCACCATCCTTATAGGTAAGCTCATCCGGTAAAGCAATCAGATCTTTCTCATCGCAGAGAATATAAGGAGCCATACCTCCATTACGCTGCCAGCCATACGCCTGACGATTCGGACTTGTACACGCTACCGCATAGCCCATACGGCAGTTATAGCATACACCGCAACCTGAAATATGGTACACAATCGCCCTGTCGCCCTCTTTAAACTGTTTTGTTCCTGGTCCTACCTTGGCAACTACGCCACATGGTTCATGTCCCGCGATCATTCCCGGAATATATCCCTCGGCCCCTTTTCCCACATGCTTGTGGTAAATTGCCCGGATATCAGAGCCGCAGATCGTACTTGCTCTTGTGGCAAGCAGCACCTGACCATATCCCGGTTCCGGAACATCAAACTCCTTCATCTCCACTGTGCTGTTTCCCGGCAGAGTTGCTCCTACCATCTTCTTAGGAATCATGTGCTTTGCTTTCATGTTACTTCTCCTCCTTAATTAAATTTTTTTATTAAACTTCAAGGTTTTTACCTGTCAATCCCATATAAGTTCCTTCTTCCAGCCCACCTTCCGGATGACCCAAAAGCCACTTGTTTGTTGCTGTCATCAAACGATGTTCTCCTTTTGCCTCTGTTTGAATTTTAACAGGGAGATTCGTTCCTCTTGGCAGAATCACGATACATCTGTACCCGGCATCCGTAGTCTGACAGGGTGCGTAATGCATAGTCGTTGCATAAATTTCTACCATAACGCCCCTGGGAACCCGAAATGCCTTTACTTTATCAGTATCCATCCTAAAGCTTTCGTCCAATTCCTGCCGGAGCGCCAGAAAAAGGATAATATCCTGATCAGCCACATTGATCTCTGAACTTTTATGATATTCTAATGCATTCATTTTTCTGCAGTGTCCATTTGTATATCCAATCTGGATGGGCATCCGGCCACAGAGTGTTTCCTGTATTTCTTTTGCAGCCGGAAGCCCTTCCAGTTCTTTATCCGATGGCTTGTATACTACGCCATCCGGACATTCTCTCTGCGCAAGGACTTCCAGAAACTGTTCTGCCGCATATCCTTCGATCACGCAGCCATAATCTTTAAATTCAGCGTCATATACATCATAAATTTTCATACTTCCTCCTATACAGCGAGTTCCATCCGCTTAATAATATGATCCTGATAGCATTCATCCAGTTCCACAAAATATCCGCTCCATCCCCATACACGGACAATCAGATTTCTGTAATTTTCAGGATGTGCTTTTGCATCCAGCATCTTTTCTCTGTTTACTGCATTGATTTGCATCTGATATCCCCCAAGATCAATGTAACTCTTTACAAACATCCCTACTTTCTTAATACTCTCGTCATTCCGGAACATAGTATCTGAAAGCTCTATGGTCAAAGGACCGCCGTTCGCTACTCTTTCCAGATTCGGTTTTGCGAAGGATTTCAGGATAGAAACCGGGCCATCGCATCGGATAAACAGACTTGGTGAATAATTGCAGGCAAGCTCTTCGCCCTCTCTGCGTCCATCCGGCGTTGCCATCCTTTCTTTGGAGTCCCAAACATAATACATGGCAGATCCTGTTCCAGCTCTAAAGATACCGCCTTGGTCATTTGTTCTGCCTTCCAGGGCATCCGCAAACCAGTCAAGAAGAGTTACCGCCAGTTCATCCACTTTATCATCGTCATTTCCCATTTTCGGCGCTTCATAACGGAGCATATTCTGGATGTCTTCATGTCCACGGAAATTGTTACGGCACATATCTGCCATATCTGCACCGGAAATCATTTTATCCTCAAATACATATTTCCTGATTGCAGCCAGAGAGTCAACAGCCGTAGAAAGACCTGCACCGTGAAAACCATAATTGTTATAATAATTTCCTTTTGATACATCCCTACCCGTCCGGATTGTATCCTGCATCATCAGACTCATAAGAGGAGCCGGTTCCATGTAAACATTCTTCACCTGATTCATCAATACCTCAGCCTGTTCCCGAATTGATTGATGTACCAGTTCCAGATACTGATCAAAAGATTCACATTCCGGAAGCTGTTCCAGCGTATCCACAATTGTCCTTACATATGACATAGTATTGATATTCGGAATATCGGTTCCACGCCCTGGGATGATATGCTCCCAGCATGCAGCGACCGCATAGTTATAGGCATCCTGATCCTCATAGCCCCATTTTTTCAAGCAGGGAATCACAACATCGTCATTAAGATATTGTGGGAATCCAAGCCCCTGCCTGGTAAGCTTGGAACCAAACTCATACAATTCAACAGGTGTGTTTTTGTTCACACGCAGGTTAATCTTCGGATCAATCAGCTTCAGTTCAAGACTCGCCTGCATACACAGTCTGGATAACTCGTTAAAGCTTTCTGTTCCATCGGGATTTAATCCCCCTAAAACTATGCTCTGTCCATTGTCGCCCTGCTGCATTCCGGTATATAAATCGCTGTCCTTATTACAGGAAATGAAAAATTCCTCAAGCAGCTCCAGCGCCTCTTCCTCTGTCAGGGTACCCGCTTTCCTTTCTCTGTCAAAGTAAGGAAACATATACTGGTCAAAACGACCAAGCGTATTATGATAATTGAAGCTGCTCCATAAGCAGTAGTGAACAAGACGGAGGAACTGTAACGCTTCCAGAAATGTTTCCGGTTTTTGCGCGGGAATTTTGGAAAAGGTTTCCGCTACTACTTTATTCCCCACTTTTTCCGCTTCTTTTCTGTAACACTCTGCAAACTTCTGGATACTATCCATCACATCCAGCATTGCATGAAGAAGTGTTTCCTTTTCTTTGGTACAAGAATTTTCCAATTCCTTTGAAATCTCCACCCGTTTCTCATCAAATCCCGCATTTACAAGAAGCATATATTCCGGATTGATATTGCAGACCTTTCCCTGTTCATGGATGTAATGCTCCTTTGCCAAAGACTGTCTTTCTTTTTCCGTAAATATTTCCGGAATTGTCTGCACAGTACGGATCAGGGCGATTTTTTCATCAGGATATACATGAGGCTGCTCCATTTCCAGCATATAGGTCAGTCTTCTCACGCTTCTTTCCATATCTGTAAGATTTTCTGCCTGATACTCCGCCGCCTCAGCATAGGGGTCAGTCGTTGGAATACGGTAATTTTTCTGATCCTTCTGAACAATAAAACGATCCAACAATTTGTTTATATATTCTGTCATTCTTGTTTCTCCTCTCTTTCTGAAACTTAATTTATATACATTCGCAGCGGATTCCGGCATTTAAGAATATTTCAGTACCCATTTTGGGGGATTGCTGCTCATGAAATTTGGGTATATATTCTTTGCCCACCATTTTGTACTTTGCGCCCGCCGTCTGATGATACGGAAGAAGTTCCACCTTTTCCAAATGCTTTGCTCCCTTCAAAAGCTCTGCTGTAGCTTTATAATTCTTCTCTGTATCATTTACTCCCGGAATCACCGGAATCCGAATCCGAAAAGGCTTTCCTGACATTTTCAGGATTTTCAGGTTTTCCAGAATCCTCCGGTTACTTACACCCGTGTAGTAAAGATGCTTTTCTTCATCCACAACCTTGATGTCCATCATAATGTAGTCCAGTTCCTGTAAAATCTTTGTAAACCATTCTGCCGAACAATAACCGCTTGTTTCTATTGCCCTGTGTATGGAAGACAATTCCTTCAGGCATTCCAGAAGAAATACAGGCTGCCCCAGCGGTTCTCCTCCTGAAAAAGTAACGCCGCCGCCGTTCTTTTTCAGAAATTCTTCATCCTTCAGAAGCTTTTCTGCCAATGCCTTTGATTCCATCCTTGTTCCGCAGATTCTGCGAAGCCCCATAGGACAGGCACGGATACATGCCCCGCAAGCTGTACAGTGTTCATGATTTTTACAGACCTCCCTGCATCTTCCGCAATGTCTGCAGCCATGATCTGAAACCATCAGCTCTGGTTCAAAGGATAAGCCCTCCGGATTATGGCACCAGTTGCACCTAAGCGGACATCCTTTTAAAAACACAGTGGTACGTATCCCGGGTCCGTCAAAAACCGCCATTTGCTTTATATCAAAAACTGTTCCGGTCATTTTTCACCCTCACCTCTATATTTTCAAAATAATTTGCATTTCGTTTTATAAATCGTTTTGCATTTCGTTTTGATAATTGAATTATAAATCGATTTCTTTAAATTGTCAATTGTATAAAATACCTAATATTCTTACTTGATTTTTGTTAAATATATTGTTTTGCAAATCGTTTTCAAAAATGGTATACTATATCTGTATGGAATGGATCCTTCAACGGTTCTTCTCATAAATGTATAACAACGTAAGTGCGAGGTAACTAGTTTATGGCAAAGAAAACAAATACAGTAGAAACAAAGTCAGAAAATAAACAGGCGGTCTTCCGCTATATTCTTAATCATGGAACTGCCACCAAACAAGATCTGTATATCGGGCTTGGGCTCAGCTTTCCCACCATCAAGCAATGCATGGGCTTTCTTGAGGACAACCATCTTATCACCCCTATTGAAAAGGTACGCAATACGGGAGGCCGAAGCGCCACTTCCTACTCGGTTCTGAATACCAGCTACTATGCAATCGGTGTTTTCATCTCCCTGAACCATATCACTGCGGTATGTGTGGATTTATCCGGAAATATTATTCAAATGAAACGTTTCCGTGAGCCGCTCAATCTGCAGACCGAATCCTATCTGCAGCTTATTGGTAATACTGTCCAGAAGGTAAAAGAAGCTGCCGGTGTGGCGGATGATGCGATCTTAGGTATTGGACTTTCTGTACCAAGTCTTGTATCAGAAGATGGAGAGTCTATTATCTATGGAATGACTACTGATTTTACCGGAATTACCAGAGAAGTACTCTCCCGCTATATTCCTTATCCTACAAAGATGTTTCATGATTCAGAGTCGGCAGCTATTGCAGAAACATGGAAAACTTCCGAATACCAGAATGTAATATATTTCAATCTTAACAACAGTATCGGAAGCAGCATTATCCTGGATGGAAAAATATATCGCGGAAATCATTGTCTGGCAGGAGAGATTGGACACGTCATTGTAAACAGAAACAGCAAAAAAAAATGTTACTGTGGACAGATGGGATGTTTTGATACAGAGTGCAGTGCAAGTGTGCTGGATTCCTATACAGATGGGAATCTTGAGAAATTTTTTCAATTACTTTCCCAAAAGGACGAAGGAGCGGTAAAGATTTGGGATACCTATCTGGAATATCTTTCCATTATGATTCTGAACCAGAAAAAAATGTTTGATTGTTCTATTATCATTGGAGGATATGTTGGAAATCATATAGAACCTTATATGAAAGATTTGTATAAAAAAATAGATGAGATCAGCGTATTTGCACCAAATTCCAAAGACTATGTTTTCCCCTGCCGATATAAGCAGGAAGCAACTGCTGCCGGAGCAGCAATCCAAATAATAGATAATTTCATCAATGCTTTATGACTGGTTCCTGTCATTTGCCATCTAAACTTGAGATTCCAGTTTGGAATCTCAAGTTGAAATCACAAACTGTGATACCAAATTCCATGTACTATCTGCTTTGAGGTGACAGCCTGTGACCTCAAACGCTTTTTCCAGACAAATTCATTATGCCATGCAGCAGATTTTTTACCATATAATTCTCTAAAAAAGAGTATCTCATGTAGAATCATGTGCTAGACACTGAAACCACACAAAATACTCTCAGTTCTTTCATATATCTCTATATCGTTATGCCAATTTGGATTTTACAAGCTCTGCAAGTGTTGTAAATCCAACTGCATCATATACAGCCATCTCAGCTAAAGCGTGTTTGAAAATTGCTTTCTGTCAGATGTGCGTCACAGTTTGTGGGAGATTTGGCACAAATGAGGGAGGCATAGCGGGGCGCTGCTCGTCCGGTGGACGAGTGTTAAGCGCCGACCGTAGTGAAACGAAGACCGCTGACCGAATTTGGGACAAATAGACCGCAAAGTGGGGGATGCAGATTGCGGGAATGAATTTTCAAACACGCTCTAGCATCTTTCTGTTCATATCAAAACATAACCGCATTGATATATGGTAACCTCCGCAGCCGTTATCCCTCAATAGCAATGATTTCTTTTCATTAACAGCTCAATACTTTTAATGCTTCCAATGTGGCGTCCAGATTAGAACGATGCCAGTTTTTTACCTTTAAATGTTGGGAATCTGTGATGCCCGAACCCAGTCCGCTCATCCCCACTGACAGGGTGCCTGAAGTACGGAACTCGCTGAGTTCCTTCTGCTGGGCGGAAAGTACAATGATACCGTCATCTGTCTCCAGTTTGATACGGTAGTTCAGCATATCTTCCCGAATATCTACCTTATGGATATTTTTGTAGGGAATCTCCAACGCGACATCTTTTTTCAGCATGAGAGACATTCTCCCAAAGGGCAGCAGTACCAGCGAAGATTCGCACATCTGCAGGACAAAAAACTCATTTGAGAAAAAACGGACAATCTTTTCGCTCAGATTTTCAGGAGCGTAGGTCACAATAATAGAACGGTCTTCCATAGGGGAATACCCTGCCTTTTTCAGAATATCATGTACAATTTTTTCGCTTGCCATACTCAGTTCCTCCTCGTTTCCGGCGTTTGTTTTATGATCTGAGTATAACAGGAGAAAAAGAGGAATGACGAAATTTTTCGCGAATGGTTTATGGCGTTTCGCAAAATGCAAAAAGCTTGGGATCTGCCTTTGGCAAATCCCCTGAGAAAAGTTATTCTGCGCGATATTCGCTTTTGGCCTTGCGGGATAAGAGACAGTTTTCTCCGTTATCAAGCTCCACAATCTGTTCTTTCAGATGCACTGTGCGGATATGGGATCGATTTACAAGAAAACCGCGATGGCAGCGCCAGAAATTTTCTCCAAGCTGCCTTGAGAAGTGATCCAGACTGCTGTTAAATTCCAACAGTTCATCCGTCAGGTGCATCCGCAGAGTATGGCGATAACCAACTGCTTCCAGATATAGAATATCTTCGATGGGAATGTGGCGAATAGTATCCAGAATCTTTACAGTACAGTAGTTTCCCTGTCCCGGACGCTGGGCCTGCATCCGTTCACGGATACTCTCCAGACATTTCTGTACCCGCTCAGTCATCATGGCGCGGCTTCCTTTTACGATATAATCCAACGCCTCCAGCCGGAACCGGAAAGTTTCAAATGCCAGATCACTGTGCGCGGTAATAAAAACAATAAATCCACGGGGGTCATATTGACGCAGCTTCTGGGCTAATTCCAGACCGCTCATTTTTCCCGGGAAATCAATATCCAGGAAATAGACAGCGGGAACCGTATCTTCTTTTTGCGCTTTTAATAGTTCATCAGGATCTTCCATTGCCCGTACCGGCCCCATATCATTGTCCAGGATCATGATCTGATCGGCAATGATTTGTTCCAGATTTTTTCGGATGACCGATTCGTCGTCACAAATATATACAGGAATCATAAACAGCTTCTCCTTTTCATGATTGTACAACCGGGATGTGCAGTTCCTGAATAAACATGTTGTCTTTCAGATAAGTTCTGGATACACAGCCACGGCAGCGCGAAAGAATCCGGCGGTAGCTGGAAAGGCCGGTGCCATGTCCCTCCCCTTTTGTGGTGTAGCCTTTATGGGAAAGCGCGGACAGATCCGGTACTTTATCATAATTATTTACCACAGCAAGGTACAGTTCTTTTTCTTCCTGTAAAAGAACCACCCGCACAAGCCCTTCTGTTGAAGGAACTGCCTCCATCGCGTTGTCCAGAAGAATCCCCAGGGCGCGGAGCAGATCGTCGGTATCCATACTCAGCCGTTTTCGGACAGGATACAGAGCCTCCAGTATTCCCTTGATGTTCCTTTGACGCATCTTTGCCAGCTTTGTGGCGATCAGGCTTCGGAGCGGATAAAGCTCGATATTATTCAATCCGTCCATCTGGGAGATTTCATTTCCCAGTTTTTCATCGAAATAGCTGCTGGTCTTTTTCATAAATTCCTGTATTCCAGCCAGATCGCCCTCCTGGGCCTGTAGCGTCAGCCCGGAAAACAGATTTGTAAAATCATGACGAAAAGCGCGGATTTCCTGCTGAAGCTCTTCCAAAAGCGCCATATGCGCCTGCTGTTGAAGAATCATTTCCTCCTGTGCTTTTATTTTATCTTGTCCTGCCGCATACATTGCAGTAAACTGGATCAGGAACAAGCCTGCCACAATAAACACAAAGAAAAAAGCAGAATAAGCCACATCGGGATCTGTGTCCGGAGCGATCCACCGCAGAACGGGCATGGTACACATCAGGGAGAAACAGATCAGCAAGGTTAGTACGGAACGGAACTGGCTGCAAAACAGCGCCGAAAAGTAGCGGTAAAATTCTGATTTGCGCAGGATAACGGATGCCAGACAGGCCACAGCAAACGTCAGGGTATAAGGTATGTACAAACGTACAAACACAAGAAAATGCCTGCGGTCAAACAGAGGCGCGTATGCCTCCACAACCTGCACCATCACAGAGCCGGCAGTGTTGACGATGAAAGTTCCCAAAACAGCCGCTGTGACTGTGTGCAGCAATGGAAGCTGAAACGACCGTGCCAGCAAAATACCCAGAACGAAAGCTACAGGAGCGTAGCAGACAATATCCCAGAGGGAGCTTCCGACGATGGAATCGCCGACGTTCAGGACAGCTAATAAAATCTGTATTCCCACTGTCAGCCATTGCAGAAGTTCAGCGCAGATACAAAAAACAGCCAGCAGTCCTCCTTTGATCTTTTTTCCCAAAATATTGCTTGTCAGAACGAACAGCGACAGAGCCATCATCAGGTAGAGATAGCCTGCACTGCTGAGGCGGAAAAATAAACTCATCAGAATCCTCCCGGTACATAACATAAATTTCTATCTGTCAGTATTCTACCATAGATCTGTCTGTTTTTCTACCAGAAAAACCGCCCCGTTCCAAGCATATCCGCCTTATCTGCCGCTGTGGCCGCCGAAAACCGCCAAGTCCATTGTGTCCAGTCTGGAATCGATCATAGTGATCTCATCCTTTGTCAGAATGATATTGCCTGCTTCAAAATTTTCTTTCAGGCGTTCCAGTTTACGGGAGCCGGGAATCGGTACAATATAAGGCTTTTTATTCATCATCCATGCAAGGGATAACTGCCCCATCGTCGCATTTTTCTCTGCCGCCATTTTCGTCAGCATATCCAGAAGTTCTTTTGCTTTCGCAAAGCCCTCCTCGGTATACTGCGGCATATCCGCGCGGTAATCCCGGCTGCTGTCAAATTTTGTTCCGGGCGTATACTTCCCTGTGAGGAATCCATTCGCCATAGGAGAAAAAGCGACATAGGCGACATTCAGTTCTTCACATACGGGGAAAATCGTTTCATGCCATCTTGCCATCATGGAATACCTGTTCTGAACAGCGGTAACCGGGCAGACGGCATTTGCCCGCCGCAGATATTCTTCCGTTGCTTCTGAAATTCCCCAGTACCGGATTTTTCCCTCTTTTATCAGTTCAGACATGGTTTCGGCAACTGTTTCCGGCTCTACTTTCGGGTCGATCCTATGTTGGTAATACAGGTCTATATAATCTGTCCCAAGCTTTTTCAAACTGACTTCCACACTCCGCCGAATCGTTTCCGGGCTGCTGTCAAGTTTCAGGGAGCGGTCAGCATTATGGCTGACGCCCATTTTCGTAGCGATCACCACTTTATCCCGAATTCCCTTTACCGCTTCTCCCACAAGCTCCTCATTATAGGAAATTGTACCGTCGGGATTCGCACCGTAATAGGATTCCGCTGTATCCAGAAAATCATATCCTATTTCACAGGCTTCCTGAAGTGTTCTGACCGCCGCGGCCTTTTCCATAGGCGCGCCATACCCATGACTGAATCCCATACAGCCCAGACCGACAGGATTGACATACAATTGACTGTTTCCAAGTTTTCTTTTTTCCATTTTCAAAGACCTCCTTATATTTGCCTTGATTATAGCTTTGTCCTGATTATAGACAGCAGGCAGCAAAGACAGAAGTCTCGATTTGTTGTTTAGTTTATACCTGCGGGTTATATGTAACCGCCGCAGCCCTTGTGCCCTTTATTCCCGCGAGCAATGAGTCAAACGGACACAATAAAAGGAATACCCGAAGAGAATTTAGTTTTCCTCTGGGTATTCCTCTTTCAAAACATTTTACTTGCAACGGGGTATTTGACTTAATGCAGGTTTAATACAAATTTTATAAATGCCGGATCATCATGGTTTACAATCTCACTGTGTCCTAAATCCTTTGCGGCAATCTGTGCCATTTCTTCCTCCGTCAGCGTAAAATCCCAGATATCAATGTTCTGCTCCATCCGCTCCACATGAACAGATTTCGGAATAATGGAAACTCCACGCTGTACGTTCCATCTGAGCGCTACCTGCGCTGCCGTTTTTCCATATTTACTGCCAATTGCTGTCAGTTCCGGGTCAGTAAAGATACCATGCTTGCCTTCCGCCAGCGGTCCCCACGCCTGTGGAACCACACCGTATGCTTTCATATTCTCCAATGCCCCTGCCTGTGCAAAGAAAGGATGCAGTTCCACCTGATCGACAGCAGGCATTACTTCAACCGTCTCACAAAGGTTCGTAAGAATTGCAGGATAAAAATTCGCAACGCCGATCGCTCTGGTCAGCCCTTCCCTGTAAGCTTTTGTGATGCCTCTGTATGCCGCAAAATAATCTTTCATGGGCTGATGCAAAAGAATCAGATCCACATGATCCATATCCAGTTTCCCAAGGGATGTCTTTACTGCCTGATAGGCATCCTCTTCATTCCCCATGTCGTTGACCCACACCTTTGTGGTAATAAACAGTTCTTCCCTGGCTGCCAGTCCGTCTGCGATGGCTCTCGCAACACCCTTTCCGACAGCCGCCTCATTTCCATAGGCAGACGCCGTATCGATCAGCCGATACCCTGTCCTGATCGCGTCATACACAACCTGCTCACACTGTACAGCATCCGGAATCTGAAACACTCCAAAACCTTCCAATGGCATTTCTACCCCATTATTCAGCATTACTTTTTCCATTGATATATCCTCCTGTTCGTTTATACTTTACCAATAGTGAAATAATTATTTCTTCCTTGTTTTCATCCTTATTGTAAAGCATAACTCTGAAAAAGTACAATGCCAAATCGGCAATGTAGTATAACTTACGTGCATACTGTATAATCAGGGACTTTCCTCTGTCGCTGGATGTGTACTCAACTTTCGGAGGAATCCGAGGATACTCTTTCCTTTTTCTGTTTCTCCCGGTCCTGGGAAAGTTTCAAAGCCAGACTGCGGACTCTGTCAAAAGATTCCAGTTCGCTTTTCAGCAAAACGTAGACCATTTCTGAAAGATCTTCTCTTTTGTCATATCTTCTGAATGCTTCTCTGTACTTTCCGGTTGGCTGGATTGAGACAGGCAGCAGCCCGTTATTGATCAACTGTTGGTTAACGATCATCCTCCCGGTTCTGCCATTTCCATCTGAAAAAGGATGTATCCGTTCAAACCGAATATGATTGGCTGCAATTTTTTCAAAAATCTCTTTTACTGTCACTGCTTCTATATTTGTTTCCCTGATCCAGTCTTTCATAAGTTCCGCCACATCCTGCGGTTCCGGCGGATAATATACAGCTTCCGACAGATTTCCAATATAAACCGGGGTATCTCTATACTCCCCCTGCATATGTCTGATATAGCCATTCGCCTTCTTGATCCACTCTTCGTCAATAACTGTCTTTGTAAAAGGAATTAGCATTTTCCGGATTGCATAGTAGGCGTTTTTCGCATCTGTATATTCGGAATAGGTATGATTTGACCTTACTTCATCGTAATCGATCACTGCGATCGTTTCTTCCAGCGACAGGGTATTCCCCTCGATCGCATTCGTGCTCCATGAAAATCTCCTGGCAAAATCTTCGGTAAACGGCTGACTGAGCAACGGATTTTCCATATGCTTGAAAATTTCCTCTTTTTCTGTTTCAATCTGTAAGATTCTATTTTCGTTGTCAAATAACGGCATAGTATCGGTCTCCCTATATAAAATAATCTCTGCTAAAAGAGAATCACACAATATAATAGTATTTAGATTATAATACTGCTTCCTGTATGGAATTATCAGCTTCCCATTGTTCTCTTGTCATATAGTTTGTATGCCCGGTTCTTGTCTCGCCCATGAGCGGCACAGCCACATCAGTACATGTATGATGATAAATAAAACCCAGTTTCTCCTGCACTCTTTTTGATTTCGTATTTCCCTCGTAATATCCACACCATATGATATTCATGCCAAGATCCTCAAAACCATGCCTCAGCAGCTCACGGGCAGCTTCCGGAATCAGCCCCTGTCCCCAGAACTCCCGGCCTATCCAGTAACCAAGTTCACATTCATCCTCTTTATCCGTCATATCCGTATTGCCATTCATCTTCAGTTCGATAGCGCCAATAGCCCGATTATCTGACTTCAAACAGACCGCATAACACTCTTTTCCGTTGAAAACATTCTGTATAACGTCACGGCTTTCCTCAATATTTTTGTGCGGCGGCCACCCTGCAATCGGTCCAACTTCCGGATTTTTGGCATATTCATATAAGCTCTCTGCATCCGTTTCCTTCCATGGACGCAAAAGCAACCGTTCTGTGCTTAATACCATATTGCTTACCTCCCCTGTAAAGCGGATATTCGCATTCCGCTTTGCTGCATTTTCTTTCAATATAACACAACCCGCCCCGGATTAAAACGATATATTTTTAAATATGATACCGGAGTGTCATTTACACCTTCCTGCAGCTTCAACTCCCGGACATATTTTGCTAAATGATACATTCCATTGCCTCCGCATCAAACCTTGATTTTCCGTCGGCTTTAGCAGCCTTTTCCCACCACCCATCATAACAGAAAAAGGCTGCCGTATCAATCAAAAGTCGCTTTATTCAAAAGAATATCTTCACCAGAATCCGTAAGTCCTTATAAATATCCCGCTGGAACTTCAAACGGTAAATCCGCGGGATTGCTGCTGTTCCGTTTCAGCAATACGCATTTTTTTCATTTCCCTCCACGCAAAGTAACCGGCTAAAGCCACAGCCGCAGCATCCGCAATCGGACCGGCATACATCACGCCGTCAATGCCCCAGAATACGGGCAGGATTAAAATCAGGGGCAGCAGGAAAATAATCTGGCGTGTGAGAGACATAATAATTCCCATCTTTGCTTTTCCGATTGACGTAAAAAAGTTTGATGTAAGCGGCTGTATTCCGTTTATAAACGTAAACAGCAGATAGATTCGGAAATACTTTTCCGCAAACTCAAAGTACAATTCGCTGCCCGTCCCAAAAATGCTGACGATCTGACGGGGGAATATCTGGAAACACAAGAAAGATATCATACAAATGACAGTAACAGCCGTTGCCGCCTTTTTATAAGTTTCACGCACACGCGAATAATTTTTTGCACCATAATTGAATCCAAAAATAGGCTGACAGCCTTGCGCGATCCCCAAAACAAACGCCATGAACAAGACATTGACTTTAGAAATAACGCCTACACAGGCAAGGGGAATGTCACTTCCGTAAGCAGAAGCCGCTCCATAGCTGCGCAGCGTATTGTTCAATGTAATTTGAACCAAGCTCATAGCAAGCTGGTTAAAACAGGACGCCGCGCCCAGAGATGCAATGATCTTAGCCCTTGAAACAGAGGGGCGAAAATGCCTGCGCTCTAATTTTGTAGTCTTGAATTTTTTTCTGAAATAATGCAGGACAAGCAGCGCAGAAATAATTTGTCCGGTTATCGTTGCATAGGCGGCTCCCACAATTCCCATACCAAAGCCAAAGATAAAAAGTGGGTCTAAAAAGCAGTTCAAAATCGCTCCTGAAGCAGTTGAAAGCATAGCATAAGTCGGGCTGCCGTCTGCCCGGATCAAATGCCCTCCTCCGATACTTAGCATCGAAAACGGAAGTCCGAATGTTGTAATGCCCGTATAGGTCAAAGCATAGGGAAGAACGTCTTCCGTAGCGCCAAAGAAAAGCAGCAGAGGTTGTAAAAACATAAGTACAATCACAAAAAGTAAGATACCTGACGCCAGCAGGAGTGAAATACCATTGCCATAAAATTGTACCGCACTGTCTTTTCGTTTATCCCCTAATTCCAGACTGAAATTTGAGGCGCTTCCAACACCAAAAAGTAATGCAAGGGAATTTGAGATTGTTACAAGGGGGAATGCCACATTGGTTGCGGCATTCCCCAGCAATCCGACACTCTGGCCAATAAATATCTGGTCCACAATATTGTATGCGGCGCTGATTAAGCCTCCAATAATTGCCGGAATTGCGAATTTAGCAATCAGTTTTCCAATGGCTCCGCTTTCAAGCGGATTTTTCGTTTTCTCTGGAAGTAATTCGTTCATATCTTGCCATCTCCTTATTTTTTAGTACAGTTGTACTAATTGACATTTTAGCACAGGCGTGCTAAAATGTCAATAAAAAAGAAGAAGGTTCAAAATCTATGAAATCAGACATAAAACAGGCGATCATGGATACGGCGAGACAATTATTTAATGAAAAAGGATTCCACGATACCGGTATGCGTGATATTGCCGCTGCTTTAAATATCAGCGTAGGTAATCTGACGTATCATTATAAAAAGAAAGAAGATTTAATTGAAGCAATTTTATTGCAAGATCACAAAAAATATCAAAAACCAAAGTCCCCTTGCACGTTTGAGGACTTGAATCAATTACTATTGGACATTACCGATCAGAAAAACAGCCGTCCTTACTATTATCGTCACTATGTCCAACTGGCTCAAATGTGTCCGGCAGTCTATGAAATGCAAGTATCTGTTTTAAAGAATTTAAGAGAGGCTTTAACAGAGTCTTTTCACAATTTTGTAAATGCCGGATTATTGAAAAAAGACTTTATTCAAGAATATGGCAATATAGTGGATGCAATTATGAC
This sequence comes from Eubacteriales bacterium, assembly GCA_030524715.1. Lineage (GTDB taxonomy): Bacteria > Bacillota > Clostridia > Lachnospirales > Lachnospiraceae > Blautia_A. The sequence continues at coordinate 1,923 of JAUNGB010000025.1, read as the reverse complement.
ACTCATGGTTTATGGTTTACCCGATTTTTACCAGACGGAGGAAAATAATACATCAATATTAAATTGTGTTTGGAGTATTATCATTCCTTGTTTTACTAAACAGGGACAGGAAAAATACAATTTACTAATGTCAAACAGGTGAGGATATAGCTTCTTGGAGAGTAACAGACTGCTGTAAAGGACGGGGCGGTATTCTTTCAAATACCGCCGCATACTAACACAATCCGCCTTTGATTAAAACACCAAAATCCCTCAAATAAAGGATATACCCGACCGAATGCTGGGCAATATACCTCAAAGTGAGGGATGCAGATTGCGGGAATGAATTTTCAAACACACTCTGGCTGCCTGAGTGTTCAAAAACATTTATACCAGAAAATTTACCACCAGCCCGGTGGCAAAGGAAAATATCATCACAAATGCAATGTAGATTACAAAATTTTTAATTCCCAGAACGATTTTCAGCGCTCCCAGATTGGTGATCTTGGTGGACGGCCCGGTGATCATAAACGCCGCCGCGCTGCCCATGCTCATCCCATCCATCAGCCACGCCTGAAGCAGAGGAATCGTACCTCCGCCGCAGGCATACAGCGGTACGCCGATGGTCGCCGCCATCAGAACCCCAAATGCCTCGTTGCCGCCAAAGAAGGTCGTCATCAGATCCTCTGGCACATAGCGCTGGAACACTGCTGACAGGAACACTCCGAACAGGAAATAAAGGCCGGTTGCCCGGATGTTCCTTCCGATATTTTTGATCAGGCGCAGGAACAGATTCGGGTCGGTATCGTGATTATGAGGCTCCTCAAAGCCTGCAAAATTGAAAAACGGCTTTCCCTTACAAAGGAACCGGATCAGCAGTCCCGCCGCAATCCCGCAGATAAAGCAGGAAACGATACGGACTGCCAGTGCGGTCGTTCCAAGCGCCGTGCTGTAAATAATAAGCTGTGGGTTCAGCAGGATGGAACACATCATAAAGGACGCCAGCCATTCATCCCGCATCCCGCTTTTGGAAAAGGACGCCGCCAGTGGAATCGTGCCGTACATACAAAGGGGAGAGGCAATTCCAAGAAGGCTTGCAGGTACAATTCCCACAAGCCCCATCCTGCTTTCGCTCATGGAACGTAAAAGACCATGAATCTTGTCTTTCAGAAAAACCGAAACGCAGGAGCCTAATACAATACCCAGAACCCAGTACCAGAAAATCTGCCGCAACTGTACGTCAAAGTAATACCAGAGATAAACAAACTCCCGGTGCAGAATTTCAATCATCAATGCTCACCAACTGATAATTTCTGCTGCCAAGACCGATTTCCTCTCCGTGTTCCAGAACATGAATGGCGTTGCGGGATTCCATTCTCTGGATCAGGGAAGCCGTATCATCCTGAGAGGCGTAAACCAGATCCACACACGCCTGATCCAAAGCTACCGGATCTGCGGATGCCAGAATGCCCATATCGTGCATATCCGGTTCCGCCGGATTTCCATCGCAGTCGCAGTCAATGGACAGACGGTTCATCACACTGATATAGAGGATATTTCCGTCAAGGGCATCCACCACTGATTTCCCTGCTTCCGCCATGCTCTCCGTAAAAGGATCCTGCTCGCCGCCCCAGGGACTGGTATGGCTTTCTCCTGCGGTGTGGATCAGGCATTTCCCCTCCTGAGAGCCAAGGCCAATGGAGATATTTTTAATTGCGCCGCCAAATCCCGCCATAGCGTGTCCCTTAAAGTGGGAAAGCACCAGATAACCGTCATATTCCGGGAAATGGGCGCCCACCAGATTTTCTGTAAGCTGCGTTCCGCCCTCCACCGGCAAACTGACAGACCCTTCCTCATCCAGAACAACAAAGTCGGCAATGTCCGTAAACCCATGATCTTCCGCCACCTGATAGTGCATGGCGGTACTGGAACGCTGACCGCCGT
>JAUNGB010000024.1 GCA_030524715.1 Eubacteriales bacterium | reverse complement strand
GGATCATTCACTTTTAGATTATTCACTTCCAAATCATTTACTTCCGGATCATTCGCTTCTAAGTGCATCTATAGGATTCAGGTTTGCTGCTTTTACAGAAGGCAGCAGCCCAAAAATCAATCCAATCATCATAGAAAACACTACGGAACCTATAATTGCCGGAATACTGATAGCTGTCGGCGACCCGGATACCCGGGCAACTACTTTGGACAGCGCGATTCCCAATACAACCCCGATCACCCCGCCGATACTGGTCAAAACAGAAGCCTCTGTTAAAAACTGTATCAGTATGGTTTTCTTTCTGGCTCCGATAGCTTTTTTCAGGCCAATCTCACTGGTACGCTCTGTAACGGACACCAACATGATATTCATAACACCGATGCCTCCGACCAGCAGCGAAATACTGGCGATCCAGAGCAGCTGCTGGTTGGTGCTCTTACTGAGATTCTGGAGGTCTTTTACACGCTTCATAACATCATCGGCACGGTACTCAAACTTGGTGGAACCGCTGGAATTATCAATTCCTTCATTGAGATATTTTGCAACCGCATTTCCTGCCGTACTCATGTTATCGGTACTGTCCGCTTTTACCACAACATTCTCCGGTTCGTCAAATTTAAAAGCGATAGGCCAGCATTTGCCTGGGATCATAATACTTCCGATGACCATCTGGTAATAATCATAAAACTGGTCGATGCTCTCGATATTCGGAAGGAAATCATCGTCCTGCTTAATGACACCCACCACGGTAAACGGCTCCTGGCTGATCTCAATCGTCTTTCCCACCGGATTTTCTCCGGAGAAAAGACTTTCTGCAGCATTGGTGTCTACCAGAGCCACCTTGCGGAATTCATCATGGTCCTCCTGAGTAAAACCTCGACCGGACTGGATACTGTATCCGCAGGTATCCAGATAATTTTCGTCGATTCCGTACACCTTGCCTCCCTGAAAGCTTGTGTTCTGGTAATATACACTGTTGGTATAGGACCGGCTGTAGAAAAAGGTTACATTTTCTACGTGATCAAGATCCATGACTTCTTCCTTCTGTGTTTTTGTATACAACGGCGGATTGGAACTGGAACTTCCGTATTCCGTATCATAGGTACTGTCCCCGTCGTAAAGGGTAACGGACACCGTATTGTTCCCTGAGCCGATCAGGTCCTCCTTGATCTGCTCGCTGGTTCCTTTGATCGTCGATACGATAGCGATAATGGACGCAATACCGATAATAATACCCAGCATTGTCAGGAAGGACCTCATTTTGTGGGACCAAATTCCCTGAAAAGATATTCTGATATTCTCAAACATGAAATCCCCCCTTTAATATCCGTAAAATTCTTCCAAAGTACTTTCTTTTGTTTTCGCGCCGTCCACCGCTTCCTTAGCATATGGAAACGCAATCTTGTCATCCCGGGTAATACCGCCTTTGATCAGCACGCTGTAACCGCTGTTTACGGCTCCTCCCGATGTAACGATCTGCTTCTTCAGCGTTCCGTTATCATCCTTATAAACATAGCTTACGCCATCTTCCGTCCGTACAAAGGCTTTGGACAGCACAAGACTTCCGTCGGGCGCCTCATTGTTTTTCAAAGTTACAGTAAGCCACTCCTGATCCGATACTTCAACAGACTTGTCCTTGATCACTGCACTGTATGTATAATACGAAACATTAGGATTACTGTCGCTGAAGTAGCTGTTGGAGGATACAGGATAATCCGAAACATCCACAACCTCCGCTTCAAAGGAGCCGCTGTCATAGCTCATACAATTCAGAAGGGTCCCCTCCTGCATCTGGTCCAGCATCAATTCGCTGACCGCGCCTTTTACAAAGAAGCCCTCCTTGCTCTTGATACTGATAAAGGAGCTTCCGTCGGAAGTCCCGGTCAGCGGATCGCCCACATTCGCCACAATTCCGTCAAGCCTGCTGTAAACCATCTGCCGCTTTACTTTTTTCTCCAGTTTTGCAATGTCGATATCGCTTTCCTGAATATCAAGCTTAAGGCTTGCGATTCTGTTCTGCTGGATCTTAATAGCCTCAGCACGTGTCAGAGTAGAAGATGAAGAGCCTCCATCGCCTCCATTATATCCATCGTCCGGCGGAAGCTCATCTTCGTACTGGGAAGCTCCTTCTACGGTAAATTCCATCTCCACATGCATGTCCGCCGGCTTTTCCAGCATACTTCCATCAATCAGGTAATAACCGATACAGGATTCCTTACGGTTTTCAAAATCCGCCACTTTATCATTCTGATGAAATTCAAGCTGGAACCAATAGCCGCCTTCATGCTCGATTCGGGTTCCGTCCGCGCTGTAGCCTGCCATCTTATTAAAGAAGGAACCCGTCACGGTTACCTTGCCGGTTGCCTGGCTGCACAGAAAAACAAAAGGATCTTCTTCTGTTCCGCTTCCGGTAAAGGGTTCTGAATTTTCATCCAGTTTTTCATAAAATGTCGCTTCCCCGTCGCTGATCCCCGGAACGCCCTCCGTGGTATACGGGTCAAAATAATCGGTATCATCATCCAACGCAGGCGTCGGCGTAGGGGACGGTCGTGGCGCGTCGTCTTCACCGGAATCAAAAATATCTCCGCCGGACTGGAAAGCATCCCCACCGGAGGACTGTGACGAATCGTCCTGGCCGCTGCCCGGCTCCTGATTTCCGTCGTCTGAAGAGTTTCCGTTGCCTGAAGAGCTTCCGTCGTTTAAAGAACTTCCATCGTCAAAAAGCCCGCCTTCATTAAATGAAACTGCCAGAATCGGGGGTACGACCGCTGCCGCCAGGTAATTCCCCCGAACGGAGGTATCCAGAGAAGCCAGATCATCATCCATATTGGAACCGCTGAGATTATCCGCATTGCCGGGGTTTGCATCCGTGCTTTCATCCACCGGTCCTCCGTTCTGAAGACTGTACAGACGTTTCTGCGCTTTATTTAAATCCTGCTCCTGCTTCTGCTTTTTCAGCTTGGCAATATTCAATTCCATCTCCACAAGCGTCATATCAAAGGAGATCAGCTTGTCCCCTTCGCTCACCGTGTCTCCCTTCTGAACATAGACCTCTTCTATGACCATATCCTTATCCACAGTGATATTCTGGGATACGTTGGTAGTAATATATCCTTCCAGATAGGTATCCTGAGAATAATAGGTCTCGGCAATACTTCCCACACTGATAACAGAAACCTCCGTCTGGTTGGCTTTTTTCATATAAGTGAGGCCGCCGGCTGCCGCGCCTGCAATCAAAGCTGTTACGACTACTCCGGCAACGATTTTTTTTACCAGGCTCATGACGTCACCTCTTTCTCCTTAAGCTCCCCGTCACGGATCATCACTACCCGCTTGGCGTGCGCTGCGATCTCCGCGTCATGGGTGATCATAAGAACCGTTACCCCCTCGTCATTCAGCCGCTGAAACAGCTCCATAACCTGAGCGCCGGACTTGGAATCCAGCGCTCCTGTGGGTTCATCAGCAAGGAGCAGCTTGGGACTGTTTACAATAGCCCTTGCAATAGCCACTCGCTGCATTTGTCCGCCGGAAAGCTGATTAGGCCGGAAATCCACTCTATCCGAAAGCCCGACCCTCTCAAGGGCTTTGAGTGCCTTTGCACGCCGTTCCTTCTTGGGAACTCTGGCATAATTTAACGGCATCTCCACATTCTGAAGCGCAGTCTGCCTTGGCAGCAGATGAAAACTCTGGAATACAAAACCGATTTTGTGCAGGCGGATATCCGACATATCGTTCTCGGAGCAGGAACGGACATCCTGCCCATCCAGAATAAAGCTTCCCTCCGTAGCCTGATCCAGACATCCGATAATATTCATTAACGTAGTCTTTCCGGAGCCTGAAGGCCCCATGATCGCCACATATTCCCCTTCCGCCATGGAAAAATCCACATCCTTCAGGACGGGAACCTTCATCTTTCCCTGTTGGTATTCTTTATAGATACCCTTTAATTCCAAAATCATTCCGTCACCTCTTCCACCACAATTCCGCCGTCAGGGGCTTCCTCCATGGGAACCAGATCCTCATCAGAAAAATCGTCGATCAGTTCCCCCGATGAGGATTCTTCTATTATTTCTGTATTTTCCTCCCATCCTGATTCTTCTCCCGAAGAACTCTCCATGTCGGATGCGTCCTGATTTATCTGTACTGCTGAGCTGGTGGATGTATCCATCCCCTCTGTCAGATTTTCCGCAGGATATGCGATAGCATCCTTCAGTGTCAGCCCGTCGACAATCTCGTATTCTCCCAGATCTTCATCATACTTGCCAAGGATCAGGTAGCGTTTCTCAAGCTTATCCTTATCGTCTGCAGCCCAGACATACGGATCCGTGGAATCTGCGTCAACAATAAAGAAGTCGCTGAGCCACAAACCGTCCTTCTGGTCTTCCTGTCCGTTATCCGGCTCGATATATACATGCTGTCCGAGCATCAGACCTTCCGAAGACTCCAGTTCCACATAAAACGGATAAGTACTGGAAGATGTCTGCGTATCAGTGCTGGACATGCCATAATACATCATACTGTCGCTGTCTTCCGTACTTCCGTTGTCCATATCCACAGAGCCCATAGTCCCTCTCCAGATTTGATCCTCATCTGCACGGGAACGGATAATAACAGGAGAGCCTTCTACAATATTCTGTATATTCAGCTCATTGATCTTTCCTTTGATACGGTATGCTCCTGTACTCAGGATGGTAATAAAAGCATTGCTGCTGGAGTCAGAATCGCTCATCATACTGTCTCCCGAGCTCTCGTCCAGGCTGTCCCCGTCATCAGTAGAAAGCTTGGAAGTATCAATTTTCTGGATAACGCCGTCTATGGTACTTCGGACCTCCGTATTCCCTGTAGCATTCTGAAGCTTCTGGATTTCCGCTTCCTTACTGGTTTGATCGTACTCATTTTTCTTTAAATTCATTTTATTTGTTTCTATTTCTATTGTATAAGAAAGCTGATTGTCCTGGGATGCCTTCTTCTTCTCCTTTTCAAGAGTTGTTATCTGCTCACTCAGGCTCAGCGCCTCATTTTTTAACCGATCCAGATCAAGCTTCGCCTGCTGGAGATCTTCCTGGATGCTGCTCAGATCATATTCAAAGAGAAGCTGCCCCTGCTTTACTTCCTCTCCTGTCTTCACCTGAACCTCTGTTACCTTACGGCCGCTTTCTATGGTAACCTCCACCGTTTCCTGGGGTTCTACCACACCGGCATACCGGTTCATCATGCCGGTAGAGTTTCCGGTAAGCGAACTGACCGTCGATACATAAACTGTCTCTCCTGTGGACGCATTCGGACTGCTTCCACGGAAATAAAACCAGTATACACTGCCTGCGGCTGCGACAGCTATCAAAATCCCCCCAACGGCCAAAATACGTTTCTTCATAGTCTCCTCCAATCGAGTACGATCATTCAAGTTTTACTTCCCTATCATAACAGATTCCCCTGAAAAAGAAAAGTCTTGTGGCAAATCACTTCATTTTTCACAAAATTTTCATGGATTTTTTATAGAAATCGTATAAATTTAACCCTTTTTTGACTTTTACCGCAATATCTGGTAAAATAGAAAAGAATAATTTGGAAAGGAACTATCCATATGAAAATCGCGAAATGTCTGCTGCCTCTTCTTCTGGCCGTCCTCGTCATCCTTGGCGTCGGCTGTTCCCACGTGGATAAGACAGATGTGGAAGAGGTTATCACAAGTGAACTGGATTTATTAAAAAATCCGGATTCTGAAACGATCCAAAAATATATCTCCTACAAGGAACTCTTTCCCGATGCCACGGAGGAAACCAAACTTTCTGATGATATCAAAGAAGTCTTTTCCCTCTTCTTTCAGGATTTCGACTATAAAATCCTGAACATCGACGTCGATAAAGAGAACAAAACGGCCGTTGCTTCTGTCCGCCTTTCTACCATCGATGCGCAGACTCTTGCAAAGGACTTTGCCGCATCCCTGCTGAACACAGAAATTCTGGAAGCAGCCAAAAACAATTCCCAAAATACAAATGAAACCGCTTCCTCCCTGGAGAAACGCTACGTACTTTTAAATCAGTTATTAAAGGATAACAAATACAAGTCCGTGGATAATGACTGTACTATACAATTAGTAAACAAAGGCAGCGAAAAAGATTTATGGGAAATAAAGAGGACATACTCCCTGGAAAATGACCTTGTCGGCGGTCTTATTACTTATCTGTCCGATAACGATATCCTCCCGCCAGAGGATACCCTGGCAGTCTATCTGAATACCCTGAAGACAATGAACGAGGAAGAAATGAGCAATTACCTTGGCGTAGAAAGCATTCTGAACACCTCGGATACTGAAAAGAGCGCTATTGCCTCTGCGCTCGTAGAACAAGTGCACCAAAATTTCAATTACGAAGTAACAGAGGTCAATATCACTGGCTATACCGCTGATATCAAGGCTGAAATCACTACGTTTGACAGTGACGCCATTCTTTCTGCCTATGAACAAGAACTGGAAACATACCTGAACTCCCCGGAAGCAGTCATCGAAGGCTCCCAAAAGCGATATGAACACGCTCATGAACTGCTTTTATCCATTATTGAGTCCAATACGGAGGTTAAGACTGCCCAGGCGGACTTCCATCTTGTCAATAACGGCGCCGCCTGGAAGCTTGAGGATGATAATCAGGAACTTGGAAATGCCATTTTCGGTACCCTGTCCACCACTCCCACAGAATCACTGGACGAAAATGCAGTTTCCGAAGAGTCTTAATAGCATAAATCATAAATGACGAAGAGTTTTAATAGCATAAATGATATACCATAGAACAAAAATAATATATCACAGATCAAAAATGATCTTAATAAACAATAGTGTGATAACCACCAGGATCACCGGCCTTACGATCCTGCTGCCGTTTTTCATGACCAGGCCGGAACCTACATAATGCCCGGCAATGGAAAAAACAGACGCGGCAAGGCCAAGGGGAACCAGGATTTTTCCGCTGAACAAAAATACCGCCAGCGCCGCTCCGTTGGAGGACAGATTGGCAAGCTTCATATTCCCGGAAGCGTTGCGCACATTCATTTTAGCCAGGCCTGTATAACAAAGGAGCAAAAAGGTTCCCGTTCCCGGCCCGTAAAAGCCGTCGTAGCACCCTACCACCAGAGAGGATATTCCGCAGATGATCCATTGTCTCGCCCTTGGGAGCTCCACTTCGCTGTTTTCATCCAGGTTTTTCTTTTTTAATACATAAAAAGCTACAATAGGAAGCACCGGGAGCAGCATCCATTTTAAAAGCTTATCGCTTGCCAGCAGCGCCAGATTTGCCCCTATGTACGATCCGAGCAGCGCCATGGAAACACAAGGAAGCGCAAGGCCCCAGTCTACGAATTTATTCCGGCAGAGCCTGACAGTGGAGATAACGGTTCCTGTGGCGGAAGACAATTTGTTTGTGGCAATAGCATTATGCATGGGTACTCCGGCCAATAAATATGCAGGCAGCGCGATTAATCCCCCGCCGCCTGCGATAGCGTCTACAAAGCTTGCCAGAAATACCAATGGACATACGATCAAAAACATCTGTATTGTAAGTTCCATTTTCTATCTCCTGCAAATCCTTTATTCAGTTTTCTCATCCTCTGATTCGATCTCCAATCCGAGTTCCTTAAGCTGCTCTTCGCTTACACAGCTTGGAGACTGGGTCATCAGGCAGGATGCGTCCTTTACCTTCGGGAAAGCGATCACGTCACGGATACTGTCCGCCTTTGCCATCAGCATTACAAGGCGGTCAAGGCCGTAAGCCAGTCCTGCGTGAGGCGGTACCCCGTATTTAAAGGCATTCAGAAGGAAGCCAAACTGCTCATAAGCAGCTTCTTTGGTAAAGCCAAGCTTCTCAAACATTCTTTCCTGAATGTCGCTCTGATGAATCCTGACGCTTCCGCCGCCGATTTCGTTTCCGTTTAATACGATATCATAGGCCTTTGCGCGAACCTTGCCCGGGTCAGTATCCAGAAGAGGCAGGTCCTCATCCATAAGCATAGTAAACGGATGATGCATTGCGGTAAAGCGGTTTTCCTCTTCATCCCACTCCAGAAGCGGGAATTCCGTTACCCATACAAAGCGGTATTCGTTCTTATCAAGAAGATCCATCTGCTTAGCCAGTTCTACACGAAGCGCACCGAGTGCATCATAAACCACTTTATTTCTGTCAGCGGCAAAGAGAAGTAAATCTCCCGGCTTTCCTTCCATTGCCTGTACCAGAGCATCCATCTCTTCTTCTGTCATAAATTTGGCAAAAGAGGATTTGCGACTGCCGTCTGCTGCGATGGCAATGTAAGCCAGACCCTTTGCGCCATAGTCCTTAACAAAGTCAACCAGCTTGTCGATCTTCTTACGTGGCATTGAGCCCTGTCCCTCTGCATTGATGCCGCGGACGCTTCCACCATTTGCAAGGGCGCCTGTAAAGACTGCAAAATTACAGTCCTTTACCACCTCGCTGACATCATGCAGTTCCATGCTGAAGCGAAGATCCGGCTTATCGGAACCGTAACGGTCCATGGCTTCCTGCCAGGTAATTCTCTGGATCGGAAGGGGTACCTCAATGTCAAGAACCTCTTTAAACAGAAACGCAAGATATCTTTCGTTCACATCAATGACGTCATCCACATCCACAAAGGAAAGCTCCATGTCGATCTGGGTAAATTCCGGCTGACGGTCCGCACGAAGATCCTCGTCACGGAAGCAGCGGGCGATCTGGATATAGCGGTCATAGCCGGAGCACATCAGAAGCTGTTTATAAAGCTGCGGGGACTGAGGCAGCCCGTAGAAGCTCCCCGGGTGTACACGGGAAGGAACAAGATAATCTCTGGCGCCCTCCGGTGTGCTCTTTCCAAGCATTGGCGTCTCAATTTCCAGGAAGCCTTCCTTTGCGAAAAACTGTCTGGTAAGCATGGCGACTTTGCTTTTTAACATAAGATTTCTCTGAAGATCCGGTCTTCTTAAATCCAGATACCGGTATTTCAGGCGGATTTCCTCCTTGGTTTTGCTGTTTTCCTCAATGGGGAACGGAGGTACCTCTGCCTCTGCCAGTACGCGAAGGCTATTGACACGAAGCTCCATCTCGCCTGTGGCCAGATTTTCATTTACCGCACCGCCACGCTTTTCTACAACGCCTGTAACGGCAATGACAAATTCGCTTCTTAATCTGCCTGCCTTTTCAAAGCCTTCCTCGTCAATGCTGCCGTTTTCGAAGATCAACTGCATGATACCTGATCTGTCGCGCAGATCCACAAATACGATACCGCCCTTATTACGAGCCTTTTGAACCCATCCCATCAGAGTTACCCTGCTGCCGATCATTTCTTTGGTTACTTCTGCACATCTGCAGCTTCTGTGCAGTCCCTGCATACTCTCTGCCATGCTTTTACTCCTCTTTTCTATATTCTGCCATATCCGGATATCCCTGCGGATATCCTTTTCATAAATTTCATGTTATTTCCGTTTCATGATATTTCTGTTTCATGTTATTTCTATTTTTTTCGACTACATTCTGTCTCTGAAAAATTCCACAAATTCCGTATAACCCTCTGTCATCATCTGATCCTTCTGGAATTTTTTGTTTTTCTTCATAATAGAAATATTTACCTGTGTGCCGTTGCTTCTTTCCTCCTGTGCCTGCTTTAAGATAGCCAAAAGCTTATCTGACGGCATATTTTTCTCGATCAGGTATGCCTTCCTGCCGTTGGCAGCCGGAACCTCATAGCCACGCTCCAGAAGCAGCATAACGATCCGCTCAAAGCCGATGGAAAAGCCGCAGGCGCTGGTATTGCTGCCCGTAAATTTCCCGATCATTTCGTCGTAGCGCCCGCCGCCGCCTACGGAGCCGCCGAATTCATCCATAGCGATCTCAAAGATCGGGCCTGTGTAATAGGACATTCCGCGGACCAGCGTGGGATCGAAAGCAATCTTAAAGTCCGCCGTCTTCACCGCGTCAACAGTGGAGATAATAGTTTCCAGGTCTTCCGCCACCTTTGCATCCAAGACTCCCTGTAATTTTTCTTTGCAGTAGCGCACCCCTTCAATACCGGAGGTGATTTCCTTAAACATTCCAAGGTAGGTATCAATGCTCTCCTGAGCGAAGCCTTCCTTTGCAAGCTCTTCAGCCACGCCCTCCAGACCGATCTTATCCATCTTGTCCAGAATAATAAATACCGTGTCAAAGCTCTCCGCAGGAAATCCGCTGTACTGGGCCATAGCCTTCAGGATCTTACGGTCGTTGATACGGATGGTAAAATTATGGAAATCCAGCTTGCCAAGAAGGGTTGTCGTCGCCAGAACCAGTTCGATCTCAGCCAGATAGGTCGGCTCTCCCAAAATATCAATATCGCACTGCATGAACTGGCGGAACCGGCCTCTCTGGGGGCGGTCAGCCCTCCAAACATTCCCCATCTGCAAAGCCTTGAAAGGAGCCGGAAGCTCATTTGCGTGATTGGCATAATATCTTGAGAGAGGAACTGTCAGGTCATAGCGCAGACCGGAATCCACCAGGTCGGCCTCTTCCCTGGCCTCATCTAATTTCAGTTTTTCCCCTCGTTTTAAGATTTTAAAGATCAGCTTTTCATTCTCTCCGCCCTGCTTGCTGCAGAGATTTTCGATATGCTCCACGCAGGGAGTCTCAATGGAAGAAAATCCGAATTGCCCGTATGTCTCACGGATCATATTCATGACATAATTGCGGATCTCCATCTCCTTCGGTAAAATATCCTTCATGCCGGTGACCGGCTTTTTCTTTAACGCCATCGTTACCTCCTGTTATTTCCGTAATTCTTCAGCCGCGGCATCCTGCCGCCGCATAATTACTTATGTACTACCTTTTGAAATGCAAGAAATACTTCCATGTCAAAATTTTTCACTTCATCGATCATCAGTTCCATTACCGTATCCATATCAAACGCCTTACGGTACGGCCGGTCCGAGCTCAAAGCTGCAAATACGTCGCAAACCCTCAGGATCCTTGCCCCTATGGGAATGTCTTCCCCGGCCTTATTGGAAGGATACCCGCTTCCGTCGTAATTTTCGTGATGATAAAGAATGCTCTCCAGAATAAAATCAGAATATCCTTGTCCCTTCAGTTCTTCATAACCAAGTTTGGAATGCATCCGGACATATTTCAGTTCTTCTATGACTAACGGATCCTGTTCCTGACCGTTAATATAACCGGTCAGCTTCAGCTTGCCGATATCATGCAGCATCCCGGCGATCGCCAGTTCATAGCAGACGTCCTTGTCAAGCCCCAGTTCAGAAGCAACCGCATATGCCAGATTGCTGACCGCCATTCCATGGTTCAATTCTGAAGACAGGTCGAATTCCAGTATCCTGTCCGGCGCTTTTGGTGACTTATGATATGCCGCGCTCACGGGATACACCTCCTAATTTTCTACAGCCAGGTTTTGATTCCTGTCCTCTTTCTTTCTATCATTTCATCAATACGGGCAATGTAGTTCGTTACATCCTTTACATTTTCTACACGCTCGATTCGTTTACCGTGGTCGAAGACCAGCTTGGAAGAACCGCCTGCCCCCAGAGCAATGATGGGCTGCTTTTCTTCCATAATCAGTATATTGTAAATTCCGGCTTTGTCAACCTTTGCGTAGCCTACATTTTCAAAATTTCCCTTCATATTCTTCTGCCGATACAGATAATAAGGCCCCATACCCATTTCATAAGCAGTTTTCATGGTCAAATCCATGATTTCCTGATTGTTTTCAAAGGTCATCTCCTGATACTGATCCCTGAACATATTCAGACGCGCCGCACGTTTCACAGCCAGGGAATGTACTGTCAGGCTGTCCGGAGCCAATGCCCGTACCTGCTCCAGAGTATTTCCTACCATGGAGATATCCTCTCCGGGAAGGCCGACGATCAGATCCATATTAATATTGTTATATCCGCATTCTCGCGCCAGATAAAATGCCGACCTGGTTTCTTCTACGGTATGGCGCCTTCCGATAATATCCAGAGTCGCCTGATTCATGGTCTGCGGATTCACAGAAATCCTGCTCACCGGAAATTCCCGGATTGCAAGGAGCTTCTCTCTTGTAATACTGTCCGGACGTCCTGCCTCAATGGTAAATTCCTCAAGACCGTCATAGCCGAACCCTTCGCCTACCGTATGAAGAAGTCTTTTCAGCTGCTCCGGCTCCAGTGTGGTGGGCGTTCCTCCTCCGATATAAATGGTATCCAGCTTCCGTCCCTTCACCATAGCCGATACCGCCTGAATTTCCTTACAAAGGGCGTCAAGATAAGCATCTACTCTTGTTTTCCATTGTTTCAGAGGATAGGAACTGAAGGAGCAGTACAGACAGATACTTGGGCAGAAAGGAATCCCGATATAAAGGCTGTAGCCGTTTTCATAATCGATATCTTTTAAAATCTCCCGTTCCCGGTTCGCAATGGTAATCGCCAGGGCAGCCTTCTGAGGGCTTACCAGATAACGCTCCCGAAGTTCTTTTGCGATCTCCGTATTTTTCATTCCGGATTCCAGCATTCCCATGGCAAGCTTGGCAGGACGGATCCCTGTCAGATCGCCCCAGGGAAGAGTTTTTTGCGTCAGCTTCACAAGCACTCCATACAGCGCGTATTTAATACAGTCCTTATTCTGTCTGCGGAGTTCCTGGCTGTCCTGCCCGGAAAGCTTTTCCGGCGCCTCCGGGCATCCCTCAGCTTCTTCCCCTCCGCAAGAAAGAAGGGCATCCGAAGACTGCCCCTTTATTACCGAGACACACGCTACGCCGCTGTGCGCCTCGCTTGAGTATCTGATCTGAAAGCTGTCGCCGGCCCGCTCTATCCGGAATCTCCATTCACACTCCTTATACTCTTCCCCGCAGGAATCTTCCACATAAGAAACGCGGATTTCCCCTTCCGGAAAAAATGCCTTGATCAATTCATATACGTCATTCTCAAATTCTCTGTCCAAAAACAGAATGCTGATCTTACACAAATGGATTATACCTCTTTTCGTAACCAATGGTGGTGGAGTCGTCATGTCCCGGATAAACCTCCGTGTCATCCGGCAGAGACTCCAGAAGCCTGTGAAGGCTTCTTACGATTTCGGCCGTGCTTCCGCCCGGAAGGTCAGTTCTGCCTACGGAGCATAAAAACAGGGTATCTCCGCTGAACAATACTCCCTCATCCTTGAGATAATAACAGCAGCTTCCCGGGGTATGTCCCGGAGTGTGAAGCATTTGGATGGAAAAGCCTGCCGCCTCAAAGACGTCCAGATCTTTCAGGAGCACGTCCGGTTTAATGGAACAGTTTCTGGAAATATTCAGGGACGGGTCCCGGAGCATTTCCTGTTCCTGCTCACAGGCGTATACCTTCAGGCCGTATTTTTCCTTCACCGCATCCACTGCCAGAATGTGGTCAAAATGGCCGTGGGTCAGAAGGATTCCAACCGGCGTCCCGTTCATCTCTGAAACCTTACGGAATATTTTATCCGGAGCATCCGCCGGATCAATGATCAGCAGCTCTCCGGTTTCTTTATTCTTTACTAAATAGCAATTGGTAAATACTGTGCCAAGCACGCATCTCTGTAATTCTAATTTTCCCATATGAACTCCTTTATCCTCAGCCTGTGGTACGTTCTATATCGATCACGCTTTCTACCTGACGAAGCTTCTCGATCAGGGACAGCAGTTCTTCCTTGCTGCTGACCTCAAAGCTTAAGGAGATCGTCGCCTTCTCCTGCTTATTGGTCCGGCTGTTAATACTGCGCACATCAATCTTACGTTCCGTAAAGATTCTGGAAATATCCACCAGAAGCCCTGTACGGTTATTGGCAAATACCTGGATCTCCACCATATATTTCTCAGCCTTACAGTCTGCTCTCTGCCATTCTGCCTCTATAAGACGCGCCCGGTCGCTTTCCGGCATGGCGAGTACATTCACGCAGTCTGTCCGGTGAATAGTGATCCCGCGGCCTCTTGTAACAAAGCCGACGATCTCGTCTCCCGGAATGGGGCTGCAGCATTTGGAAAAGCGAACTGCCACATCATGGATACCCTGTACCACAATGCCGCTTCTGCTCTTGGCAATATGAAGCTTTTCCGGAGTTTCGGCAGCCGCCTCCAGAACCTGCTCATCTGTAAGGTTCTTTTTATTTTCTTTTTCGTATGCCTCCACAAGCTTGTTAAAGACCTGTCCTTCCTTAAGGCCTCCGTGCCCGATGGCCGCCAGGACGGATTCCCAGTCACGGAAACCATACTTACGCATGACCGTATCCAGATACTGTGACTTCATATAAGTACTGATCTTATAACCCTTCGCCTTGGCATACTGTGTAAGCATTTCCTTGCCCTTAAGGATATTATCCTCCTTTAGTTCCTTTTTGAACCACTGGTTGATCTTATTCTTCGCCTGGGTGCTCTTAACGATCTTCAGCCAGTCACGGCTGGGGCCCTGGGAATTCTGGGAGGTAATGATCTCAATCCGGTCGCCGGTCTTAATCTGATATTCAATGGGAACCAGCTTACCGTTCGCTCTGGCGCCCACCATCTTATTTCCCACCGCGCTGTGTACGCTGTATGCAAAATCAATGGGCGTGGAGCCATAAGGAAGGGTCTTTACGTCTCCCTGTGGCGTGAAGCAGTAAACTGTATCCGCGAAAAGATCCAGGTCATTTTTCAGAAGGCTCATAAATTCCTTGTTGTCAGACATGTCCCTCTGCCATTCCAGGATCTGGCGCAGCCAGTTCAGCTTTTCTTCCTCGCTCTTGCCTACCGGAGCCTTCCCGTCTGAGGATTCCTTATATTTCCAGTGGGCTGCAATACCGTATTCTGCGGTCTTATGCATCTCAAAGGTACGGATCTGTATTTCAAAGGGCTGGCCGTTAGGACCGATCAGCGTCGTGTGAAGGGACTGGTACATATTCGGCTTGGGCATTGCAATGTAATCCTTAAATCTTCCCGGAATGGGCTTGTACATCTCATGGATCACTCCCAAAGCAGCATAACAGTCCTTTACCGTATCGACCAGGATACGGACTGCAAACAGATCGTAAATCTGGTCGATGGTTTTATCCTGGTTGACCATTTTTTTATAGATGCTGAAAAAATGCTTCACACGGCCGTCAACCTGCGCCTTGATCCCGGCATCCGACATGTGCTTCTTCACCTCAGCCACAATGCTGCCAACAAATGCTTCCCGGGCGCTTTTGCGCAGAGCCACCTTCTCCACCAGATCATAGTATACATCCGGCTTCAGGTATTTCAGGGACAGGTCGTCCAGCTCCACTTTGATCTTGGAAATACCAAGGCGCTGTGCGATAGGCGCATAAATATCCATGGTCTCTCTTGCTTTTTCCTGCTGCTTTTCCGGACGCATATACTGAAGTGTCCGCATATTGTGGAGTCTGTCGGCCAGCTTGATCAATATAACGCGAATATCCTTCGCCATAGCCAGGAACATCTTCCTGAGATTCTCTGCCTGCACCTCCACCTTATCCGCGGAATAGGATAACTGGCCCAGCTTGGTAACGCCGTCCACTAAAAGAGCTACCTCAGAGCCAAATTCCTTTTCCACTTCCTCATAAGTCATCCAGGTATCTTCCACTGCATCATGAAGCAGTCCTGCTACAATTGTTTCTTTATCTAATTCCAGATCTGCCAGAATGATCGCTACGCAAAGAGGATGGATGATATAAGGTTCTCCTGACTTACGTTTCTGATCCTTGTGCGCCTCGCTGGCAACCTCATAAGCCTTCTGTATCATGGAAATATCGGTAGACGGATGATATTTCCTTACACTGGCTATCAATTCCTGATATAAATCCTCAGGGCTTGTGAAGTCATTCATGGATTTTACAGCCGCATCTGCACGCTTCACAGACTCCAGTTTTTCTTTTTCCGTCTGCATGGTGATGTTATCCTGTTCTGTAACTCGTTTCGTCTCTGCCATTATCTCCCACCTGTCTGATACAAAATTCTATCTGTTCAGTCCCCTCACGATACTCC
This sequence comes from Eubacteriales bacterium, assembly GCA_030524715.1. Lineage (GTDB taxonomy): Bacteria > Bacillota > Clostridia > Lachnospirales > Lachnospiraceae > Blautia_A. The sequence goes on along the minus strand of JAUNGB010000024.1, from coordinate 42,073 downwards.
CTGCTGAACAGCGTAAAGCGGACATCCGCAAGTAAAAGCGCTCAGTTTCCGCCAATTCATAAGCCGTTATTTACCGTCATAGCAAATAACGGAAGCCACATCATAGCCGGCAAGCCTTTCTCTGCCTTTCAATCCGGCAAGTTACATCAAAAATACGATCTTTACGACCTCCCCGCCTAATTCTTCGATCATTTTTACCGCCGCTTCAATCGTTCCTCCGGTGGCGATCAGATCATCGATCACAGCAACCTTCTGTCCCGGTTTGATGGAATCCTTATGCATCTCGATGATCGCGCTTCCATATTCCAGATCATAGCTTCTGGAAATGGTTTCACAGGGAAGCTTGCCTTTTTTGCGCACCGGCACAAAGGGCTTGTGAAGGTTATATGCCACGGGCACTCCAAAGATAAAGCCTCTGGACTCTGCCCCAACCACCACATCGAAATCCAAATCCTTTAAACAGTCCGTAATGGAGTCAACCGCCAGACGTAATCCGTCGGCATCCTGTAAAATACTGGTCACATCACGGAAAATAATTCCCGGCTCCGGAAAATCCGGAATGCTTCTTACATAATCTTCAAGCTTTTTCATCTTCTACCTCCGCCAACTGTTTTCAGAAAATATATTTTTAACAGTATAACACTTTTTTTTTGCGGAATCAATGTCTAACCCGACAAGACTCGCGTAAATACGGCATTTTTGTTGTTGCTTTTGCCTTTTTCCAGCAATATTTACACATTCCGGCACATTTTTTTCTGACATATATGCTGAAACTCAACAGTAGTTTTTTATCACCACCTGCAGGGTTTCGCGTCCCTGATATGTGTTGATCTCCGGATAATAAGTGATGGAAATACTCTCCTTTTGCGCGGCAAACTTCTGAAATTCCACTGCTTCCCCAAAGTAAACAGCCTCTATCGTAAAACCCTTCTCATCCTCCAGCCGCATTTTGGCTACATTTCGATTCTTTCCAAAAATTCTCATTTCTAAAACACGTAATCCCTTTTGCGCAAATAAAGGTTTGGTATTTCCCTTTCCAAAAGGCTCAAGAAGGGAAATCTGTTCCACAAGCTTCCTGGTAATATAAGCTACAGGCATGGGAACATCAATGACGATCTTCGGGATCAGATCCTCTTCGCTCATAGGGCAGGTGTCATTCAGCCTTTTCCGGAACGCGTCGATGTTCTCTTCCCGAATAGAAAGCCCTGCCGCCATAGGATGGCCGCCGAACTGCTCCAAAAGATCCGCGCATTTTACAAGCCCGTCAAACATGGAATAGGCTTCGATGGACCTTCCGCTTCCCTTTGCTGTTTTTTCTCCTTTTGTAAGCACAAAAGATGGTTTATGATATTTTTCGCGGATTCTTCCGGCAATAATCCCCGCAAGGCTCTCATGGCAGTCCGGAAGATAGACCACAAGCACCTTATCCTGTCTGATAGATGTTTCCTCCACAATACGGACGGCTTCCTCCCTGCCTTTCTCCGTCAGGGCTTTTCTGCTCTGGTTAAGAGCCGTCAGATCTCCTGCAAGACGCGCCGCCGTATCCTCGTCTTCCGCCTGCAGAAGCTTTAGCGAACGCGCCGCCGTATCCAGCCGTCCGCTGGCATTAATGCAGGGACCAAGGATAAACCCTACGTGATACGCACTGATCTTTGCCCCTTCCAGCCCGTTGGCGCAGATAAGGGCCTTCAGGCCGTAATTTTTCGTATGGGGAAGCCGCTTCAAGCCTTCCCTGACAATGATCCTGTTTTCTCCCTGCAGTTCCATCACGTCCCCTACCGTTGCAATAGCCGCATATTCCAGGAACTCCATGATCTCGTTTTTTCCGATTCCAAAGCGTTCATACAATGCCCATACCAGTTTCCAGGCAACTACGGCGCCGCAGATATTTTTGTTGGGATAAAGGCACTCCGGCTGTTTGGGATTTACCACAGCGTCTGCGGGAGGAATAAAAAATTCTCTTTTCCCTTCTGTATCACGATAGGGTATTTCGTGATGGTCTGTCACAAGAACCGTCATCCCTTTGCTCTTTGCAAGAGCGATCTCCGAAGAGGCGGCGATCCCATTATCACAGGTAACGATCGTGTCGATGCCATCCGCCTCCGCCTTCAGAATCAAATGCTCATGAATCCCGTAGCCGTCAGATACACGGTCAGGTATGTAGGTATCCACTGACGCCCCCAGACGTTTCAGGCCTGTGAGCAAAATGTAGGTGGATGTAACGCCGTCTATATCATAGTCGCCGATAATCCTGATGCTCTTTTTCTGCCTGATCTTTTCGGAAAGAAGGTCCACAGCCTTCTCCATATCCTTCAAAAGCCACGGAGAAGGAAGTTCTTCCACGGCGCCGTAAAGATATTCACGGATTTCCTCATCCCCCGTCACATCACGATTGCGGATCAGCCTTGCGATCACCGGGTCAATTCCGAATTTTTTACCGATTTCCTGAAAATCAGCCCGTTTAGCGGTTACTACCCATTTTTCCATATTTTTTCCTTTCTTTAATGTAAACATCCCGGGGCAGGTTTTACCTGTCCCGGGATGCTCTAAAGCGGACATTGGCATTCCGCTGTACTACATACTCAGGGATGCAAGCCGCGCGGCGGCCTGCGTCCTATCAATACGTTCCTATCGATTTTATGGTTCTGTCTTAATTCCCGAAGCCTACTGCTCCTTATCCGTTTCATTCTGCTTGGCTGCTTCCTGTGCCGCAAGACGTTCCGCAACTCTCTTACGGTTCTTCTTTTTCGGCTGGGCCGGATCCTTCTTTACGGTTTCCCCGGTCTTTTTTGCCTTGGGAGCCGACGCCTTAGGAGCATTGTTTACCGGCATAGCAGAGCCTGCAGGAACTGCCTTGCTCTTGATATTCTTCTTCATTACCAGCCATAAGGATCCGGTAATGCATACGGAGGAATAAGCTCCGCAAAGGATACCAACCATCAAAGGCGCCGCAAACTCACGGATGGAGGATACGCCCATTACATACAGGATCGCTACCATAATAAAGGTAGTAAAGGAAGTATAGATACTTCTTGTCAGGGTCTGTGTAATACTTTCGTTTACGATACCATCCAATTCTTCTGTGCGCCTGCTTCCGTGAAGGTTTTCACGGATACGGTCAAAGATAACGATCGTCGCATTAATAGAATAACCCACAATGGTCAGCATACATGCAATAAAGGTATTTCCCACAGATACTCTTGCAATGGCATAAAATGCAAGTACCACAAGAACATCATGAAGAAGCGCCAGTACTGCGCTGCTTGCAAAGCGGATATCCTTGAACCGGAACCAGATATACAAAAGCATGAATATCGTTGCCACAATAACGGCCACCACTGCGTCTCTTCGCATCTCGGAGCTGACTGTAGAGGAAATGCTCTCTGCTGAGATCAGGCTTTCATCCACATCAAAATTGTCAACCAACGCCTGGTTCAGCGCCTGACGTTCTTCCAGATTCAGGGAACGTGTCTTAATGATCACCTGATTTGTTCCCACAACCTTGGTCGGCTGGACATTTTTGTCGCCGGTCACCTCTTCTACGACAGGAGTCACCTCGGAATCGATCTGTTTAATATCCATTTCTTCATTAAAGGTGACATTGGTGGAAGTACCGCCGGAAAATTCCAGACTGTAATTCAGCGCCTTCCCATCTGTTTTGCTGTGCACTGCCATAGCTACCGGCCCGCACAGGATCAGGATTATAGAAATAGCAAAGAAGATCTTTCTCTTTCCGACAAAATCAATAACCTTGCTTTCTTTTGCTCTTCCGTAAAACTTCTCATCACGGAATCCCACAGCATAGAATGCCTTCACGACCCATCTGGATACTACCAGAGAGGTGAACATGGAGATCACGATACCGAGAGCCAGCGTATATGCAAAGCCCTTAACCGTACCGGAACCAAGCCACATTAATACGAGAGCCGCGATCAGCGTTGTGATATTTCCGTCAAAAATTGCGGAGAAAGCCTTCTGGAAGCCGCCTCTGATGGCATTTCTGACGGAAATCCCTGCCGCGATCTCCTCTTTAATACGCGCGTAAATAATGACGTTGGCGTCCACCGCCATACCGATACCAAGAATAATACCCGCAATACCCGGAAGCGTCAGAGTAATATCAAAGGCGTTCAGGGTGATCAGCATCAGCGCTGTATAAAGGATCAGCGCGATTGCTGCAACCAGACCCGGGATACGGTATACGATGATCATAAACAGGATAACGATGGCAAGACCGATAGCCGCCGCTTTTACACTTGTAGAAATAGCTTCCTCGCCAAGCTGGGCGGCAACCACGCTGGAACGAAGTTCTTCCAGTTCCAGGCTCAGGGAACCGATACGGATATAGGATGCAAGATTCTGTGCCTCCTCTGTACTGGACATACCGGTGATCTGAGCGGTTCCTCCTGTGATCGCTTCATTTACATTGGGCGCGCTTAAAATCGTATTATCATAAACAATCGCAATAGGATTACCCACATTTGCTTCAGTAACTTCTGCAAATTTCGTCTTTCCCTCATCTGTCAAGGTCAGATTGACTACATACTCTCTCGAGCTGGTATTCTGATCCTGAACGGCGCCTCCGGTTGCGTCTGCCACATCAGAGCCCTCAAGAGCCACGGAGCCTGATTCGCGGATCTCATCCAGGGTCCTGGTCAACTCATATCCGTTTTCGCCAAGAGCGAAATTCTGGTTGCCGTCTTCATCCGTCTGCTCCACAAAGCAAAGGGAACCCGGCTTGCCCAGTTCTTCCAGAATGGCGTTGGCATCGGTAACGCCCGGAATTTCAACGTTGATCCGGTTATCGCCTTCTTTGTACACCTGCGCCTCTGTGCTGTACTGCTCCACACGTTTCTGCAGCTTGTAAATGGTATCCGACATATCCTCGCTGCTTGGATTGCTTTCCTTGGCCTGATACGTAATGCTGACGCCGCCTGACAGATCCAGACCTGTGTTGATATGCTTTGCGGCGCCTGTACCGGTTGGACCAATACCAACGGCTGCCGTATAGCACAGGAACGCTGTCAGGATCACTGTCAGAAGAAGCACTACGATTCCTCTGTTTTTCTTCATTGTTCTTTCCCTTCTTAAAAATTTATTCTTCCGCTAGCGCGGCTTTTATCATGATAGCGCACTCCACACGTTTCCTCTGAAGCTCGCATCCGATTTCATAGTTGCCATTAATATCGCCCTGAAAATGATAAGCGTTTGCAGCGCATCCTCCGCTGCAGTAAAACCTCGCAAAGCATTCCCGGCACGATTCTTTTGTATAGACATTGCATTTGCTGAATTTCCCGACAATATCCGGACGGGTGATCCCCTCGTCCACATTTCCCATCAGATATTCTTCTTCTCCCACAAACTGATGGCAGGGATACAGATCTCCCCAAGGGGTTACCGCCAGATACTCGGTTCCTGAGCCGCAGCCCGACAGGCGCTTATATACGCAGGGGCCTCCGGTCAGGTCTATCATAAAATGAAAAAAATTAAAGCCCTTACCAGCCTTTTCCCTTGAGATCATTTCCCGGGCAAGGGTATCATATTCTTCCAGAATCTGCGGAATATCCTCTTCGCGGATAGCATAATCCTCTTCCTCCGACGCCACCACCGGCTCTACGGAGATCTGTTTAAAGCCCAGATCCGCCAAATGAAGAACATCCCTGGAGAAATCAAGGTTGTGATGGGTAAAGGTTCCGCGGACATAATACTTGTCCTGGTTTCTGGATTCTGCAAATCTCCGGAACTTCGGCACGATCAGGTCATAGCTTCCGGCTCCTTTACGGAACGGACGCATATAATCATGAACTTCCCTGCGGCCGTCCACGCTTAACACCACATTTGCCATTTCTTTATTACAGAACTCCATTACTTCATCATTGAGAAGCACGCCATTGGTGGTGAGCGTGAAACGGAACTTTTTATTATGCAGCTTCTCCTGCTCCCTGCCGTACTTCACCAGATCCTTTACCACCTGCCAGTTCATAAGGGGTTCTCCGCCGAAGAAATCCACCTCCAGATTTTTTCTGGAGCCTGAATTGGCGATCAGGAAATCCAATGCTTTTTTCCCCACCTCAAAGGACATCAGCGCCCTTCTTCCATGATATTCCCCTTCCTCCGCAAAGCAATAACGGCAGGCAAGGTTGCAGTCATGGGCAATATGAAGGCATAATGCCTTTACCACTGTCTGACGGTTGGCGGTAAATTCTTCGATGGCATTTTCATAAACATCTCTGGTAAACAGCATGTTCTCTTCCCGCAGCTTCTCACACTCGGAAACCGAGGTTTCAATATCCTCACTGCTGAAACGCCCTGCCATCTTTTCTACAATTTCTGAAACGGAGCATCCCTCTTCCAGATAGGGAAGCACCTCATAGGTCACCTCGTCCACCAGATGGATACATCCGCTGTTAATATCCAGTACAATGTTATATCCATTGCTCTGATATCTGTGAATCAGACTCATTTTTCTGAAATCCTTTCCTGCGGAACATATCTGCAAATTATTTTCAAATATACCCTGAAAAAGTGTTACTTTTTCTCAAATATGTTCCGTTTTTTATAAGCTCACTGAAAAATCGTCTTTTTATCTTACTGAAATCTGTTTTTCAGGACTCGTATAGGCGACTTTTCTGTGAGACAAGAATAAGCAGCGGATTTCACCCCGCTGCTTAACCGGCTTATTCAGAGCGCCTTTCTTACTTTACCGTATCACTGCAAACAAAAAATATGCGCTCCATAACACAGAATGCTCCTTATTTGTGCTCACAGCTCTGGTTTCCTACTGTACAGGATGTCTTGCAGGCAGACTGGCAGGATGTCTGACATTCACCGCATCCTCCCTTTTTGACTGTGTTCTGCAGGTTCTTTGTATTTAATGTCTTGATATGTTTCATGATATATCCTCCTTATGTATAATCTGTCTGCGCATAGTATAGCATAAAACTTTTTAATTTTAAAGCTTTTTTTTACTATCCTTCCTTTAAGAGAGCATGCCGCCAAGTGTTCCTCCGCCCAGGCACATAAAAAATGTCGTAACCCCATGCCAAAGGGTCATATCCCATTTTCCCTGCACGCCGAACGATACCGCAAGCAGCAGAAGAAAGTAACAAAACCCTACCAATACTCCCCACAAATACTTATCCTTACGTACGATCTTTCCCGCCATAAAGCCTCCCAGAAGGCAGGATATTACATAAATCACAATAATACCCGCGGTCACCGGGGTTTCTCCCAGATCAAACTGAAAAAGAAGAAACGCCAGCAAAAGCAGCAAAAGCCCGGTTACTGCATAAGAAAATAACAGCGATTTCAAAACTGCCTTTACTTTCATAAAAACCACCCTCCCATATACAATATATGGAAGGGTATCTGTCTTTATTCATGCTTTTTTCTGTTATTTTGTTACTGTCCGCAGCTGCGGTGTAAACAGTAACGTTATTTTCTCTTTTTCAGGAAAACGCTGACGCCTCCGATCACCACTGCCGCTACAGCTACCAGAACCACAAACGGAAGAATATTAGTAGTATCTCCGGTGTTGACGCTTCTTCCTGTGGTAGTCCCGGAATCTGAAGTACTGTTGGTTCCGTCTGTCTGGCTGTCATTCTGGCCGTTGGTATTATCCTTGCTGCCCGCGTCAGTATTGGCGCCGTCAGTATTGTCCTTGGATACTACGCCGGGTGTGGTGCTTACGCCGGTCTGTGACTGTACTCCATTCGCGTCAGTATTGCTGTTTCCGTTCTGGCTGTCATTTCCGTTATCGCCGCTGCTTCCATTCTGGCTGTCATTTCCGCCGTATCCGTCCTCTGCCAGTTCCTCGCCGACCAGAGGTTTGCTTCCCGCAATGCCGAAGGGGCTGAAGGAATGGGTGCTGAAAATCATCGTGCTTCCTTCCACACTTGGAATAATAGTCTCTACCGCCCCGTTATCCAGCAGGTGCTCGATGGTATATTCATATCCCTCTTTCACAGGAACGATCACACTGATATATTCTCCGTCAGGAATTTCGTATTCCGTGTTATTCTGCAGATCCCATAATTCAAATTCATAGGATTTAAAGATATTGGCATCCGATTCATTGGTAAAGGTATACTCTTCCCCGCTGGTCACACGGAACTGCACATACCACGGGAGATTGATTCCGGAAACGGAAATACCGCCGCACGTATGATTTGAAGCAGCACGGCTTAGCTGCTCTTCCTCTGTAAGATCCTCTTCCGCTCCCATAGGCCGGGCGTCTTCCGCCGCCGCGGCATCCGGCTGATCAAATATATTTTCTTCCGCCTTTGGAGGCTCTTCTGTTTCCGCGCTTTCTCCGCCAATCTGCTCTGCCGCTTCTGTCCCCTGGGATTCATCTGCCGCAGCCGTATCCGTATCTTCCGTTTCGGAATCCGGAACCGGCGTCCCTTCAGGAGTCACTGATACATCCGGAACGGCGGTGACCCCCGGAGTAGTCGTTGCCTCTGCTCCTTCTGTGATCCCCGGAGTAGTTGTCACTTCAGATCCTTCTCCCTCTGCGGGAGCTTCAGATACCTCCGGTGTTTCTGACGGAGCCTGAGAATCCCCGCCTTCCGGTTCATCTCCAAGGCTGCTTACCACCACTGTAATATATCCTCTCAGCCCGTCAGTCCCCTCCACTGATTCCAGGCCTGAGATTTCTGCAGGATCAACAGAATCTGCAGGGTGGAAAATCACCTCGCAGGTCTCCACACGTCTGGATGGTACATAAGAACCATCCGCCCAGGTAAGCGTCCCATACTCGCTTTCCGGAAGCGCGATCTCCGAAAGAGCTACCGGTGACTCTATTGTAATATTCTCCGGAAGCAGGCAGGACGCCTCTATCACAGAACTGCCTCCCGCCATAGCAGGATATACCTGCCCGCCCAGCAATACTGCTGTCAGAGCGGCAGTCGTTAAAAATTTCATTCCCCTTTTCGTGGTTACTTTTTTCTCCTTCATCTCTATCATCATTATTCTACCCCAATCTAATTAAGCAAAATCATAAATGCAGACCTTTTGTCCGGCATTTTGCGCTGCGCTTTTAATATACCAAATTTTTATGCTTTTGTAAATATTTTGTAACAAAAAAGTTCTTGTTTCGACAAAAATCAGGTTTTTGTTTTTTAAAGAGCCAAAAAAACCTCTTCGCTTGTAACAGACTATACCATTTCACAGAGAAATTTTCAAGGATATAAATTGCTCTTGCTTTTTTTTCTAAAATCATGTATATTTTCCTTTAAATATATCAATAAAAAAGGAGTGAAGATTACTTTGGATTCAAGTGTTCCTATACAAGGTGCTGCCATTATCATCATGGTGATGCTTTCCGCGTTTTTCTCATCTGCGGAAACCTCCATGACTACGGTAAACCGAATCCGCATTCAGTCACTTGTTGAACAAGGCAACAAAACTGCCATCATTTTAGATAAGGTGATCGCCGATTCCGGTAAGATGCTCAGTACCATCCTAATAGGAAATAACATTGTGAACATGGCTGCGTCTTCCCTGATGACCACTTTAACCATTCAGGTCTGCGGAAACGCATATGTGGGACTTGCAACCGGCTTACTTACGCTGATCATTCTGCTTTTTGGCGAAATAACGCCAAAAACCCTGGCTTCTATACACGCAGAAAAGCTGGCGCTTTCTTACGCAAGGATCATCTATATTCTGATGATTATCCTGACACCGGTGATTTATCTCGTCGGCAAGCTTTCAAACGGTATTATGTTCCTGCTCCGGACAGATCCGGATGCCAAGCGCAACTCTATGACCGAGCATGAGCTTCGTACGCTGGTAAATGTCAGCCAGGAAGAGGGCGTCATTGAACGTGAAGAGAAACAAATGATCTACAATGTGTTCGATTTTGGGGACTCCGCTGCTAAAGATGTTATGATTCCCAGAATAGACATGACCTTTGTGGACGTTGATTCTACTTACGAAGAGCTTCTGGAAATTTTTCAGGTGGATATGCATACCCGTTTTCCCGTTTACGAAGATAATACCGACAATGTGATCGGTATCATCAATATGAAGGATCTGCTCATCTATCCAAAGGATAAGCCCTTCTCCATCCGCGAAATACTGCGCGAGCCTTATTTTACTTACGAGTACAAGGCCACTGCCGACCTGATGATCGAGATGCGCAAGGCCTCTGTTAATCTGGCAATTGTTCTGGATGAATACGGTTCTACGGCCGGCCTGGTTACACTGGAGGACCTTCTGGAGGAAATTGTGGGAGAAATACGGGACGAATATGACGCAGACGAAGAAGAGGATATCAGGGAAATACAGCCCGGGCGTGAATATTCCGTTCTTGGCTCCGCTAAGCTGGATGATATTAACGATTTCCTTGGCCTTCACTTGGAGTCCGAAGACTATGACTCTATCGGTGGTTTTATTATCGAACAATTGGACTGCCTCCCTGTCCATGGACAGTCCGTTACGCTGGACAACGGTATCAGGCTTGTGGTGGATGAAATTGACAAAAACCGGATCGAGCTTGTACACATCTGGCTTCCGGAAAAGGATGCAACAAAGGAAAAATAAAAATCAGTTCTGTTTAAAAGCAGCCGGGTTCCTGCACTGACAGGAACCCGGCTGTTTTTCTTAATATCCTTCATTTCATCATAAGAGAAAATTGCTTGATAATTCTGGTAATCTCTCCTGTCACCTCATCAATCCCTTTCTCTGTGTCCTTCCAGTTATTTTTGCTGATGGAATCCGTGCAGGATGGGCAAACCAGAATTTCGGCTTCAGGAAACAGACGCTGGTAATACATCAGCGCCCGTCTTGCATGATAGGATTTGCAGCAGAGAATTGCCTTCCTCACCTGCAGCCCCATCCTGTCCGTCACTTGTCTTGAAAAAATCGCATTTTCATAAGTATAAGTAGCGCGATCCTCTTTCAGAACCGCCTGTTTTGGTACCCCGTTCTTTATCAGGACGTCTGCCAGAAACTCCCACTCTGTATCATAGTCTCCATTATATTTCTCCCCTTTTGCCAGTACGCCTGCAAACTTTCCGTTTGTGATACTGTATCTTCCGCTTGGAAGAATATACGGCGCATATCCCTCTTTGTAAAGAACAGCCGCCCTCTCCGCCATTTGCGGATAGCCGTTTCCCGGAACAAAAATAATATCCGCCGGCTCAGGCTCATTCTCAACAAAAATAAAGTTTTCCGCTTCCTTCAAAAAATCTTCGTACATATCTGCTTCCCCCTTTTTCTCTTGTACTCATCACACTGTCCCGTCAGACATTATCGCTGCTTTCACCATATGACGAAGGCGTCAAAAGGCATTTTGACGCCCTTATAATACCTTTGTTCCGCCATGCAGGCACGACAAATATGCTCTTTTATCATATCATATCACATGCTGTAAAAAAAGCCAGCGGCATAAAAAATGCCACCTGTGCGGCTGCAAGCCAACAGCAGACTTTCATCGTAATAAATCACATGAAAGTCTGCTGCCGGATTGTAACCGCACAGGTGGAAAAATGTCACTTTGTAACAATCAACGTGGTATATCCGTCATCCCGAAGTCTCTGCTCCATACGGATCGCATTTCCGATCTGCAAAAACGCGCCGACCTGCACCTTATAATATCCGTCCTCATAAAGAAGGAACGCCGGATACCCTCTGTCTGTCAACTGGTACAAAAGGCGATCCGCATTTTCTCTGTTCCGGAAAGCGCCTACCTGTACGCGGTAATAAACAGGGCCTTCCACATCCTCTTCCGTCAGGGTTCCAAGAATGGCTTCGGCAATACTTCTTGCAATTTCATCAAATTTTTCATCAAATAGCTGGTTATCCTTATCGGAGTTGATAAAACCGACTTCTACAAGAAGCGCGGGCATTTGCGTTCTTCTGAGCACCACAAGTCCCGGACGTTCCTTTACGCCGATTTCACGAAAGCCAAGCTCCCCCAGCGCTCCGAGAATATTCTGCGCCATTTCATACTTAACTCCGGTCTTATTATAAACCAGAACCTCCACACCGTCATACTGGTTGGCCTGCGGGCTGCTGTTGCGATGGAAGGAGATGAAATAATCGGCTCCTGACTCATTTGCTATTTTTGCCTTCTCAAAAGGCGTCTGATAAACATCCGTAGTTCTTGTATATACAACGTCGATCCCGTTTTCCTCCAGAATCTTTCCTACAGCCAGCGAAAGCTTCAGATTATCGTCCTTTTCCGAACGTCCTTTATATACAGCTCCCGGATCGGCTCCGCCATGTCCGGCGTCCAGCATAATCTTATATGGCATTGATGTTTCCCTCCTGATATTCCTTTTAGAATTAGAATATGCCATTTTACGATTTCTGCCACCTGGAGCGTATTTGAAAATTCATTCCCGCCATCTGCATCCCTCACTTTGTGGTATACATCTTGCAAAAAGCAATTTTCGAGCACACTCCAGCCTCATTCAAAAGTAATCTTTCCAGTGTCTTTATCATAATGAAAAATAAGGTAGGTCAAAAAATCCTCTTCCGGAGTAGCCTCCCGGATCGTTTCCCTTAAAATCTTCTTCAATTCCTGCGGCTCCACCATTTCATCATTATGGATCATGACTTCGTGAATACTGGTAAACACCATATAAAAACTGCTTCCCAGAAGTTCTCCTATTCTCTGTGCCACGCCCGGAAGAAAAACCGCCACCGCTCCGTTTGTCCTTTTCGTAGTACTCAGGCAATTTCCCCTGGCTCCTTTATGTATCTCAAACTCTGTCATCAGATTCATAAAATTTTCTCCGCTGTAGTCCGGATCAAACACCAGTTTTTCCCACTGATAAATCCTCGGAGGTGAAATATAATAGGTATTCAGCAGGGCCTCTCTGAAAATCACCTCTTCGTCCCCATGCCATTTTTTTAAAATATCTTTTCTTATCTTTATGCTTGTAAAGCAGCCTTCTGTCTCTCCCATTGCCATATAAAGCACAAGCGCTATATCCCCTATTTCCCTGTAGATAGCGTCATGCAGATCCTCACGATTCCTGTCCACATTCAAAAGTCGGATAAACAGGCTGTCTTTTACTTTTTCATAGTCCCCAAGTTCCAAAGCCTTTCCCATAAATCCGGACTTTTGGATTCTTTTCAGTTCCAGAAGGACCTCCCTGGTCATTTCCTCTATTGACGCCCCTTTTGTGTAGCGCTCATACAGTTCCCTGACGTACAGCCCGCACACTTCACGGCTTTCTTCTCTTACCTCACATTCCAGGAACAGTCTGTCCCCGGCTGTCGGAGGATATTCCTCTTTCTTTTTTAAATAAATCCGGTCCTCTTCGTATCCGGTGGCGGCAAGCAATACCTGGCGGAATTCCTCTATAAATTCCATATACTCTTTTTCCATATTCTTTTCCTTTCTGTTATGATGTGAAATTGCAGGCGAACGCCTGTGATGTTATAAGATAGGAAATAAATAGTTACTGTTCACTCCCAAGCCTTGTACTGTGCAAGGCTATGGGCTAATAGTGTATAACTGTCATTTCCTTAAAAGAAGAAGGGAGCAGACATGCTCCCTTTCAGAGTTGCTATGCTATAAGTATATAACCGCGGCAATAACTTGTAAAGAAAAATCCATCGACAAATTCCGCCAAAGTTACTGTCTGATTACTGTTCACTCCCAAGCTTTGCACTGGCTGCCCTGGCTTGTGGTAATAATGTATAACTGTCAGGAATTCGTATAGAACTATGATTCCCCCTCAGTTGAAGCCGCTTCACTTACTGTCGTCTGAAAGACTCAGCAATCCCCTGGCCTCTTCCATCCGTTCATAAAACTGCTCATAAAAATCCCTGGCTGTTTCATAGGGCTTCAGATAAAAGCGATTGATCACATACAAATTAAGATTTTTAATAAGCTGTGTATCTTCAGACTGATACAGGATTTCCTGAACATCCTTCAGATAATAATGCCAGTCTGTGACAAATTGTTCGTATCTTTTCACATCCGGGGTGTCGATCCATTTTTTTACTTTCACCTTGCTCCTGTTCTTTTTTCTGCATTCGTGAATTTGCAGGAAATACCGGAATCCATTATCCTCATAATACCTTCCCAAAGGAAAAAGGCGGCAGATCCCCGGGCGGAAAGAATGAATGGAGCATCTTCCCTCCCCATTTAAAAATACGCATCGTTCTTCCTTTCCTGACATCCGCAGATGAGGGAGGATGTTTCCGTCAGCCACGCCAAGTTCTAAATCCTCTTCGAGCAGCTTATCCGGCATTTTTTTCAGGTTGACAGACAAACGGTGAACATCCAATGGGTCTAAAATCACTGTATCCCCCATTCCTGTACAGCAGTCAAAACAGTCTTTGCAGTCATGGCAATCTGCTTTTACCATATCGTTTAATCCATATAGTTTTCCATCCGAAATCTCTTCTAAGGCAACCTCGCGGCGCATATGCTTCTTCCTCCTTGTTGTACGCCCGTAAAGCAGGCATTCGCATTCCTACATTCTAATCCAGCTTAATACCGGCCAGCGCCTGGGCAAATGCGTTATTTACCGGCTCTTTGGCTTCTTTTTGCTGCTGCTTCATATATTTCTGTATGTCGCGTTTGTTAACTCCGGCCCCTTCTTTTTCCCTTCTTGCCTGGAAGGAGGAAAGCTTCTCCTTATATCCGCAGGCACAGACAAAGGTCTCTTCTTTTCCTTTTACCAGCATTTCCATACGCTTATGGCATTTGGGGCATCTTGCATTGGTAGTACGGGAAATGGTTTCCCGGTATCCGCATTCCCGATCCTGGCAGACAAGCATTTTACTGTTCTTTCCGTTCACTGCAAGAAGCCGTTTGCCGCATTGGGGACAGATTTTATTGGTAATATTTTCATGCCGGAAGGTTCCGTCCCCTGTCTTGATCTCCTGGACGATTTCACAGGTATAATCGCGGATCTCTTTTAAAAATTTATCCTGACGAAGCTTTCCTTTGGAAATATCAGAAAGCTTTTTCTCCCAGTCAGCTGTAAGCTCAGGTTTCTTTAAGTCTCCGGGAACCAGTTCCAAAAGCTGCTTTGCCTTGGAAGTAATATGGATCTCATTGCCCTTCTTCTCCATCAGAAACGTATTAAACAGCTTTTCAATAATGTCCGCCCTGGTTGCGACCGTACCAAGGCCTCCTGTTTCTCCAAGAGTCTTTGCTGCCTGAGCGTCTCTGCTTTCCATAAACTTCACAGGATTTTCCATGGCGGCCAGAAGTGTGGCTTCCGTAAATCGTGCCGGAGGCTTTGTCTTTCCTGTATTAAAGGATACTTTTTCAATTTTCAGGCGTTCCCCCTGCCTGCGCATGGGAAGCCGTTGGTCTTTCAGCGTCTGTTCCTCCGGCTCTTCTTCCTCTTCCCCGCTGTTTCCCTCATAAACCTCTTTCCATCCCATGCTTTGAACCACCTTGCCATTTGCCGCAAAGGTATGTCCTGCCGCTTTTCCCTCCATGGTAACCTGTTCATACATAAACGGTGGATACAGCACGCTCAGGAAGCGCCTTACGACCATATCATAGATTTTTCTTTCTTCATTTGTCATGTGATCCAACTGTACAAACTGCTCGGTGGGGATGATCGCATGATGGTCGCTCACTTTTTTGTCGTCAACAAAGGCTGCATTTGTCTGTATCGGCTTATTAATGAGCATCCCCGCCAGCTTTTTATAGGGTCCCGTTCCGCAGGCCTTCAGACGCTCTTTGATCGTCGGGACCACGTCCCTGCCAATATATCTGGAATCAGTTCTCGGATAAGTCAGTACCTTATGGTTTTCATAAAGCCTCTGCATGATATTCAGTGTTTCTTTTGCTGAAAATCCGTACTTCTGGTTTGCTTCCCGCTGCAGGGTCGTCAGATCATAAAGCCCCGGGGCAAAAGTCTTCTTAGGCTTTTTCGTCACAGAAGTCACCTCAAGGGCGCTGTTCTGCAGATCCTTCACGATTCCTTCCACACGTTCCTTCTGGAAAGAACGGTAGCTTTTGCTCTTATCATCCCTCCAGGTCCACTGTACCTCTCCGGCAGAAACAGTTATTCCATAATACTCTTTTGGCCTGAAATTCCGGATTTCTTCTTCCCTTCTGGCGATCATGGCAAGGGTGGGCGTCTGTACACGGCCGCAGGAAAGCTGCGCGTTATACTTACAGGTCAGCGCTCTTGTCCCGTTCATTCCCACCAGCCAGTCGGCTTCTGCTCTTGCCGCCGCAGCACGGTAAAGATTATCGTATTCTCTTCCGTCTTTGAGATTTTTAAATCCATCACGGATCGCTTTATCCGTAACAGAAGAAATCCAGAGACGCCGGATTGGCTTACGGCAGCCGGATTTGTCCAGAATCCATCTTGCCACCAGTTCTCCTTCCCGTCCGGCGTCGGTTGCAATAATGATATCCTTTATGTCATTTCTGAAAAGCTGCGCTTTTACCGCCTGATACTGCTTCGATGTCTGCCGGATTACAACAAGCTTCATTTTCTCCGGCATCATAGGAAGGGTGGACATTTCCCACTTCATATATTTTTTGTCATATTCCTCCGGGTCAGCCAGCGTTACCAGATGTCCCAGCGCCCAGGTAACTACATATTCCCTGCCTTCAAGGCTTCCGTTTCCCTTCTGATTACAATTTAAAACCCTTGCAATGTCTCTTGCAACAGACGGTTTCTCTGCCATCACTAATGATTTCATATTGTTCGTTCCTCTCTTTGGAATCACTATAATTAAGTAAAGCGTTCAAAACCCGCTCCGTGTAGTATATCATATTTTTCTGCCTTGTACACAATTTATACAACTTTTATAAATATTTGTTAAAATTTATTTGTAAATTCTGCATATCAATGGTATTATAAAACAAAGAGAGGTGTGGAACCCGTCGTTGCTATAGACGGGGCGAGCAGTAACAGACCGTTGATTATTTTGATGAACTTTGATGAACTTTTTGTGTATTTCAAAAAGAAGGCTTTAAAAGTTATTTTTCCTATGCTATAATATGAATCACGCTGAAAAGCGTTCCCTGTTAACATTTCGCGCTGATGCGCTCTTATAAGGAAGGTGACGCCCTGTTGGAATTTATAAAAAAATATAAACATGGCTTTGTTATAGTGATCTACAGTTGTATCTACCTGATTTTATTTGGGTACCTTGAGCATCGGCCTGTCCATGGCTACCATGTGGTACATACGGTATTTGACGATATGATTCCATTTTGCGAATTTTTTGTAATACCTTATCTGCTCTGGTTCCCGTATATGATCATGGCAGTTGCATATTTTATCTTTTATAACAAAAATAAGCACGAATATTATCAGCTTACATTTAACCTGATGTTAGGAATGACAGTTTTTCTCATTGTCTCCTATATTTACCCGAATGTACAGCACCTGCGCCCGACGGAATTTCCGCGCGAGAACATTTTTACAGAATTGGTACGCTGGCTGTACCAGACCGATACGCCAACGAATATTCTCCCGAGTATTCACGTATTCAATTCCCTTGCAATTCATATGTCGCTGACATCCTGCGAAGCATTGCAGAAGCACAAAGTGATCCGGTACGGCTCATTAACGCTGACGATTCTGATCATTCTTTCCACAATGTTCCTGAAGCAGCATTCTGTGATCGATGTCTGTATGGGTGCTACTCTGGCGCTCTTCGGATATCTTATATTTTATCCGCAGAAGTCACAGGAGGCTTCACGGAGGCCTGCAATGGAGACGCGTATTCGTAAAGATCGGCAAAAGCGCTACAAATTATAACGGCATCCGTTATATCAGATATTGCCGTCACAATGAAACAGGGCGCCGATCATACCATTTCCGGTATGATCGGCGCCCTGTTTTTTCTTATAGATCTCTTTTAATTAAAGCCATAGAATTTCTGACAGATCTTGTAAGCGGTAACAAACATCTTACGTCCGCCTCTTCCAGGAAGGTTTGCCGCTCTTCCAAAAAGGCCGTAACGAAGTTTCCTGTACAGCCAGCGATCCTGGCTGCGGATATATTCCAGAAGCTCTTTCTTTTTCTGAAGTCCTTCCTCTGTTCCGGAGCGTATCAGCATAATAGAAGAAATCGTTGTAATGATGTCAAGATAACTGAGCATATATGCTTTCAGGCGTTTATTCGTAAATTCACAGTTGTGAAACACATCCACCATCAACTTGTTGACACGCAATTGCTGGTCGATTCTTCTGATCATAACCTTCTCATTCACAGACTGGTCTTCTCTTCCTATAAAATAGCGGTAAAAATTCACATCCAGATAATAAAGGTTACGCACATAAGGCAGCGGTACGTAGGCAAACAGGTTGTCTACATAAAAGGTATGCTTCGGAAGCTCCAGGCTGCATTCATGGAGAAGCTTCGTACGATAGATAATAGAATGCATCAGCAGATACTTTCCCTTTGGCATATGTCCCACATCATTCCACCCAAACACTTCATCAACAGGAAGATGATGGCGGTACTGCATAACCTTCTTTCTGGCCGCTCCCTGCTTCTCGTATACAAAATTGCTGATCAGCATGTCCACTGTCTTCGGTCCCCGGATAAGATCCTCCAGAGTACGGAGAATTTTAATATATGCTTCTTTGTTTACCCAGTCGTCGCTGTCCACCACTTTAAAATACAGCCCGGTGGCATTTCGGACACCTGCGTTTACCGCTTCTCCGTGGCCTCCGTTTTCCTGATGGATTGCTTTAATAATCGTAGGATATTTCTCGGCATATGCATCTGCAATTTCAGCAGTTCTGTCAGATGAACCGTCATCGACGATTAAAATTTCCACTTCCTCCCCGCCAACCAGCAGCGATTCCACACATTTTTCCATATAATTCTCAGAATTGTAGCAGGGAATGGCAATACTCAGCAATTTCATCTTTTTTCCTCCTTCATGTATTTCACATATGCGCCAAAAGCAGACGGTATGGCATACTGCTTTTCAGACTGTTTTTTTTCTGTAAAAATAAGATTTTTGTTCCCGGAAGTCTCCAGAGATGATACCCGGATACGATAAGCGGTCATCCTCCACTCCACATGGGAAAAAATATGCTTTGCAGGCTCCAGTTCTTCTATATATAACGGCTCTAACTGCATTTCTTTTATGACCTTCAGGGCTTCCCCGGCAGTCAGCCTGCCTTTAACATTCGGCAGCTCATACAGTCCCGCCAAAAGTCCCCGGGACGGCCGCTTCTGTATGGCAGTACGGCTGCCGTCCTGTATTACAAATACAGTACGCTCTTCTACTGTCCGCTCCTTTTTCGGCGCTTTCACCGGTAATTCCTCTGACGTTCCGTGAAGATGCGCCAGACAATTGGACGCCACAGGGCAAATTGTACATTTTGCGGGGCCGTTCGGTACACAGATAACGGCGCCCAACTCCATTAACGCCTGATTAAAATCTCCCGGGCAATCCTTCGGCATAATTTCCGAAAGAAGCTGTTCCGTCTTTTTGCGGACAGATTGCTTCATAATGTCCTCCCGGCTTTCTGTAATCCGTGAAAAAACCCGAAGAACATTACCGTCTACGGCAGGTACAGGAATCCCGTAAGCAATAGACGCTATGGCGCCTGCCGTATAACTCCCTATCCCTTTTAACGAAAGAAGCTGTGAAAAAGATTCAGGAAGCTGTCCATTATATTCTTCTACCACGGTAACCGCGGCTTTTTGCATATTTCGGACACGATTATAATAACCAAGACCCTCCCATAATTTCATCAGCTTTTCCTCCGGGCAGGCAGCCAGCGAGGGGATATCCGGCAATTCCGAAATAAAGCGGGCAAAGTACGGCTTAACTGCTTCTACTCGTGTCTGCTGAAGCATAATTTCAGATACCCATGTATAGTATGCGTTCTTTTGGTCGCGCCAGGGAAGAATCCGTTTATTTATTCTGTACCACTCCAAAAGCGGCTGAACGATTTCATACAGCATTGTCTTCCTCCAGGTCAATGGGGACAGGAGACTGTATTTCTATACTGTCCTCCGTTATCAGGCAGTCATAAGCAAGTAGTTTCACTCCTGCTGCACGGGCTGCTTTAAGAGTTTCCCCAAATTCCCTGTGCGTATCCCAGTTCGGCTCAAATTTGCGGATTCCCTTCATTTGTATAACAAACAGAAGATATGCCTCATATCCCTCTTTAAGGCAATTTATCAGTTCTTCTATGTGCTTCACACCGCGCTGTGTAGGAGCATCCGGAAACCGGGCAATATTCTCTTCTTCCAGAGTTACGCCCTTCACTTCAATAAAGGCCCTGCGGACAGGTGATTCCACATAGATATCGAAACGTGAATTCCCATATTTTCGTTCAGGATATAGCTTCACTTTTTCCGGAAACAGGTTCCCCTGTTGTACCCATTCAACTGCAGCCTTGTTTGGAATCTGGGAATCCATATTGATCCAACGGCCCTGTTTCTTTACGCAGACCAGGTCGTATTTTGTTTTACGGCCAGGGTTTTTGCTCTCTTCCAGTATAACGGAAGCCCCCGGAATGAGAAGTTCTTTGCATCGCCCGGTATTTTTCACATGGACTGTCTCTATCTTTCCATCCAGCTCCACCTGCGCGATAAAACGGTTGGGACGGGATAAAAAGGCCGCTTTTTTAATCATTTCATACTTCATATTTCACCTCGTCCTATATCATAACATAAAATAAAAAAAAAGCCAGTTGCTTTTTTCTCTTTTCTTCGATAAAATGACTCTATGTGTTACTGTTCACACCCAAGCCTTGCACTGGCTGCAAGGCCGTGGGCCAGTAGCGATGAATTCCTGACATCATAAAGAGAGGACTTTACCATGGATAGTGTTATTTTTGACGTTGACGGAACTTTATGGGATTCCACCGGAATCGTAGCAGACGCCTGGACAGATTATTTAAAAAACGCCGAGGGGATGGATATTGAAATTACTTCCGAAAGGCTGATGGGATTATTTGGCCAGCTTCTGCCGGATATTGCAAAACAATTGTTTCCCGAATATGAAGAAGCAGAACAATTGCGTTTAATTGACGGATGCTGCGAGGCCGAGCACCAGGCGTTAAGGAAACAATGCGCGCCGTTATATGAAGATCTGGAGAAAACGCTCAGGGCATTAAGCGAAAAATATCCGCTGTTTATCGTCAGCAATTGCCAGGCAGGATATATAGAAGTATTTCTGGAGGCTACCGGATTCGGACATTATTTTAAAGGACATCTTTGTCCCGGTGATACCGGATTGGATAAAGCGGGAAATATTTCAAAGATCGTAAAAGACTATCAATTAAAATACCCTGTTTACGTAGGAGATACCATGGGGGATTTCAACGCCTGTAAAAAGGCAGGCGTTCCGTTTATTTTTGCAGCATACGGATTTGGAAAAGTTGCAGAACCTTTTGCCGTAATAAACAAGCCGTTGGATCTGCTGGAAATCTTATAAGACAGAGCTACAGTATGTCAGAATCCCCGCCGCTGTGCGACGGGGATTCTGACATATGCAGTTATTATTTCAAAATCAGAGCGTGTTTGAAAATTGCTTTCTGCAAGATGTATTCCACAATTTGTGGGACAAATATACCGCAAAGTGGAGGATACAGATTGCTGAAATGAATTTTCAAACACGCTCTGTGCAATAATGCAATAGCTATTTTTTACATTTTGTTCTGAGATAATAAACCAGGACAACCATGATGATCACAAGAACTGCGATATATGCCAGTTTCGCAGGAAGTCCCTGGGTATAAGAATCGATCCCTGTGGCAATTCCGATCAGGATCAGTGCAACACCGGAAGCCTTTTCCATTTTTTTCTCGTCATAGACAGCTTTACGCTGCTGGGTATTTCCACCTTTCATAAATACGGAGCCGTGTCCTGCAACAAGCATAATCCCTACGATCAGGGCGCCAACAGCTAATATAAAATCTAATGAACGATCCATAACTTTTCTCCTGTTTTATTCTTCTATTTTATTCTGTACATTTCATTATTTACGATTTCTGTATTAATATAAGCAAATGATCGGGACGCCCGACTGGATAATATCGTTAAGAACCGCCGCATTTTCCGGCGGAAGATTGATACATCCGTGGGATCCTCCTGTAAGGTAACGGTCGCCGCCAAAATAGGGCTGCCAGTCAGCATCATGGAAACCGATTCCTCCATTAAACGGCATCCAGTAGGTTACCGGCTGTTCGTATTCATAGGTTCCATCCTCACGCTGGGTACCCCTTAAAACATCCGGGCTCTTCTTATAATAAAGAGTGAATATACCGGGCGGTGTCTGGCGGTCCGCATAGCTCATATTACCGGATACAATATCACTGTCAAAAATAATAGAGCCGTTCTGATAATAGTACATATGCTGGTCGCTCAGGTCCACTTCTATATAGGTATCTCCCAAATCATTATATCCATAGGAATTAGCAGTCATGGAATAGACAGGTTCTCTCTGGATCTGGGTTCCCGACTGAATCTCTGAAGTAAGCTGTGCGATCTCTGCGGACTGGTCTATCTGCCAGCCATAAGCAGTTCCGTAAACATAAACAGTCCTTCCGCTGGTAGTATGGAATTCCCTGTCCGTTCCCACCGTATCATGGCTTGCCGCAAGCTGGGCAACGAAGTCGGCAATGTGCTGCTGGAAGGAAGCGTCGTCACGGACAAGCTGGCCCTTTTCATCAAACTGGAGCCAGTCCTTGATCGTGGAGCCATCCAGAGTAACCGTTTCTTCTCCAAAGGTATAAGTGATACTTGCCTTGGTGTAATTGTTGCAGGCGTCTACGGCAACCTGAAGCTCCGGATCGTCTTTCGTCACAGCAGCTTTGACGTATGCATCCGGATCACTGGCAAAATCTACGGAATCCTGGCTTCCGGAAATTGCTTCGTTCAGGATTTTATATGCCTGTCTGACGTCAAGCTTACTGCCTTCCGTCTCCGGAACGATTTCAAACTGAGTATCGTTAAATGCCACGTATGCATCCTCCGGCGCTACCTGATTTTCTTCTTTTGCGCAGTTTAACTCCTTTACTTCGTTCTGGAGAAGCTGCTTGTCATAGGTAATGTTCTCGGAAGCAGTATAAGTCCGCTCTTCAAACAGACCCTTCACCCATTCGTAAGGCTTCTGCTGCTTCAAAAGCTTCAGAACTTCTCCGCTGGACACATAACGGTAATCAATCTGATCTCCGCTGATAGTCTGCGGCTCCAGATTCCGTGATGCTACCTGAATGGAATAATCTTCCACTACACTGGCAATCGCCTGCTCCGCCTCATAGGCAGTCATGCCTGAGCAGTCAATACCGTTAATTACCGTTTTTTCAAAAAATTTGTCCGAATAATAATAGGAAATCCCCGCATACGCACCGCCGGCAGCTACAAGTGCCATAGCCGCCACAATTCCGGTTATTTTCAGCCCTTTATGTTTCTTCTTTTCCCTTATGGGAGGCAAAGTCATTTCATCATCGTCTATGTGGACATAGGTAACGGGTTTGGGCCTCGCGGAACGCGCGGCTCTATGCGGAGACGGCTGCTGTTCGGTGGACTCGGCGGATTCTTCTTTCTTAATCCCTTTCATGACCGGCGGGCGTTTATCCGGTGACACCGGCTGAATCGGCGTCGTCCCCACCGTGTCGGTCACAATCTTTGCCATGGCGGCTTCGATCTTATCTTCAATGCTGTCAGCCTCCGCCTGTTCTTCCTGCTCAGTCTCCGGGGTATCGGAAGAAGGGGGCTCCTTCGGCGCTTGGGTCACTTCCGCGCTTTCCGCCGCAGTATCCAGATCCTCTTCCTGTATTTTGTCTTTCTTATCTTCGCTACTCATCTACATACTCTCCTCGACAATAAGCGTATAAACTTCGTATCCTTTTGATATTCTAATGTGTGCTTAAAAATCCGTTCCCGCAATTTTCAAACACGCTCTAATGATACGAAATATCTTCCAGTAAAGCGGATATTCGTATTCCGCCTTGCTACATTATAACACAATTCTTTCTTTTTGCACCTATATTTCTATTTTTTATAAAAGATTAATATTTGTTAGATAGTTTGTCCCTGTTTCTTGTTTTTATCCGGCTGTTAAATCAGATGTACAGCCGGATTTTTCAGGAATATGTAAAATCAAGAAAACTATTTTTCTTTATTATTTTCGCGAAAGCCTGCGTTCCGTATCTTTCATCACATAAGAGT
This sequence comes from Eubacteriales bacterium, assembly GCA_030524715.1. Lineage (GTDB taxonomy): Bacteria > Bacillota > Clostridia > Lachnospirales > Lachnospiraceae > Blautia_A. The sequence goes on along the minus strand of JAUNGB010000024.1, from coordinate 17,978 downwards.
ACATAAATATCAACAGTACAGAAGCCACAACCCAGGCAACCGGACTTGCAAGGCATGTTCCCAGATAACTCTTTCGGGAAGCTGCCACAACTGCAGTTACTCCCCGTCCTGCAAGTTCTGCCACTCCCGCCATCATAGGAAGAAAGCCGTATCCCATTCCCTGAATGCCATTCCGGACACAGTTTACGTAATAAAGCGGTATGAAAAAAAGTCCCGCACATTTAACGTAAATATCTACCATCGGGATCACCTGGTCCATGTTATCTGAAATAAACAGATAAGAAAAATATTTTCCTGCGGTAACCATCACGATTCCGGTAACAACCGCATAGGTAATCCCTATAAGGTGCGCGCTGCGAAAGCCCTCTTTTACCCGGTCCAGTCTCCCCGCGCCGATATTCTGCGCGTTATAAGTGGCCATCGCCGTTCCCACCGCGACAAAGCCCTGTGAAAAAATATTTTCAATTTTGTTTCCAGCCGTAAACGCGGCGACTGCATAAGAGCCCAGGATGTTCAGGGAAGACTGCACCATCATTGTTCCGATCGCTGTAATAGAATACTGCAGGCCCATGGGAATCCCTACGCTAATCTGATTTTTCGCAAGATTCCTGCGAAATCTCCAATCATCCTTTTTCAAGTGAAGTTCAGGAACTGCCCTGACGATATAAAGCAGGCAAAGTACTCCTGAGATTCCCTGGGAAATGACAGTCGCCCATGCGGCTCCCGCTACCCCCATATGGAAACCAGTAACCAGCAGCAGATCGAGGCCTATATTTAAAAGTGCGGATAAAATCAGAAAATACAGAGGTATTTTACTGTTTCCCAACGCCCTTAAAATACTTGCCAGAAGGTTATACAGCACCTGTGCAAAAATCCCCCCGCAGATGATCATAATATAGGAGTATGCATCGTTAAAAATATCCTCCGGCGTGTTCATAAAGATAAGAAGCCGCCGCATACCGGCCATGCTTACGGCTGTCATAACAACGGATACGGCTAAAGCCAGAATCGCCGCATTTCCCACTGTCTGGCGTACCTCGTCCATCCTTCCCGCGCCGAATTTCTGAGAGGTCAGAACAGTGAACCCTGCCGTCAATCCCATGAGAAATCCCAGTATAAGGAACATGATCGTACCTGTGGCCCCTACTGCCGCAAGCGCCTTTGTCCCTACAAATTTCCCTACGATCACCGCATCCATCATGTTATAAAACTGCTGGAATACACCTCCTGCAAACACAGGAATCGTAAAATTAAGTATGATTTTCATTGGTTTTCCTGTTGTCATATCTGTCTGCATTTCTATCATCTCCATCTCTGATTTTTATGTATCAAGAAAAGTGTGCTTCGCACATCCTTGCGGTCAAAAACTTTGAAAGCACAACTTTTCCTGCCACAGTCCCGCCCTGGCAGGGCTTTTTTATTCTATAGGAAATCGGTTTTTATCCGGATCATATCGGAGTACTTTCCTGTGGAATAAAAAAATGTACGAGGGCGATTATATAAAAAATGAGTATGAGTTTCAAGAGCATTTCCCGGTTTTTTTTATTTTCTCTGAAATAACAAAAACCCCCGTATAGACGAGGGTTTTTATTGTAATTATCACGAAAATAGTCTTCACAGACAAATTTTAATTATTTTTCGATCAACAGGGATTTTCCTGTCATTTCTTCCGGCTGTTCCATTCCCATAAGCTCGATCAGAGTCGGAATAATATCCGCAAGGCAGCCGTTCTCGCGCAGAGTGTATTTAGGATCCGCATTTACAAGAATAAACGGTACAGGGTTTGTTGTATGGGCGGTAAACGGTTCTCCTGTCTCATAGTCAATAAGCTGCTCTGCATTTCCATGGTCAGCGCAGATAAACATCTGGCCGTCCACCTCTTTAATTGCTTCCACTGCTCTGCCTACGCATTCATCCACCGCTTCTACTGCCTTGATCGCAGCGGCTTCCACACCAGTATGGCCTACCATATCCGGATTTGCAAAATTAATGATGATCACATCATATTTACCGGATTTAATAGCCTCTACCAGCTTGTCGCATACAGCCGGAGCGCTCATTTCAGGCTGAAGGTCATAGGTTGCAACCTTCGGAGATTTTACAAGGATTCTCTCTTCGCCTTTGTTTGGCTCTTCCACGCCGCCGTTGAAGAAGAAAGTAACATGGGCGTATTTTTCAGTTTCCGCAATACGTGCCTGCGTCATATTATGGGCCGCCAGATATTCGCCGAAAGTATTGTGAAGCTGCACTTTATGGAAAGCCACCAATTTATTCTGAATGGTATCGTCATAGTCTGTAAAGCAGACATATGTGAGATCAAGTCTCTTTCCTCTTTCAAAGCCTTTGAAATCGTCGTCGCAGAATGCTCTGGTAATCTCGCGGGCACGGTCAGGACGGAAGTTGAAAAATACTACGGAATCCTTGTCAGAAACAACAGTAACCGGCTTTCCGTCTTTTTCTATTACAGTCGGCATTACAAATTCATCTGTCTTTCCGTTATCATAGGATGCCTGTACTGCCTCCGCTGCGTCAGTGCCTTTTACGCCTTCGCCCTGAGTAAGAGCCTTGTATGCCATTTCTACACGATCCCAGCGGTTATCGCGGTCCATTGCATAATAACGTCCGGAAACCACACCGATCTCGCCCACTCCGATCTCTTTCATTTTTGCCTGAAGTTCTTCGATATATCCCTTACCGGATGCAGGAGGAGTGTCACGGCCGTCAAGGAAGCAATGTACATAAACCTTTTCCAGGCCTTCTCTCTTTGCCATTTCAAGAAGTCCGTACAGATGAGTATTATGGCTGTGAACGCCGCCGTCAGAAAGAAGCCCCATGAAATGGATGGCGGAATTATTAGCCTTTGCATTATGCATTGCTGTAAGAAGCGCTTCGTTTTTGAAGAAATCTCCATCCTCGATCTCTTTGGTGATTCTGGTAAGCTCCTGATATACGATACGGCCTGCGCCCATATTCAGATGGCCAACTTCAGAGTTTCCCATCTGTCCGTCAGGAAGTCCTACAGCAAGCCCGCTGGCGTATCCTTTTACAAAAGGATAATCTGCCATAAGGGAATCCATAACCGGGGTATTTCCCTCATATACAGCGTTTGCTTCATGTTTCTCGTTCAGGCCGTAGCCGTCAAGGATCATTAATACTGTTGGTTTTTTGCTCATGATGTTCTCCTTTATTTGTAATCATTGCTCCCTTTCTGTTTAAACGGATGCAAGGGAGAGTTCTTATACTAAAAATGTCTTCTTAATATATAGTAACAAAAATCTGAGATTTTTCAATTCTTTTCTTTGGATTTCCCGCCAATAATTAAAGAAAATATCTCCATAACGCACGAGCGTGTTTGAAAATTCATTCCCGCAATCTGCATCCTCCACTTTGTGGGATACATCTTGCAGAAAGCAATTTTCAAACACGCTCTAAGCGCCATACTCCCGCCGGGAAAGCATAGCGCTTCTGAATATTTCCGTATACTATTTATTATATACACGAAGGATACTGGAGATCTTACGGATGGAATCACGGGTTTCCAGTTCTTTAATGGCAGTACGGAAATCGCCTTCCCTTACCCTGGCAGTGATTACAACTACCTCGGCACAGTCCTGGGCCTTTGTTTCTTTCTGTATGATCTGCGCTACACTCACATGATATTTGGCAAATACAGCGGTCATTTCAGCAAGAACTCCGCAGCGGTCTTCCACCTGCATACGCAGGAAGTAACAGTTATGGGTATCCTCCATTTTTTTAACCGGAATTTCTTTATAGCAGGTGCATCCAATTCTGGCAGTACAATTTGACCGGATATTTCTTACAATGTCAAATATGTCCCCGACAACTGCGCTGGCAGTGGGAAGCTCGCCGGCTCCTCTTCCAAAGAACATAGCGTCCTCAACAGCGTCTCCATGGACAAACACAGCGTTATAAGAGTCATTTACAGAAGCAAGCGGGTGCCCGCTTGGGATCAGCATTGGGCAGACATAAGCTTCTATACCGTCTTCCTCATTGCGGGCAACGCCCAGCAGCTTGATGTCGCAGCCCATTTCTCTTGCATACCGGATATCCTTAGCGGAAATTTTAGTGATTCCCTCAATATGCACATCGTCAAATACAACACGGGAATTAAAAGCTACGCTTGCAAGAATAGCGACCTTACGCCCGGCGTCAAGCCCTTCGATATCGGCTGTCGGATCTGCCTCCGCATAGCCAAGCTCCGTGGCAAGCGCAAGTGCGTCTGCAAATTCCATGCCTTCCTGGGTCATTTTAGTGAGAATAAAGTTTGTGGTTCCGTTTACGATTCCCATTACCTCACTCATATGATTGCCTGCAAGGCACTGCTTCAGAGGACGGATGATAGGAATTCCGCCGGCGACTGCGGCTTCAAATAAGAAATCCACATGATTCGCTTCCGCTGCCGCGAGAAGCTCCTGCCCATACACAGCAATAAGGTCTTTATTGGCTGAAACAACATGCTTGCCTGCATTCAGCGCGGCAAGGATATAGCTTCTGGCAGGATTGATGCCGCCCATAAGCTCGATAACGATCTCGATATCCGGATCATTGAGGATATCCTCCCATTGGTTTGTAAGAATCGCCGGATCTTCCACCTTGGACGCGGCTTTTTCCAGATTACGGACCAGAATTTTTTTAATCTTAACCTGGCTTCCGATTTTTGCTGACATTTCCTCTTCCTGGTTTTTCAGGACTTTATATACGCCCGTTCCTACAGTTCCAAGACCAAGGAGAGCAGCGTTGATAACTTTATTCTCCATTTTTGCGGCTCCTTTATTATAATGTTTTTCACATTCCCGACTACTATATGTTGTCAGCCCATGGCCATGCAGCCAATACGGGCCTGGGAATGAACAATAACTGACATTTTTTCAGTGTATAACGCCTGGATTTAATAGTAGGGCAGAAAACGACTTTTGTCAACCTTTTATTTCTTTTCCGGAATGCCCGAAATAATCCCGTGATAGAGCGTCATATACTTCTTCATCGCCGCACCCTGCCAGCTGAAATCCGTCACCATACATTTCCACACCATATAACTCCACTTTTTCCTGTCTCCAAAATCCTGAAGTACCATAAGTATAGCTTCATACAGCATAGCTCCGTCATCCGGGTAGGTCAGATATCCAACGCCTTTGTCCATTTTTTCTTTACTTAAAGGAGTAATCGAATCTCTCAGGGAAGCAAGGCAGGAGACAACAGGCACCACTCCATAATGCATGGCTATCAACTGTGCGGTTCCGCAGGACTCGCTCAAAGATGGTACCAGAATAACGTCCGAAGCTGCGTATAACTCTGTTTCTTTCTCTCTCTGAAAAGGAAAATGCACAAATTTCAGCGGAAACTGCTGCCTTATCCTTTCCAGGCTGTGGCTGTAATATCCCTCCCGTCCCTCGTCTCCCATAATTACCATCTGCAAAGGCAATTTTAATAATTCCGGAAGTATCTCGATAACACTGTCCATTCCTTTCACTGTCTCTAAACGGCAGACCATGCAAATCAAAAGGATTGCCTTATTTTCTTCCAATCCTGCACACCTTTGAAACTGAACTTTAATTTCAGCTTTCTGGCCTTCAAAATTTTCCGGACCATAATTTATGGAAAGATTTGTATCCGTTAATGGATTATATACATCATATAATATAGAGTTTCTGATTCCAACAACCTCCGGCCCTTTTTTAAACGCCGGATAATCCGATATTTCTTCTGCATAGCCTTCACTGACAGTCGAAACAACATCTGCAAAGTAAATCCCTGCATTCATAAAGCTGATAAGCGATGGCTGCTGAACCCCCAGCATTTTCTTTGCTTCCGCCGTCAGAAACTGAAGCTTCGAGAAAACTCTGTCCGTTTTCCTGTCATCCGGAAAATCCAGAAAATACCTTAACTCTTTTCCGCGCAGTCTCCCTTGATAACCATAAAAATGAATGGTGTACAGGCTTTTTATTTTCCGGTACAACGGTTCTTTCTTATATCTTGTTTTCAATAAAAAAGGAATCATCGCACTCTGCCAGTCGTGGCAATGAAGAATATCCGGCACATAATCCAGCATAGGAAGCGCCTTTCCCAGTACGATCTCCGCAAAAGCAGCATAAGAAAGAGGATTTCTGTCATCCTTCAGAACACCTGGAATTTTAAGGAAATAATAAATGATTCCCTGATATTCCCTGCTTTCCAGAATGCATTCCACCTGACTATTGTCCGGCAGACAATGTGAAAACTCCATCCGCTTCAAAAAAGTTCCATCCGCTGGTATCCTGTCATACCACGGCAGCAGGATTCTGGTGTCGCCTGCAAAATTCTGCAAAGACCTGGAAAGTCCATACACAACATTTGCCATACCTCCGCCTTTAATAAATGGATAGCCCTGAGCCGCGATCATTAATATTTTTATTTTCTGCAGCCTTACCATATTTTTTTGTTCACGGCTGATTTTTTCAGGCAGATAGAATCCGCACAGGGTTTTGTTAAAGGCTCCGTCAAACTCTGCATGATAACGATTTTTATAAATTCTCCGCAGAATTTCTCCTGCTGCATATAAATCCGTCCCGACTGCATCGAAACGATCCATACAATACCCCAGTTCTTTCTCTGCATAGGAAACACTTTGTTTCATTAAGGAAGTCCCCATGCTGTGCAGATCATATGGGTGATCCACATAAATCCACAATTTTCCGGGATTGATTTTCCGGCGCTTTATCAATTCAATAGCCATACTGCTTACAAGCATATGCATAGGATGCATAATTCCCAGAGGAATTGCCAGATGCGCCTTCTCCTTCCATACTTCTGCTATGATCTTGTGTAAAACCTCTGACAGCCTTTCTAACTGCCCGTCTCCATACTCTCTCCGGTACACTTCCAGAATCTGTTCATATGGAATCTGTTCCTTTATACGTAAATCCCAATCATAATCAGCAAGAAAATACTTCCGATGGTTTTTTACATATTTCCTGCACTCCGGCCTGATTGCCAGATTAATAGCATCCCTATCCGGTCCGCCGCCGGCAATCGTATGAATTACGACCTCTGCTCCGGGACAAAAACACAATGCAGGAGCAGAGCCCAGAGCATCATCGGGATGCGGTTCTATAATATGAATTCTTAACGCCATATTGCCAGTCATAAATTTTAAGTCCTTTCACCGATAAGAAATGCCTGATTTGCATACTTCAACTTCCCAGTTGGTTTTAGGATTTCCATCTTCTGCATCCTTTTTGATATTAAGAATATAGGCTGCCTGGGAATCAAAATTCTGAACCAGCGGGCCAAAGAATATCTTTTGATAGACCATATCCTTTTCCACTTCAATATATAATTTGGGGATCCCCTTTACACTGTCATCATATTTTGGATCCGATGCATACTGTATAATCCGGTATTCTCTCTCATCCTGATAATATTCGCTTTTGATCAGGAAACGGGCCAAATCCAGAATAGCCATTATAATATTGCACAATTCACGTTTTATTTTTTCCCTGGTTTCTTTACTGAGTCCTGATATATCTCTGTCGATCGCACAAAAATCATCCTCGATTTTATTTAAAAGCAAAACCACTTTTTCTTTTAAACCGATAAAGGCATGAATCAAATCTGCCTGTTTTTCCCACCAGCATACATCATGGCGTGCCATTTCTGCCCTGCTCCTGGCATATTCTTCTCTTTCCTTTAAATCTATACATGGATCTTCAGGTAAATACATCACCATGTACAACGGATATTTAATGTCGTCCATTTTATAATAACCAGGGCCATCGTTCGTAGACGCCTCAGAAAAAGATATTTTTGAACAACTGTCAAAGAACTTCTCTGCTTCGATCTGCAGGCAGCAGCCCTTTCCATTATCACCGTATCTGGTCCACATATTCAGTTGATCCACTTTTCCGGTAAAGCTGCCCATATAAACAGAATTACGGACAGCACCGTTTTTCTCAGAATTGTAAAGCCTCAAAAGTTCCTGGATCAGCGGTTTATCTTCCCCTCCTATTTTCTTTTTCAGCTGATCTACAAACAGGGCGCCTTCCAGCGGATCATTCAGATGATGGACATTCTGTATCTTTAATCTGCAGTGTCCGCCCTTATTGAGCAACTTAGGAATCACTTCCAGCCTGGTATAATGGGCAACTTCCAGCTTCTTCCATTCCGGACTGGAAAAATCAATAATAGCAGAATTCATAAACTCCACTATCTTATTGTGAAGAATGATCAGATTAATTTCTATACGCTGCCATTCATTTTTACATTTTCCTTCCAGCTCATCCTCTATCAGTCCGAAGCGCCTTTTAAGAGAAGACTGACGAAGGGTTGGATAATGATCGATCTCACCGGAAATGGACAGATCCTTTGATAATGCAGCCTTAATGTTCAATGCAAACATATTAATAGGGTCTATCTCAAGAATCTTATTCAAAATAACCTTGATATTTTCTATGACTGTATTATTTTTACTGATTGAAATATCCCGAAAATCGCTCCAATACTGCTCTAACAGATCTGACAGAAAGTTTCTTTTACCGGTTTCCCCATAATAATCGTACAGCAGAATAGCAATGTTTCCCATACTGATAGTATTATTACGTATTTTTCCAATCACATAAGCAAAAGTGCGGAATGCAACCTCCAGACAATATTCCCTCAATTCTTCCGTTGCCTGTTTCAAACTACCTATATACTGACTCAATAAAGGTTTCACACCCTCTACCTTTTCCAAAAGCCATTCCAGACGTTCACGTTCTCCGGAAGCTTTATTCATTTGCTCCTGACTTAATTCATATTTCAGTTCTTCCTGCAGCCTCTTCTGGACTTCATTCAAATATCTCCGTTTTTCTCTCCAATCATCAGTCGCGTCATTATGATCGTTCAGGAACCGTACAATATCCTTAGTGGAAAAGTAAAGTTTCTTAAAATATTCCCCTTTACTTGTCTCAAGCGTAGCTTCCTGCCGCCTTTTCCATTGCGCATATTTCTGTCTGTCAGCAGCTTTTTTCAATACATCTGCATAAACCGGCAGTTTTCCATAATATGCTTTCGCATCTTCCAGAAAATTCCACGCTTCTTCTTCCCACGATCCGCACGGCTGACCATAAACATCCATTTTTGCTATCGCCTGCTGTAATTTCAGTTCCAATGCTGCTTTTATATACCAATAAGGCTCTTCTTTATGAAAATAATCTCTTACATCCTTTAATACCTGATCCGCACTATTGTGACATTCTTCAATGAGTTCTGCCGGACTATGCTTTTCCATATAACATTTACCAAGATTTGTTAAAGTTCTGACGTAAACTGCAGGCTCCAGATATTGGGCAGACTGTTTTTCTATTTTCTCTCTTGCCAATTTTAAATACTTCAGAGCTTCATCGTAATCTCCCTTTTCCGTATAAGCAAGCCCCAGGTAACTATTGGCTTTTGCCTTGTATATATTCAGTACATCCTGTAAGCTTTCCCATTCATTACTCTCAATTTTGGAACAAAGTTCTCTCGCCTGCTTCCAATAGTTATGATACTCCGAATCTCCATACTCCTGGTAACTGTGAATCTCATATAATCGGGTACATGCCTTCTCAAGTTTTTGATACTGCTGATCCAGAAAGGCAATACGCTTTTTGTTTTTTTCCTTCATAGGGAACCTCCTCTCAGGTGTGGGAATACGTCCGTTTTTTTAAGGGTATTTTATTTCAGTGATAACTGGCGGTTATCCTTTTTCTATCCTGTCCACTGTAAACATTCCGGCCGTTATCCGGCTTAAACTTAGATTAATTTTCGTTTTCACTTAAAATCTGCCATTTGGAACGTTCTTTACTCATACACTGCTCCAGTTTAATAATCAATTTTTCTATCTCTTTATTCTTTTGCCGTCCCGCCTGATACAGAGATAGCTCTTTCTTTATTTCTTCTGCCGTAGATCGGTACAGTATCCATTTCTCCTGAAATTTTCTGTTATATTTTCTTTTTTACCGTGTTTTACCAACATTGTTTTTCCTCTGTGTACGCAGCATTATAAAAAATGCATTCTTTCTATGCAGCAGCCTATTATAATTCTATACGGTGATATTGGGACTAAAGGTATTTTATCCCCGATATTATTATACTCGAAAATGATATTTCATGCGTACCGTATATGGTAATTCACTTTAGAGAATTACGCCTTTGGTTAGAGAATATAACCTTCTTTTCCGAAAAAAGCCTTTCTAAATTTACTGAATCCGGATATAATAAAGAAAAAGCGCTGCAAAAGAGGGGAGGTAAGCATGTGAATGTTTTTGATATTTTAGGTCCGGTGATGATCGGGCCCTCCAGTTCCCATACGGCAGGAGCGGCGCGTATCGGATTGATCACAAGAGCGCTGCTTGGGGAAGCTCCGGTAAAGGCCCACATCCTTCTTCATGGCTCCTTTGCCAAAACTTATAAGGGACATGGAACGGATAAAGCCATTATTGCAGGTATTCTCGGAATGAGAACGGATGATGAGCGAATCCGTTTTTCCCTTGATGCTGCTGAAAATGAGGGACTTACCGTTGAAATCATCACAGGCGAGCTTGAGGATGCCCATCCGAATACAGCGGAAATAACCCTTATTTCCCAAAATGGCCGCCAGGTAAGCCTTCGCGGTAGCAGCATTGGGGGAGGCAATATCCTTATCACCAGGGTAAATGGTATGGAGGTTTCATTAACAGGGCAGTATACAAGCCTGATCGTTCTTCACAGAGATGCCCCCGGAACCATAGCCGCAGTTACGGAATTGATGGCAGAATATGGAGTCAATATCTGTAATTTCCGCCTTGCGCGTAAAGCAAAGGGCGGACAGGCCGTTATGACCATTGAAATCGACGGTGTGTTTGGATCGGAATTAAATGACAAAATCAATCAACTGCCCAATATTTATTCCAGTACTATGCTGCAGCCGATCTGACAGGATTAACAGGCAACATTTGTATTTATATATGCAATTATTGTGATTATTTTACTGTTTTTCAGAACTATTATTTTTGTAAACAGGAGGGGTTTGATTTGGAGTTAAATTATAATTCGATTGCAGATTTATTGAAGGCCGCCTCTGAAGAGGGCTGCAGACTTTCTTCGCTGGTTCTCATTCAGCAGGCAGAGCAGTTGGGTATTTCCGAGGAAGATGTTTATGAAAAAATGAGGGAAAACTATAAGGTTATGGCCGCATGTATCCAACCGGGATGCGACCCGGATCTCCGCAGTACCAGCGGTTTGACCGGAGGCGATGCCGCAAAAATGAAGCAGGCAGCAGATAATGGAAAAAATCTCACAGGGTCACTGCTGGGCGGAGCTCTTTACCGGGCTTTGGCCATATCTGAGTTAAATGCGGCCATGGGGCGGATTGTGGCGGCGCCTACAGCCGGAAGCTGCGGAATCGTCCCGGCGGCCGTTCTGACCATGCAGCAGGAAAAAGGGGTTTCTGAACGGGAATGCGTGATGTCTCTGTTCACTGCTTCTGCTGTGGGAATGGTAATTGCAAACAATGCTTCTCTGGCCGGCGCACAGGGCGGCTGCCAGGCGGAGTGTGGTTCTGCCGCAGCTATGGCTGCCGCAGCAATTGTGGAATTGGCCGGAGGAACTTCGGAAATGATAGATTCAGCAATTGCTATTTCATTGAAAAATATTCTTGGATTGGTGTGCGACCCGGTAGCAGGGTTAGTGGAAATCCCATGTATCAAAAGAAACGCCTCTGGCGTGGCAGGGGCGTTTGTAGCTGCAGAACTGGCACTGGCAGGTATTAAGAGCGCGATTCCTGCCGATGAGGTTATCTGGACAATGAAGAAGATCGGTGATATGATGCCTGCCGCATTGAAAGAAACTGCGGAGGGAGGGCTTGCCGCCACCCCAACTGGTAAACGGCTTCATAAACAGGTATTTGGACAAAATCAGAATTAAACGTATTCTTCTTTAAATACTGCTTCTAAACTGTTATGTATGTTAAAAATCTCCCGCAAACTTTTCTACCTGTGCGGTTGCAACCCGGCGGCAGACTTTCATGCAATTTATTACGATGAAAGTCTGCTGTTGGATTAGCAACCCACCCCTCTAATAAGCAAAACGCGGCTGCGATAGCAGACTCAAAAGCGCTTAAGCGCGAGTTTTGCGAATGTTCGCTTTACATCACCTTTGGAAAAATCGGCTAAAAATCCCTTTTTTCTCTTTCACCTCAACAGTATAGTCCATTTTCGTATCCTGGGGAACCATACTTCCAATATTGTTCTCTAAAAAGATAAAATATCCGTTTGCGCCCATTTCTTTCGTCCATAATTCAATTGATTTTTCAATTCTTAAGAGGCACATAACCGGCGTCTGAAAATATCTCTGTAAATCTTCCGTGGAATCCAGATGATAGTCATCTTCTATAGTATTATGAATTGCGTCATTGGTAAAAGGATCGAAACTCATCAAAAGACCGTTCACAAACTCCTTATTATCCGCTGATAAAAAGGGGGCAAAATCATACTCTTCCCCTTTCAGATATCCATCAATTGTCAGCAGGCAAATATGAATCGCTTCAATGGCACGCCGTCCATTCCATGCCTCGTTCTGCCGGTGCAGTTTCAGCATATTACTTTCCATAGGAAATAAAATCATTGAATAGAAATCCTCTTCTCCCTTATGGATTGTCCCAAAATCCTGTGCCATTTTACCGCTGATCTTATCAAACTTATATCTGTTCAACCGTGTTTTCATTATTTTTTCCTTCCTTGTGCTTTTATAGTTCCTACGGATATTCCGTATCTTGGAAAACAGTAAAATTATGATGTAAAACTCTTTATTAAAGTATACTTCTTTTTTTTACATATGACAATAAATAAAAAATAATTTTTAGCCCATTATGGACTTATTTGTGTTTTTGTGCTATACTCTTTCTATCATAAAAGAAAGGAGGAGGAATTATGATGGCATTAACCAATGAGGATTTACAGAATATATCCGTAATCTTCTTAAGCGCGCTTGCACCCATGCAGTCAGATCTTAACATTTTAAAGACAGATATGATCGAAGTCAAATCTGATATCCGCGATCTCAAGACAGATGTAGGCAACCTCAAATCTGACATGGTCGAGGTTAAAGCTGATGTTGCAGAACTCAAAACTGACGTCGCGGAACTTAAGTCTGACATGGTCGAGGTTAAAGCTGACGTTGCTGTGCTTAAGTCCGACATGGTCGAGGTTAAGGCTGATATCAAATCCATCAAACAAACGATAAACAAGAATTACTCAATTCTTGAAGAATTTTACATCTTCCAGAAGGAATTTGACACACACATAAAAAGCCTTCTGGACAACCACGACAGCAGGATCTTTTCGCTGGAACGTATTGTTTGCCAAAATTCATTGGATATCTGCAATCTGAAAGAAAAAGTTTCTTAAATACATACCGGAAAAATCTCGTTTAAACAAACGTTTTACATACATAAGATAAAGCATCCCTCAACTCCCGCGCACATGCTCGGGAGTTGAGGGATTAATTATTGCTAAATCATATATTTACTATAAAAACTCTGACCGTCAGTCAAAAAACAGCATATGACTACATGCAGAATTACTTATAGTTTACGATTTTTCCAAAGTCAGCCTTCAGGGAAGCGCCGCCTACAAGGCCGCCGTCAATATCGTTCTGTGCGAACAGTTCCGGTGCAGTTGCGGGATTTACAGAGCCGCCGTACTGAATACGGATAGCTTCTGCTGTTGCTTCATCGTAGATTTCAGCGATGCATGCACGGATTCCCGCACAAACTTCCTGAGCCTGCTCAGTTGTAGCAGTTTTGCCGGTTCCGATAGCCCAGATCGGCTCATAAGCAATCACTGCTGTCTTAGCCTGGTCTGCAGTTACGTTCTGGAAACCAATTTTAACCTGCTGACGGATGAAGTCCATGGTTACGCCCTGCTCTCTCTGGGTAAGAGTTTCGCCGCAGCACATAATCGGTGTAATTCCGTGCTCAAAAGCCTTGAGGACTTTTTTGTTAACGGTTTCATCTGTTTCTGCAAAGTATTCTCTTCTTTCAGAATGTCCAATAACAACGTATTTTACACCGACATCTGTAAGCATTGCAGGGGAGATTTCTCCTGTGTATGCGCCTTTTTCCTCAAAGTACATATTCTCTGCGCCAACCTGGATGTTCGTTCCCTTGGTTGCTTCCAGAACCGGAATAATATCGATTGCAGGTACGCAGAATACTACGTCTACTTCATCATTCACTACTAATGGTTTCAGGGTTTCTACTAATTTAACTGCTTCGCTTGGTGTCATGTTCATTTTCCAGTTACCAGCGACAATTTTTCTTCTTGCCATTTTTATATTCTCCTCTCGCTCCTGTTGTTTGTTTCAATCCACGCTCAGTAGATTTAACAGAATGCAACACGCCCGGTAAATTTAACGGAATGCGGCATATAGATACGTCCGCGTAGATTGGTTATTATCGGAATGGGATACCGATAAGCTTTTATTTATCGTTAGCTGCTACAACGCCCGGCAGGTCTTTGCCTTCCAGGAATTCCAGAGAAGCGCCGCCACCTGTGGAGATATGAGTCATTTTATCGCCAAATCCAAGCTGGTTAACTGCTGCTGCGGAATCGCCGCCGCCGATGATCGTGGTCGCATCTGTTTCTGCAAGGGATTTTGCTACAGCGATTGTTCCTTTTGCAAGAATCGGGTTTTCAAATACGCCCATCGGTCCGTTCCAAACGACAGTCTTTGCAGACTTCACTGCTTCTGCATACATTTCTGCTGTCTTCGGTCCGATATCAAGACCCATCATATCTGCCGGGATTGCTTCTGCATCTACAGATGTTACTTCGATCTCAGCATCGATCGGGTTCGGGAATTCTTTAGCAATTGTGGTATCAACCGGAAGAAGCAGCTTCTTGCCAAGCTTCTCAGCCTTGTCCATCATTTCCTTGCAGTAGTCAAGCTTGGTATCGTCTACCAGAGAAGTTCCTACTTCAAAGCCTTTTGCTTTCTGGAAAGTATAAGCCATACCGCCGCCGATGATCAGGGTATCGCATTTTTCCAGAAGGTTAGAGATAACATTTAACTTGTCAGCTACTTTAGCGCCGCCGAGGATTGCAACAAACGGTCTTTCCGGATTGTTTACTGCGTTTCCTAAGAAATCAATTTCTTTCTGCATCAGATATCCAACTACTGCAGTGTCAACATACTGAGTTACGCCAACATTGGAGCAGTGTGCTCTGTGTGCTGTTCCGAATGCGTCATTTACAAATACGTCGCACAGGGAAGCCAGTTCTTTGCCGAATGCTTCGCCGTTTTTGGTTTCTTCAGCACGATAACGTGTATTCTCCAGTAAGATAACCTCACCGTCTTTCATTGCCTCTACAGCAGCCTTTGCATTTGGTCCGACTACTTCCGGGTCAGCAGCAAATTTAACTTCCTGGCCAAGTAATTCGGACAGGCGTACTGCTACCGGTGCAAGAGACAATTCCGGTTTCGGCTCGCCCTTCGGTTTGCCAAGGTGGGAACAAAGGATAACTTTTCCTCCGTCAGCGATCAGCTTTTTGATGGTAGGAAGAGCTGCAACAAGACGGTTTTCGTCTGTGATCTTTCCGTCTTTTAACGGTACGTTAAAGTCGCATCTTACGAGGACTCTCTTGCCTTTTACATTGATATCATCAACAGATTTTTTATTAAGCATGGATTATGCCTCCTTGAAATTTTCTAACATGAAAAGATAAAAGGGTCCGGTCCTTATCAGACCGGACCCTTGCTGAGTCTATACTACTACTCTGACTGAATTATGCGTTCAGCAGGCTGCCAAAGTGTTTGATTGTACGAACCATCTGGCTTGTGTAGGAGTTTTCGTTATCGTACCAGGAAACTACCTGTACCTGAGTTGTTCCGTTATCCAGCGGCAGAACCATTGTCTGGGTAGCGTCGAACAGGGAGCCATAGCTCATTCCTACGATATCGCTGGAAACGATTTCGTCTTCGTTGTATCCGAAGGACTCGTTAGAAGCTGCTTTCATAGCTGCATTGATCTGCTCTTTTGTAACTTCGCCTTCAACAACTGCTGTTAAGATTGTTGTAGAACCGGTTGGGGTCGGAACACGCTGTGCGGAACCGATCAGTTTGCCGTTCAGTTCCGGAATAACAAGGCCGATAGCTTTTGCAGCGCCGGTGCTGTTCGGAACGATGTTAACTGCTGCTGCACGGGATCTTCTCAGATCGCCTTTTCTCTGCGGTCCGTCAAGAGTCATCTGATCGCCTGTGTAAGCGTGGATTGTGCACATGATACCGGATTTGATCGGTGCGCAGTCGTTTAATGCTTTAGCCATCGGAGCTAAGCAGTTTGTTGTACAGGAAGCTGCGGAGATGATCTTATCTTCTTTTGTAAGGCCTTCATGGTTTACATTGTAAACGATGGTCGGAAGGTCATTACCAGCCGGTGCAGAGATGATAACGTGTTTAGCACCTGCATCGATATGAGCCTGAGCTTTTGCTTTGGAGGTGTAGAATCCGGTGCACTCCAGAACTACATCTACGCCGATTTCTCCCCAAGGAAGTTCTGCAGCGTTAGCTTTTGCATAGATTTTGATTTCTTTTCCGTCAACGATGATGGAATCTTCGCCAGCTTCAACTTTGTCACACAGAGCGTATCTTCCCTGAGTGGAGTCATATTTTAATAAGTGTGCCAGCATCTTCGGGGATGTTAAATCGTTGATTGCTACGATTTCAAATCCTTCTGCTCCAAACATCTGACGGAAAGCCAGACGACCGATACGGCCAAATCCATTAATTGCAACTTTTACTGCCATGATAAATTCCTCCTATGAATTAAATGGTAAATTATGACACTCCTTTGTTAAAGAAACGTCAACCTAATAGTTATTGTACCGAATTTCCCCGGAAAATTCAAGAGTATTTTATAAAAAACATCATAAAAAAGAAATTTATGGTATACTGGATGCCAAAGGCATTATTAAATCAATATTCTGCAGCAGGGAGGGCCTGACTTATGAACAACAAAATTATGTGGGACTGTCATATGCATTCTTGTTTTTCTTCAGATTCGCCGACGCCTATGGAGGACATGGTAAAAAAAGCGGCTGACTGCGGACTTACAGGAATCTGTTTTACTGAACATCTGGATCCGGATTATCCCGATACGCCGGATAAAATCAAATTTTCCCTGGATGTGCCGGCATACAGGGAAACGCTCATGGCGCTTAAGGAGAAATATAAAAAGCAATTGGATATACGTTTTGGGATCGAGCTTGGGCTTCAGCCGCATTTGGACGGGTATTTCCATACACTTCTCCAGGAGACGCCTTTTGATTTTGTAATCGGCTCTTCCCATGTTGTACACGGATACGACCCCTATTATCCGGATTTTTTCCGGGGCAGACGGGAATCGTTGTGTTATATGGAATACTTTGAATCAATTCTGGAAAATCTGGCCGTTTTTTCGGAAATGGATGTTTACGGGCATATTGATTATGTGGTGCGTTACGGCCCCAATCAGAACCGTGAATATTCCTATGGCCGTTATCAGGATATCCTGGATGAGATCCTAAGAACGCTGATCCGCAAAGGAATCGGCATAGAATTAAATACCGGAGGATATCATTACGGCCTGGGCGAACCAAATCCCTGTACCGCCATGATCAGACGTTATCATGACCTGGGTGGAGAGATCATTACCATTGGTGCAGACGCGCATACTCCGGATAAGATCTCCTATTCCTTTGACCAAGCCCGTGAGATCCTGCTGCAGTGCGGCTTCCGTTATTATACGGTCTTTCATGGACGGAAGCCTGAATTTTACTCCTGCACTTGACAATTTTCCCTGCCACTTGTAAGATAATTATGGCTAGAGTGTATTTGAAAATTGCTTTCTGCAAGATGTATTCCACAATTTGTGGGATATTTGGTTCAAATAAGGGAGGCGTAGCGGGGCGCTGCTCGTCCGGTGGACGAGTGATAAGCGCCGACCG
>JAUNGB010000023.1 GCA_030524715.1 Eubacteriales bacterium | reverse complement strand
ATTTGTAAATTTATTTTAACATTGTACTATATTTTTTGCAAGAAAGGGAATGAATGTGTTATACTATCTTTATTATGAATATTTACCAAAAACAGGAGAGTCTATTTATTATGAGAATAAAAAAATTTATTGCGGGCCTTCTGGCCCTTGGAATCGCCGCTTCCGCGCCTTTCCAGATTCCGGTATCCGCCGCGGAGGAAACCGCCGAAACCGCGGATACTGCCGATAACGCATCCGCTATTTCCACCAATTCCATTGCCGGATGGCCCCAGGGACCTGACATCACGTCCACCGCAGCCATCGTTATGGAGGATTCCACCAACACGATCCTTTACGCTAAAAATATGGATCAGCCCCTCTACCCGGGCAGCGCCGTTAAGATCATGACTACGCTTCTGGCCCTGGAAAATGCGAGCCTGGACGACCAGGTTACCATGACTGCCACCGGTGTATCCGGCGTTACGGACGGGGGAGCCAATATTTCCGCCCAATTGGACGAGGTATTCACCATGGAGCAGTGCCTGTACGCGATCATGCTTGCCTCCGCCAATGATATCGCCCTGCAGGTGGCGGAGCATATCGGCGGCTCTGTGGAAGCCTTTGTGGAAAAAATGAACGCCCGGGCACAGGAGCTTGGCTGCACCAACACGGTATTTACCAACCCGACGGGGCTTCCCGACGAGAACCAGCATATCACAGCCCACGACATGGCGCTTATTATGCAGGCCGCCATTGATAACGCCGACTTCCGCACCATCGCCTCCGCGGCTTCCTACACCATACCGGCTACAAATGTTTCCGGCGGAGCCCGGGCGCTGACCAATAACTTTACCATGCTCAAGAGTACCGACGCCTCTTACTATCAGGGCTGTCTGGGGGGCAAAGAGGGCTATACGGAAGCGTCCGCCAGCACCCTTGCAACTGCCGCGGAAAGAAACGGCATCATCCTGATCTCCGTCGTCCTTCAGGGCGCCTCCGGCCAGACCTATAACGAAGCCATTACCACCCTTGACTACGGCTTCAACAACTTCCAGAAGCTCTCCCTTGGCGAGAACGATTTCAACCTGATCTCCGGAGGCACTGTTATCATCCCCAATACTGCCACGGAGGCTGACGTCGCCGCCCAGGACACAGAAGCCGACGGCGAAATTGCCCGTCAGTACTATTTCGGCGGAACTCCCGTAGGAACAGCCACACTAATGGCCAATCAGGAGCAGGATAACTCCATTGCGGTCGAAGGCGAGGCCAACCTCAAGGCCGCCCAGGATTTTTCCGCCAACAAATCCGCGGGGATGTACTATGTTATCGGGGGAATCGGCGCCGCGTTGCTCCTTCTGCTTATCTTCTTGATGGTGAAGGTTATCAAATCCTGACGATTTCTTAATAAACTCAGAAGAAGCGGGACAGAAAGACAGATTTCTTTCTATCCCGCTCATTTTTCTTTGAAAAATGGCTGTTTTCTTATGTTCGGGCGGATATATTACGAATAAGCAGGTCTGATCAAAAGGAAATACGTCAGAACTGCCCCGGCAATCCACAGCACAGCCACGCCCCTGTATAGCCACTTCCGTATCTCTTCATTTTTTACCAGTCTTTCCAGAAGCTTTCCATAACCGCAGGTGACAAAATACATAAGAGGATACACCGCCGACATGATGTATCTGCCCTGAGCCTGGTTATCGCTGGAATACGCGTATTGGATGAACAGTACCACCGGCGTCGCCAGAGAAGCAGCCATCATTACATTAAAAATCCCTCTGGCGCTCCACTCCTTTGACGTCCTCACGGTTTTCACCTTTATTTTTTCGCCTCCGACCGTACTTTTCTGCACGGTCACGGTCTGTTTCTTCCAGCAAAATTCCCGGAGCATCAGACAGACGGCTGCGCATCCCGCGGCCAGAAATACAATATAGACCTTGCTGACTGTCTCGTTCATATAAATATCAAAACCGCTGCCGAAAAGCCCCACAAAGCTTATGAGCACCATCATGATCCAGTTGTGGCTCCATCCCGGATCCTGATACAAAAACAGTTCCTTCAGGGACCACCCCATTTTTGCCGGAGTCATATATACAGAAGGCTTGAATTTCTCCTGGGCATACTTTTCCGCGCAGAGGGCGCTTGCCTTTCTTCCCAGAATGTCCCCGTCATACAGGAAATAATTCCGCACAAACCACCATCCAGATATTCCCAAAGTCACCGCAGCAATCACAATCCCTCTGGAAAACAGGAACCTCCACCGTTCCCTCATGGGTTTCTTCGAACACAGCAGGACCGTAAGGCAGAAAAAGAAAAAGCTCCACAGGATCCAACCATATGCGTTATAGTAGGACAAAAAGCAGATTCCCATTCCCACAGCCAAAAGAACGCAGTTCTTCCATGTCCAGCCCTCATCCAGATACTTTACCCATGCGTACAGGATCATGGCCGCCGCCATCATAGCCAGGGCGTCATTATTCACATAGGTTCCCAGATAAAGATATCCCGGAAGAAAGATCACAAGTACACTGAAAAACAACCCTTTTTCCTTTCCAAACAGCCGTTTTCCGATTTGGATGGTATACCACGCGGCAACGGTCATGAACAGCACATCCGCCAGGCGGGCCGCATGAAGCAGCACATCCTTAGAGGTGCTGAAAATACCGGCGATCCACATAAAAACCGCGGAAACCATATAAGAAAGGATGGGATAAAACGCATAGGAGATCCCCCAGGTTTCATTGCGGATGGCCTCTTCCTCCCCCCGGGGCAGCGTTCCCGGATGCTCATAAAGGTATTTTGCCACATCATAGCGCATCTCTTCATCCGGTCCGCCCTGCAGCCAGGTAGTCAGAGACCAGGCAAGCACCAGCGCGAAAAACAGCGCCAGCACTCCCCACTCTACATACCGTTCTCTTTTTAATCTTGTATTCATGACGCCTTACAAAATCTCCCTCAGATACCGGGACAGCGCATCCTGCCAGGACGGAAGCCTCTCAAATCCCATTTCCTCCAGCTTATCCTTGTTCATGCGGCTGTTATGGGGCCTTTTTGCCTTTGCCGGATACTCGTCGCTGCTGACCGGAAGCACCTTTACCTCCCTGCCTGCCTGTCTGAAGATCTCCTGCGCGAACTCAAACCAGGAGCAGAGCCCCTCATTTGTGGCATGATAACGCCCGTACCTGTCTGTTTCCAGCATATCCACCAACAGTCTCGCCAGATCATAGGTATAAGTGGGAGAGCCGATCTGGTCATCCACAACGGTGAGCGTGTCGTGATCTTCGCTGAGCCTTAACATGGTCTTAATAAAATTCTTGCCGTTTACGCCGAATACCCAGGCGATCCGGACAATAAAATACTTTTCCAGATATTTTTCCACGGCAAGCTCGCCCTCGTATTTGGTCTGTCCATATACGTTCAGCGGATGTCTCTCGTCGTCCGGCTCCCAGGGTCTTGTGCCTTCCCCGTCGAACACGTAATCCGTGCTTAAATATACCATGGGAAGATCCAGTTCCTTACACATCCGCGCAATATTCTCCGTTCCCAGGGCGTTCACCTTCCGGCAGAGCTCCGCCTGGTCTTCAGCGGCATCCACGGCTGTCCATGCGGCACAGTGCACCACCTTGTCCGCTTTGGCTTCTGTCATGACCCTCTCTACCGCAGCCGCGTCCGTAATGTCCATTTCCTCCACGTCCACGCCGACGCCTTCATAGCCTCTTTTTGCCAGCTCGTTCAT
Organism: Eubacteriales bacterium; assembly: GCA_030524715.1. Taxonomy (GTDB): domain Bacteria; phylum Bacillota; class Clostridia; order Lachnospirales; family Lachnospiraceae; genus Blautia_A. Next base: position 54,800 of record JAUNGB010000023.1, on the reverse strand, counting down.
CACATCATGGCCAAGCTGACCTTTTACACCAGTGACTAATACTCTCATTCTCTTTCCTCCTACAATCTCTTTAATGAAAAATCCTGGCTCTTTAATGTCAGGTTCACGTTATAATAAGGATCCGGCTTCTCAAAAATCTTCGGCCAGTGCGATTCCAGTGTAGCGATCTCTTTAGCGAACCTTGCCTTCTTCTCCGGCGTATCCTCAAGCCCTCTGGACTTGGATTCATAGTGATACAGCTCCGCATAGGGATTATAGACCACCAGATACCCCTTATCACGGACCTTCAGGCAGAAATCAATATCATTAAACGCCACCGCCAGGTCGGCGCTCAGGCCGCCCACCTCATCGAATACCTTTTTCCTGACCATCATGCAGGCTGCTGTCACCGCGCTGTAATTCTGCGCGCAGATGATCCTGTGGCAGTATCCCGTATTGCCCCTTGGCTGCTGCACAAAGCAGTGCCCCGCAATACCGCCGAACCCAAGGACCACGCCCGCGTGCTGAATGGTGTCGTCCTCATAGTAAAGCCTTGCGCCTACGATTCCCACATCGGGACGCATACAATACCCCAGCATTTCCTCCAGCCAGTCGTCATTAATGACCTCCGTATCATTGTTCAGAAGCAGCAGATACTCTCCGTTAGCAAAGGACGCCCCGAAATTGTTGATCTCAGAATAATTGAACACGCCGTCCCAATAGACCACCCGTACCTTTGGATTCCGCGCTTCCAGTTCTTTGTAATAGGCGAAGGTGGCTTCCTCCGTGCTGTTGTTTTCTATGATAATATACTCAAAATTCCGGTAAGAGGACTTTTCTTCTATGGATTTGATGCACCGCTCCAGATCCTCAATGTGATCCTTATTGGGGATCAGAATGGAGACCAGCGGCTTCTCCTTCCACAGATACCTGGTCCGGTACAGCCCCAGGTATTCCCCCTGATAAACCTCCGCCGGAACATGGATCCTGTCAAAATGCGCCTGGACGGCTCTTTTTCCCGCTTCAAACGCATAAAGCTTGCTCTCGGGATTTTCTGCGGTGGAATCCTCATGGCTTCTCCAATGATAGAGGATCTTCGGGATATGGTAAATATGCTCCGTAGCCTCCACACACCGGAATATAAAGTCATAGTCCTGAGCTCCGTCAAATTCCGGGCGCAGCGTCCCTACCTTATCCAGAAGCTCTCTCTTTGCCACAAACAGATGGCAGATATAATTAACGGTACACAATAAATCCAGATTAAAATCAGGCTTAAAATGCGGCAGGAAAAACTTATTTCCGTGAATGGACATTTTGTCTTCATCTGAGTAGAGCACTTCTGTCTCCGGCTTCTCGTTGACGGCCTTCACACACTCAAAAAACGCATTGGCTGTCAGCACGTCGTCATGGTCCCCGAAAGCGATAAAATCCCCTGTGGCAATGTCAATGGCCGCGTTGGTATTCTCCGCAATACGAAGGGGTTCTTCATGATAGACTACTTTAATCCGTCCGTCCTGCTCTGCATACTTCTCAAGCAGCTCTTTAATGGGGGAATCCGCACCGCTTCCGTCAGAAAGGCAAAGCTCCCAGTTTGCATATGTCTGCGCCTTCACAGAATCGATGAGCTGCTCCAGATACTCAGGCCTTGTCTTATAAAGAGGAACCACAAGGCTGATCTTCGGCTCACAGGCAAACTTTGTTTTCCGCTGTTTCTCCAGCTCCGAAGGGCCGGGAAGGTGCTGCTCGATCCACTTGCTGTATTCTACCGGACGGTTGGCGGCCTCCGAAAGCTTACGCACACTCTTTACAAAAAGCGCCTTGGCTCCGTTTGCCCGAAGATAATTCATACCCTTTTTCCGGTATTTCCTTACCTTTCCTTTAAGGATCTCCCCGGCGCTCAGTCCCATTTTATAAACAGATTTCCTGCCGTCCTGGGTTCTCATCACCACATGGAGGAACCTTCCGTGGAAATCCTGTAATTCCACCGCAAAGCCGCATTCCTCTTCCACCGGGCATTCCTTAAACATGTCCAGCACATCCACCCGGCTCATCCTCTGGACTCTGCACGGGATCGGCTTCTTCTCTTCATCGAACAGCTTAATGGAAACGTGCCCCGGCGCCGCCGCCCATCCGCGGATACTGCACATTCCCGCCGCTCTGTCTACCTTTTCCTCTTCAATATAAAACTGCGGCCTTCCGCGCTTGAACAAAAGCTCTGACACCTTAATCTTAAACCACGGCTGCCTGTCCGCCTCAAATACGGCAAAGACCTCCAGCTTCTCATAGTCCGCCAGCTTTTCCGGCAGTGAGATCACAGCCTCCACTCTCTGGCCTCCCAGCATTTCCCCGTCCTTAAAGCGCTCCATGGCGCTTCGGGCAATCTGCTTTTCCACGGAAACCCCTGCCGGCGTCCCGTCCAGATAAGCCTCGATCGTATATTTTTCCGGAATCACGCCGCGTATCACATACTTACACGGGTCATTCAGGTAAAACCGTTCTTTTTCCACTTCCAACAGTTGGTGTTTCATGAATTTCTTCTTCCTTTCATGCCTTCATGCGCCTTCCGCAGAGAACAGTCGCCGCGTATCAGGCTCAGATTGGGATTATAATAAGGGTCGCCTTCCTTCAGAAGCTTCTCATAACGTTCCTGGAACCTGCGGATCTCCCTTTGGAAGCGTTCCTGCTTTTCGGGTGTCGTCTCAAGGCCCCTGGACTTTGATTCGTAGTGGTAAAGCTGCGCCTGTGGCTGGAACACCACCAGTTTGCCCATAGCCCTTGCCCGCAGGCAGAAATCCACATCATTCAGCGCAACGCCGAAGCCTTCATCCAGTCCCAGAAGAGCGTCGAAAACACTCTTTTTCACCATCAGGCAGGCCCCTGTCACCGCGCTGATATCCTGTGCCGCCTTAAGCCTGCCCATATATCCTGTATAGTTCTTGCCATACCCCGTAAGGATATGCCCCGCAAAGCCTCCCATTCCGATCACCACTCCTGCGTGCTGGACCGTGTCGTCCGGATAGAAAAGCTTAGCGCCCACGATCGCCACATCCTCCCTCTGGCAGTATCCAAGCATCTGCTCCAACCAGTCCGGAGTTATCACCTCCGTGTCATTATTCAGAAGGAGTATATAATCGCCGGAGGCATAGGACGCGCCGAAATTATTGATGGCAGAATAATTAAACTCTCCCTGATACCTTACCACCTGTACGTTGGGGTATCTTTTTTCCAGCGAATGATAATATGCGAAGGTTTCCGGAAGCTCGCTGTTGTTTTCAATGACAATGATCTCAGTATTTTTCCAGGTGCTCTTTTCCTGTACAGAAGAAATGCAGGTCTCCAGATCCTCCGTGTGATCCTTGTTGGGAATCAGAATAGAGACCTTCGGACTGCCCTGCACCTTAAATCTGGTACGGTACATAATAAAGATCCCGGCAAACTCCGCTTGGGCGTCGAGTCCCAGCCGCTGATAGTGCTCATCCAGCGCCTTTTTGCCCGCGTCAACGGCATACTGCTTGCTGTCCTGGTTGCCTGCGGTGGAATCCTCGTGGCTTCTCCAGTGATACAGGACTCTGGGAATATGGCGGATTTTATCCGTCTGTTCCACACATCGCAGGAGGAAATCATAGTCCTGCGCCCCGTCAAATTCGCTGCGCAGGCCGCCCACCTTCTCAAAAAGGCTTCTTTTGACTGCGGTCAGATGGCAGATATAATTGATACTTCTCAGATAATCCAGGTTAAAATCAGGCTTGAAATGAGGATACAGGCTGTTTCCGTCCTCATCGATCAGATCCTCGTCCGTGTAAAGAAGCTCCGCCTCGGGATGCCTCTGAAGTTCCTTCATAAGCTCATACAAGGCGTCCGGCGCAAGCACGTCGTCATGGTCCGCAAAGACGATAAAATCTCCCTCCGCCATATCAAGGGCCCCATTGGTATTTCCGGCGATCCCCAGATTTTCCTCCAGACGCCGGTAACGGATCCGCTTATCCTTTCCGTAATGTTCCTCAATATACGTTCCAAGGGAGGCGTCACCGCTCCCGTCAGCAAGGCAGAGCTCCCAGTTCCCATAGCTCTGGGCTGTCACCGAATCCAGAAGAAGCCTCAAAAACTCCACAGGCGTATGGTACAGGGGAATCACGATGCTGAACAGAATATCCTCTGAAAAAACCTCTTTTGCCTGCCTTTGCAGTTCTTTTGGGGATGCTTCGTGCTTCCTTGCATAATATCCGTAGGAATCCGTAAAAGTTCCGGACTCTTCCCTGAGAAAGTCCCAAAAGCCCCGGATTCCCTCTTCCTTCAGGATTTCTCTGTTTTTCTCCTTATTTTCCTTCCTGAGAGTATGCAGGATACGCCCGATACGGGTATTTTCCCTGTCAAAGCGGTACATATCAAAGCATTTCTCTTTCTGCACCGCCTTATTGCCAAGGGAAAGCCGCAGCTTTCTCCCCTTGATCTGATTTCTGGGAATATCAAAGATAAAGCCGTAGCAGTCCTTCAGTTCCACCTGGAACTGCTCGCATAAATCCGCGCGGCGCACCCCGGTAAAGCGCACCCCTTCTATTTTATTTCCTTTTTCGTCATAAAACGCCGTTTCCAGTTTCCCATAGGTGCTGATGCACCAGCCCTGGATATGCACGTTGTCAAATCTTCGTTCAATGGTTTCAATGTAATACCGTATGGTGCTGGAGTAATACTCATCCCGCACCTCATCCATATCCTTTTTGAGCACAGGGAGGCTTTCCCCGTTGCAGCAGATGCGCACCCGAAGGGAATGTGCCAGTGAAAAAACCGGCTCCATATTGGAAATGCGGATCTCAAACCCCGCATTTTCATCAGGGAACTGCAGCTCCGGCATAGCAGCCAGAACGTCAGGCCGGGCATTCCGCGTCATGCTGCATTCCAGCGGAATATGATCCGCCCGCACCTGCACCTGGGGTTCCTCCTCACCCACATACATCCAGCCCCGCAGGATGCAGGTTCCGTTTCCTTTTAATGTATAATCACAGGTATCCAAAATTACAATGTGGTCGTCCATGCTATTTTTTCCTCTCTGCAAGATTCCGGTATTTCTCATACAGCTTCCAGACCTTCGTATTTCTCATTTCTTTGATCAGATGAGCCTGCTTTTTCACTTTTGCCTTAAGCTCCGTATTCTCCTTTGCAAGGATGCGCGCACGCTCCATCAGCTCCGCGCCAGCCCCGTATATCTCAAAGGAAATCTGAAGCTCCTTTGCTCCTTTTGGAACCGGGATCAGGGAAATATTCGGGTCGGGCCTGCTGATATAGACCCACTCTCCCGCCATAGCGCCCTTATCTATGGTACAGCCCTCAAGGGAAGCCGCCTTTCCGTCAAAAGCAAGGCTTTTTATATGGACTGCGCAGGGCTGTTCTCCCGGGTCCAGACGCACATCCGTACATCCCTTTGGAAGCGCGGCCGTACAGACAACTTTTCCGTCCTCAATGGGAAACAGAACCGAATTTTCTTCCCGGTATCCCTCTCCTGAGGAAAAGAACACCTGAAGCTGCCCGCCGTTTACCATCTGCACCGTGCCGATACCGGGAGTCATCCCCGCAAACATTTCCCGCATGGGAACGTGGCCTGCGGTAATGTATTTCTGGAAGCATTCCTCCATTCTTTCGTAAACTGCCCTTTCCTTCTCCGTGATACCAAATTCACGGTAGAAATCCACTTCCTTCAGTACGGCGCGGACGCTGTGAGTATCCACATAATAATGGATCACCCGGTAAAGCACATACCTGCAGGGCACCGGAAATGCAAAGGTCCATTCATAGTCCAGTACCGTAGGAACCTCTGTAAACACCAGATTCTGGCATACCATATCGATATTGGTCACAGGCGCACAGGTGAGATCCCCGGGAAGCTCTTCCTCTGTCACCTTCCCGAAAACCTTCTGAAACTCTTCCGTCACAGTAAACGCTGCCCGGCTGTAAACCAGCTCAATCTTCCTTAAATATTCCCGGAGCCGCTGTGCCGCCAGATCCTTCATGCCTTTTTCCAGCAGACCGTCCAGCGCCTCTTCCAGGGTTTCCCCCTCCAGGTATTCCAGACGGACGCTGCCCTCTTCTTTTTCACAGCGGTTGCATACAAAAGGCGCCGCTTCGTAGATCCTGCCAAGCTCCTGATACCAGCGGTACAGATTCTCCACATGGGCACGTCCCTCCGGGTAAAGAGCCGTCTTTCTCACAAAACGCCCGTCATTTTCCTTAAGAATATCCGTCCGTACTGCAAAGCTGCGGCTGCGTTCATTGGAATATTTTGAAAAAATCACCTCTGCCATTACGCATCCTTCCTTTCTACGATCACCAGAAATGAGTTGGAAAATTCCGGAAACAGGCCGCTTTCCAAAAGCGAATCGTATACCCTCGGTTCATCAAACAACTGCATTCTCACACGGTCAAAATTACAGAAATTATCGCTGAGCTCTCCTTTTTTGGGAAGATACTCGTCCGAATAGATGGTCAGAGGAAATTTGTAGTCCGGATAGGGGTAATAAAAAGCAGTTGTAAAATCCCCGGCGGCATCTATCAGATTGCTCAGCTCTTTGCGGGAAAAGGTCTTAACGCCCTTTGTTTCGGGATAGCCCTCCAGCCCCTCGAAATATTTTCCCACATGGTCTTCCGTACAGCCCGCCCAGTATTTCAGTCCCAGACGGTTTTCAATGGCGATCACCAGCTTCCCGCCCGGCGCAAGATGCCGGGAGATCCTCCGCAGCATTTCCACGTAGGGCTCCTCTGTTCCGATATATCCCTCCGAATATTCAAACACTCCGATCAAAGTAATATAATCAAAGGTTTCCTCCAGATTCTTTTCGATATCCTGAAAATTCCCCACAAGAATCTTTACGTTGTCATAGTCCCGATTCCGGTAAGCGTTGATAGTGCTGCGCATTTTTGACAGGTCGATACAGGTTACCTGCCCTGCCCGCCGGGCCAGCGCGCCTGTGATCGCCCCGCATCCGGAGCCGATCTCCAGAACCCGGTCTTCCTTCTTAAAGGGGATCCAGTCTACGATATTCTGCCTGATATGGGAGAAATGATACAGCACAGGCCAACTGTTCCGCTGGGCAATGACACTGTTCAGCTCTTCCTCCCGGCAGGATTTTGCAATTTCCAGAAGCGTCTCTTCTACAGGCCCGTCGCTGTAAAGATCCTCGCCCGGGTAAAACGTATAATCCAGTTCTACATTTCCGATTTTTTCTGCCATAGCTCATTCCTCCACCGTTACTACGGAGTTCATATCATAAAAACCTACCGTGTTCTTTGTGGAAACCACAGTCACATTACAGGCGTCATACAGGCGGTGGAACACGCAGAAATCACCGTTCCTGTATCCGGTACACCCGAAGGAAAGCAGGTATTCCCCTCCCTGCAGGTCCATCCGCTGCTCAAAAGTAACCACACATTCCCGTCCCGCATCCGGGTGCTCCACAACCGCTTCCTCATACATGGTATTGGTTCCCGTGATCTCCGTACCCTGAATATTTTTAAAGGTGTACGCCATAATTGGCTGCTGGATGCTTTCGTGGAAATGCACCCGCATTTTGATCTGAAAGGTGCTTCCCTTCTCGATAGTATTGCTCTGGCGTCCTTTGGAATCCAAAACGACGAAATCAGTGATCTCCGCCTGCTTTTCCCCGTATTCCAGCGTATCCGGATTCACCTGGAAGCCATCCCGCCAGTTCTCGGAGGCCCCGGGCGTATCCCCGCCGCCTTCCGTCTGCTTTACCGGATCCTGGTGCACCAGAAGCTGCTTGTACATATCCACCATCGCTTTCGGAGAGCCTTCGTCCAGCTTATGTCCCTTGTTCAGAAGGATCACCCTGTCGCAATATTTGGAAATGCTGCTCAGGTCATGGCTTACAAACAGGATCGTCTTTCCCTGTTTTTTAAATTCCTCGAATTTATGGTAGCACTTTGCCTGAAAGAACACGTCCCCCACAGAAAGAGCTTCATCCACGACCAGGATCTCGGGATCGATATTGATCGCCACCGCAAAAGCCAGCCGTACGAACATACCGCTGGAATACGTCTTTACCGGCTGATGGATAAAATCCCCGATATCCGCAAATGCCAGGATATCATCCAGTCTGGCGTCTATCTCTTTCTCGGAAAACCCGATCATAGTACCGTTCAGGTACACATTTTCCAGGCCGGAATATTCCATATTAAACCCGGCTCCAAGCTCCAGAAGGGCGGAAATCCTGCCATCCACAGTAACGCGTCCCTCCGTGGGATTCAAAACGCCGGTAATAATTTTCAAAATAGTGGATTTACCGGAGCCGTTTGTCCCGATAATCCCAATGCATTCTCCCTCATGGATGTCAAAGTTCACGTCATGAAGGGCATAATGTTCCCGGTAACGCTTTTTTCTGGACAGGCCCAGAGATTCCTTTAAACGGTCAGAGGGCTTGTCATAAAGCTTGTACATCTTCGACAGATGCTCCACCTGAATAACTTTTTTATCTTCCAAATTTATAAACCTCACTTTTATCAGTATACCCTCTTACAGCACATCCGCGAAATGAACCCGCAGCCTTTTGAACACCCAGTTTCCCACGAGAAGACACAAAACGGCAAATACCCAGAAATACAGGGTCCACATGGGGCGCTCCCAGAACCACGCCTTTTTTACAAAAGCGTCCCGGTAGCCGGATACAATATAATACATGGGATTTAGCTGCAGTACCTTCTGAAGCAGGGGATGGGTCGCCAGCGACTCTTCGGCCACCCACATGATCGGCGTCAGCCAGACTCCCACCTGAAGGCCGATATTGATGATCTGGGTTAAATCCCGGAAAAATACAACCACCGCGCAGGTAGCATAGCACAATCCCAGCGCCAGAAGAAAAGTACATGCGCTGTAGTAAAAAATCTGCAGATAATATAAATCCGGAAATCTTCCGTAAAACATATATAAAATAACGGTAAACAGTACAAAAAAGCCGTGTACGAACATTGCGGAGATTATCTTCACCACCGGAAGCACGCTGATGTTAAAAACGACTTTTTTTACCAGATAATTATATTCCAGAAGTGAGTTTGTCCCGCCCACCAGGGCGTCCTGAAAAAAGAACCAGGGTACGATACCCGCAACCAGATACAGAACAAACGGAACGCCTACATTATCCATATCCGGCTTAAAACCTACGGAAAACACAAACCAGTAAACCAGAATCGTGACGATAGGCTGGATAAAGGCCCATACGATTCCCAGATAAGAACCTGCATATCTGGTTTTGAAATCATTTTTTGCCAGTTTTAAGACCAGCCGGCGGTTTTTATATACGTCCGCCGGCAGGGAAAAAATAGTTTTCAGCATTACTCTCTCCTATTTCCGGAAGTCCTTAAAGCTTCCCCATTTCGTATCTTTATCGGAAAATATCAGCTCCATACCTTCCGGAATGGGCCATTCCACGCCGATATCCGGATCGTTCCAGATCAGGCCGCCCTCATCATTGGGGTGATAAAAGTCTGAGCATTTATAGGTAAACTCCGCATTCTCGGAAAGCACCAGAAATCCGTGGGCAAAGCCTTTGGGGATAAAAAACTGCTTTTTATTTTCTGCGGAAAGCACCACGCCGAACCATTTGCCATAGGTTTTGGAGCCTTCACGAAGATCCACGGCCACGTCGAATACCTGGCCGCTCACCACCCGCACAAGCTTATCCTGAGGATAATTAATCTGGAAGTGAAGTCCCCTGAGAACTCCCTTTCTGGATCTGGACTGGTTGTCCTGCACAAATTCCACATCGATTCCCGCTTCCTTAAAATCATTGTAATTATAGGTTTCCATAAAGTAGCCGCGGGCATCTCCGAAAACAGTCGGCTCGATCACCTTTAACCCTTCAATATCTCCGCATTCCGTTACTTTAATTTTTCCCATTATTTTTTCCTCTTTTCTGTTATATTATGAATTATGATGAATGCATCAAAAAGTATTTTGACGCCTATGATACCTTATGCGGGCATGACAAATATGCCCTTTTGCCCCTGGTATCATATGATCACTGATCACAATCCTTCAGATACCTCGATGAGGTACTGTCCGTAAGCTGTCTTTAATAAGGGCTGCGCCAGCTTCACGAGCTGCTCCTTGCTGATAAATCCCTTTTTGTATGCGATTTCTTCAATACAGGAGATATATAAGCCCTGTCGCTTCTGTACTGCCGCCACATATTCCGCAGCGTCCAGCAGCGCGTCATGGTTTCCCGTATCCAGCCATGCAAAACCTCTTCCCAGAGTTTCTACATGGAGGGTTCCCCTGCGGAGATATTCGTTATTGACGCTGGTGATCTCGATTTCGCCTCTCGCGGAAGGCTTTACATTCTTTGCGATCTCCACCACGTCATTGTCATAGAAGTAAAGTCCCGGCACCGCATAGTTGGATTTGGGATTCTCCGGTTTCTCTTCAATAGAAAGCGCCGTGCCGTTCTCGTCAAATTCCACTACGCCATACTCTCTGGGATCCCGTACATAATATCCGAAAATCGTCGCTCCCTTTTCTCTTGCGGCGACTCTCTGCAGTACCTTTGTAAAGCTCTGCCCGTAAAAAATATTGTCTCCAAGCACCAGCGCCACATTGTCGTCCCCGATAAATTTCTCTCCGATGATAAAGGCGTCCGCAAGCCCCCTTGGGCTCTCCTGAACGGCGTAGGACATCTGCAGTCCCAACTGCTCTCCCGTTCCCAGAAGATCCTGAAAAACAGGCAAATCCCTGGGTGTGGAAATGATCAGGATCTCCCGGATGCCTGCCAGCATCAGGGTCGATAACGGATAGTAGATCATAGGCTTATCATAAACCGGCATGATCTGTTTACTGATAGATACGGTCAGCGGATACAATCTGGTTCCGGAGCCGCCTGCAAGAATAATTCCTTTCATGGAAATCCTCCTTATTTAACTAAAATTTTCTATATTTGGCTTGAATTTTCTATGTTTAACTTTAATTTTCTTTAATTCTCTTTAATTGACTTAATTTTTTATTTGGCCCGAATTTCTTTCTCTATTTGACTTTATGTTTTCTTTTTCTGTTTTTCATTACAAGGGCGACTACTAACACAAGCAGGATCAGCGCCATAAATCCCATAACGGTAAACAGGAACTTTGTCAGGTCGGAAAGTCCCTTTTCCTCCCTGACAGGTTCCTGCTGCTCATCGCTGCCGCCGTCCTCCTGATAAAGAGGCAATTGGTCTGCATCCTCCGCCTCTTCTACCTCCCCGGAGCTTTCCGGTTCCGGAGTTTCCACACGGGAGACTCCTACATACTGCCCCCCGAAATAATACTGGAGCAGCTTCACGCCGTTTTTCTCCGCTTCCTTTGTCTCAAGGGCGTCGAGAGAGGTTCCCACAGGGACTGTCAGGGTACCCAGCCCGTTGACGTCCAAATGCTCAAAATTCTGGAATGCGTAATCCAGAAGCGCAGTGCTGTCCGAACAGTTCTGGCTCAGTTCCGCGTCCCGCATAGTAACGACAATATAGGTCTCCCCGTCCCTCTCTGCACCCACAACCAAGGTGTTTAAGGCAACCGAAGTCACACCTGTTTTTCCGCCGATACAGCCCTCATAATAAAGAGGGGATTCCTCCGCAAGAAGAGGAAGATGGGTATGAAGCCGGCGTTCTTCACTCATGTTTGTGGCCGGAATGACATAAGTCTGCGTCTGTATGATCTTACGGAAGGTCTTGTTTTTCAGGCCGGCACGCATGATCTTCGCCATATCATAGGCGGTGGTATAGTGATTCTCGTCGGGCAGTCCGCTGGCATTGACAAAATTCGTGTTCTGACAGCCAAGTTCCTTGGCTCTCCGGTTCATCATATTTACAAATTCCGCTTCCGTTCCCCCCACATATTCCGCGATCTGGGCTGCCACCTCATTGGCCGACTGAATCACCAGGGCATACAGGCAGGATTCCATGGACATTACCTCTCCCAACTGCATTCCGATATTGGTGCTGTCCGCCGTCACATCCCGCACCCCTGTTTCTGTAAAGGTCACTTCCTCATCCAATGCACAGTTCTCCACAGCAAGAAGAAGCGTCATCAGCTTGGTAATACTGGCAGGATAACGGACGGAATCTTTTCCTTTATCATACAGGACTGCGCCTGTATCCGCATCGATCACTACCGCCGTTTCCGAAAAGGTATCCAGCGCGGCAGGCCATCCTTCAATGCTGTTGGACACCGCTTCCTCTATGGTTCCGTTATTTACGGTCACCGCCTGCACCGGAACGGATACCAGAAGAAGCAGCACCGCTGTCAAAAGCGCCGTTATCGGGCGTTTCGTTTTCCTCATATTTTCTCCTCCCTATTCTTTTCTCTGACAGATCTTTCATTTTTCCGCTTTGCTGCATGCTCATGAACGCAAGTCGCTGCGCGGTTTGTCAATAAAAGCTTTGAATTCCCACCGGCATAAGCATCCCCTATCCCCACCATCCAGTGCTCAGCACACTTGAAGCGGGGGAATGCTTATCTGCGTTCAAAACGGAAATTTCAGTAATTTCTCTACAATGTATTCTGCCTCGCTCATCTCAAGGTTATAAAACATGGGCAGCCGCAGCAGGCGCTCGCTTTCTCTGGTGGTAAAGACATCTTCCCCGGAAAATCTTCCGAACTTCTTCCCTGCGGGAGAACTGTGAAGGGGTACATAATGAAAAGCGCTGTAAATGCCGTTTTGCTTCAGGTAAGAAATCAGCCTTGTCCTTGTTTCCAGGTCCTTCACCTTCAGATAATACATGTGCGCATTGTGGGTGATCCCTGCCGGAACATACGGACGCTCCACCTTCCCCTGCTCTTCCAGAGGCTTCATGCTTTCGTGATAAAAATCATAGATCTGGTGGCGTTTCTCATTGATCTTCCTGCTTTCCTCCAACTGGGCGTACAGATACGCCGCGTTCATCTCGCTGGGAAGATAAGAGGAACCATAGTCGATCCAGCGGTATTTGTCGATCTGTCCCCGGAAAAATTTGCTTCTGTCCGTTCCCTTCTCACGAAGGATCTCCGCTTTCTCCTGATATGCATTATCCTGAAAGACCAGAGCGCCGCCCTCTCCCATAGTATAATTCTTTGTTTCATGAAAGCTGTAACAGCCAAAATCTCCGATGGTCCCCAACGCCTGTCCGTGATAATAGGCTTCTACGCCCTGCGCCGCATCCTCCACAACCTTCAAGCGGTATTTCCGCGCCAGCCGCATGATCGTATCCATCTCGCAGGCAACCCCTGCGTAATGAACCGGGACAATGGCTTTGGTCCGGGGTGTGATCGCCTGCTCGATCAACGTCTCATCCAGATTCATGGTATCCGGCCGGATATCCACAAACACGATCCTTGCTCCCCGGAGCACAAACGCATCCGCCGTGGAAACAAACGTATATGAGGGCATGATCACCTCGTCCCCGGGCTGAATATCCGATAAATACGCCGCCATCTCCAGCGCATGGGTGCAGGATGTGGTAAGAAACACCTGATTCACCTGAAAATGCTCCTGTATCCACCGGGAACAGCGCTTCGTGTACACCCCGTCGCCGCAGAGCATCCCCTGATCCACCGCATCCTTAATATATGTCAATTCTTTCCCCACATAAGCGGGTTTATTAAAAGGTATCTTTTTTTCTTCCGTCCTCTGACTCATAATTTCTCCATCTCGTCTGTAAAGTTTCCGTCTGATAGCTTTCCTATAATGCTTTATTGTCTCATAATCATGGGGTAAATTCAATCTTTATTTTCAGGAAACAGAAAAATTGAAACAGGAAAATATACCGGTTGGGATTCCTTCTAAATATCCTTGCATTCCCATAAGGTTCTATGTATAATGAAAATGTAACAAATATGTAATCTTTTGGCAGGAAATATTCCGTTACTGTCCGCACCGCAGGTGTAAACGGCAACAATGTTCCGGCTACCGGGCGCTTAGGCGCTTAATTATATGCTCAGCGGAACGCAGAAGGAATACAGCAGTATTCGGGAATCAGTAAGCATTGAGAGGAAAATCATGAATTGGAGAAAAAAAGTTGCAAAAGGGCTTCTGGCGGTAATTTTAAGCGTAGGGCTTACCGTGTCTGCCGGAAGCGCGGTAAAGGCTTCGGGCATCTATGAAAGGTGGATGACCGTTGCGGAGGAGGAACGCGTAGAGGAAGCAGAGGATTCGTCCATGCTCGGGGCTTCCAAGGTCAGTTCCAAGGCGTGGAAAAAAATTAATGGGGTCTGCTACAATGGAAGCGGAGTGAAAATCCCCGGGGCTATCACCAGAGGCATCGACGTTTCGGAATGGCAGGAAACCATCAACTGGTCTAAGGTTAAAAGCGCAGGCGTGGATTTTGCGTTTATCCGTATTGCTCACGGAACCGGATACATGGATAAGAAATATGACTACAATATGAAGCAGGCAGAGGCTGTGGGAATTCCTGTGGGAACGTATATTTACAGTACGGCCACCTCCACAAAAACAGCTTTGAAGGAAGCGCAGTTTGCCATCGAGAAGATGAAGGGCTACAAGGTCTCTTATCCGGTTGTTTACGATCTGGAATATTCTAAAATGGGAGAGCTTTCTCCTACAGCGATCGCCAGACTGGCGCTGACATTCTGTAATGAAATCCGTAAGGCTGGATACTATCCCATGGTTTATACCAACACCTACTGGTATGACAGTAAAGTAAACATGGATCTTCTGGAAGGGCTGGACGTATGGATCGCCCGCTATGGAGATACCATTCAGGCGCCGGATCACGCATCCTACAATTACACCATCTGGCAGGCCACAGACGGCGACGGCGGCGGAGTCCTGAATACTACCAGAGGACTGATCCCCGGAATACCCACGGACTGCAACGTAGACGTTGACTTCGGATATGTGGACTATACCAAAAAGATTACTCCCCGTTGGCAGCCCGTTTCCAGTTATGAGCCTTCATCAACTCCCGACACCAGTACGGGAGGCTCTGTGAATAACGGCAAAAACGGATGGGCCGAAGAGGACGGCAAGACCTATTATTATGTGAACGACCAGAAGGTAACCGGATGGAAAAAAATCAACAACAAATATTACTACTTTAACAGCAAACAGGGGTATTTATATAAAAATGCGCTCCTGACCTCTTCTAAAATGAACATCTGTTATGTGGATGACGAGGGGGCAAGAGTATCCAACCAATGGGTGGACTGGAAGGAAAAACGCTATTATATGGCTTCCAACGGCTATGCGGTCAAGGGCTTTAACAAGATCGGCGGGAAATATTATTACTTTAACGCCAAAGAGGCCTATATGTATAAGGACCGTAAGATCATTTCCAGCGCCGGAAACATTTATTATCTGGGAAGCGACGGGGCACGGTACTGCAGCGGGTTCGCCACTATTACAGAAAACGGTAAAAAGAATACATATTATTTTGCCAAAAACGGACGCGCCTATAAGGGCTGGCACACCATTAACGGCAAGAAATACTATTTTTATAAAGGAAATACCCAGGGCTCCGGCGTACGCGCGGAAAATATCACGCTGACAAGCTCCACGGGCGTGGTTTCCGTATTTAACAGCCAGGGCGTATGTACGAAACAATATAAGAAAAAATAAGCCGGGAATATTTTAGATATTTTATCAGCGGCAAAAAACAGGATGGAAAGAGAAGGCAGGAGAAGAGGAATGAAAAAGATGAAAAGATTAGGCTGCGCGCTTCTGGCGGCAGCCATAGGATTTACCGCGGTCTGGGGCAGCGCGCCTGCCCTGGCCGGGGATACGGTCCGGACATTGAAAAAGCATGTGGTGGTTTTGGATCCGGGTCATGGAGGCGGCGAGGCGGGAGCACGCGCCACTCATAATGGAGTAACCTATAAGGAAGAAGAGATCAACTGGAAGATTTCCAATTATACTCTGCAGGAGCTGGCCAAGCATACGGAGATCGAAGTACATCTCACAAGAACCTACAATCAGCGCATGGGACTCAGAGAACGCGTGCAGGTAGCTAAGAATTATGATGCGGATCTTCTGGTCAGCCAGCACATCAACGCATCAGAGAGTCCGCAGCCCCACGGCGCGTCCGTGATGATCTCAAAGGGAACCTACCGTCCATCCCTGGCGGCAAAGGAGAAATTATTCGGAAGCTATGTGATGGAGGAACTTGGGAAGCTTGGCATTTACAGGCGTTTTCCTGAGACCGGCGGCATGGAATACCGTATGAGCGAAAATAACAGTACCTATCCCAACGGCAAGTTAAGAGACTATTACGGGATCGTGGCGTCCAGCGTGGAAATGAACCTGCCGGGGGTGATTATAGAGCATGCATTTATTACGAATGCATCGGATGCTAAGAAATATCTCAGTTCAGACAGTAAGCTCCGTAAGGTCGCAAAAGCTGACGCCGACGCGATCGTACGTTACTGCGACCAGCTTCCTGACGAGTATCTGGAGGACGATCCGGACGGCAAGGGAAAAAACGGCTGGTACGAAGAAGACGGTGATACTTATTACTACGAAAACGGTAAGAAGGTAACCAATAAGCTGCTGTTTCTGCTGCCCGGAATTTATTACGTCAATGAAGAGGGCAAGCGTCAGTACGGCTGGCAGGAATTTGAGGGCAAGCAGTATTTCTTTAAGGAGGACGGCGTCGCCCACTGCAACTGGATGAACGATAACGGCACCTGGTATTATTTTAACCAGAAATACGGATATCTCTATAAGGATATCGCTCTGGTATCCGGTTCGGGAAATGTCTATCTTTTTGACAAAGACGGAAAACGCATGAGCGGATGGTGCACCTACAAGGGACAGAAATATTATGTAGGAGAAAAAGGATATGCCCTGAGAGGCTTTCAAAAGGTAGGCGGCAAATATTACTATTTCGACCCGAAAAAGGCATATCTGTATACAAACAAGAAGATCACCCTGTCAAACGGCGATATTTACTATGTGGATAAAAACGGCGTCCGCTTCAATAAAGGCTTTAAAACGCTGAAATCCGGCGGGAAATCTTATACCTATTTCTTCCAGACCAACGGCAAGGCCAAAAAAGGCTGGATGAAGCTGAACGGAAAATGGTATTATTTTACGAAAAAATCAGGCGTGATGCTGAAAAGCACCACAACCACAAGCTCTAAGGGAGTTGTTTACAAATTTAACTCCAAGGGTGTATGCACAAACCGGAAATAATGTGCTATAATGACATGAATCCGAAAAACATAAGAAAGCAGCCTGATTAGAGGGAATTTCGGATGTTTTTCGGATTGCAGGAGAATGAACGCTTTATGTGCGGAGCAATCCGTGTATCATAGGGGTAAAATCACAGAAAAGGAGCAAATCTATGAGAACTTATTTAGTGACCGGCGGCGCCGGATTTATCGGTTCTAATTATATTCATTATATGTTTCAGAAATACGGGAACGAGATCCGCATTATCAATGTGGACAAGCTGACCTATGCGGGAAATCTGGAAAATCTCAAGGATATCGAAAACAGAGAGAATTATACCTTTGTGAAAGCTGACATCTGCGACAGCGAAGCAATCATGAAAATTTTTGAAGAAAATGACATTGACAGGGTGGTTCATTTTGCTGCCGAGAGCCATGTGGACAGAAGCATCAAAAACCCGGAGGTATTTGTAAAGACGAACGTGCTGGGAACCCTGGTAATGCTCAACGCTGCCAAGGCCGCATGGGAGCTGCCGGACGGAACCTTTAAGCCGGATAAGAAATTCCTTCATGTTTCCACAGATGAGGTTTATGGCTCTCTGGACGACGAGGGCGGTTATTTTTATGAGACGACCCCCTATGATCCCCACAGCCCGTATTCCGCAAGCAAGGCTTCCTCGGATATGCTGGTAAAATCCTATATGGATACCTACAGATTCCCGGCCAATATCACCAACTGCAGCAACAACTACGGTCCTTATCAGTTCCCGGAAAAGCTGATTCCGCTGATCATCAATAATGCCCTTCAGGGCAAAAAGCTTCCGGTGTACGGAGACGGCAAAAACGTCCGTGACTGGCTGTATGTTATGGATCATGCCAAGGGCATCGATATGGTTCAGGAAAAGGGGCGGCTGTTCGAGACTTACAATATCGGCGGACATAATGAGAAGCAGAACATCCAGATCATCCATATCATTCTGGATACCTTGCAGGAAATGCTGCCCGAGGGAGATCCCCGCAGGGAACTGGTAAGCGAGGATCTGATCACCTATGTGGAAGACCGGAAAGGACATGACCGCCGTTATGCCATCGCGCCGGATAAGATCAAGTCTGAGATCGGCTGGTATCCGGAAACCTGCTTTGAGGATGGAATCCGTCTTACTATCCAGTGGTTCTTTGAACATGAAGACTGGATGAAGAACGTGACCAGCGGCGATTACCAGAAGTATTATGAAGAAATGTACAAGACAAAATAACTAAGATTAAAAAATGACAAAGAATAAAATCAAAAATTATGTATTCCTGCATTTGAGCATCCTGCTGTTTTCGTTTACCTCGGTATTTACGAAAATGGCGTCCAATGAGTTCAATAAAAACGGAATTTACGGCATAGGATTGTATGTTTTTCTGTTTCTTATGCTTTTGAACTGCTTTGTCTATGCGCTTGTGTGGCAGAAGGTCATAAAACGGTTCGACCTGAATGTGGCCTATGCAAATAAAAGCGTGTATCTGATCTGGTCCCAGGTATGGGCGGTGCTGATCTTCCATGAGAATCTGACTGCGGAGAATATCATTGGACTGATTTTGGTATTTATTGGAGTATTGGTGGTGCAGGAACATGAATAAATATATGCTTTTGATGCTTGCCGGAACCTTTTTTACCAGCGTATCCCAGTTGCTTTTAAAACAAAGCGCCAACCGGGAATACCGGCATCCGGTTTTTGAATATCTGAATTGGAGAGTGATCCTTTCCTACTCGATTTTTGTAGGAGTGCTGCTGCTGAATACCTATGCTTATACAAGGGTGGATATGAAGTATGGGGCAGTAATCGATACGTTCAGCTATGTGTTCGTTATGCTGTTGTCTTATTTTATTCTGCGCGAGAGAATGACAAGACGCCGTGTGATCGGGAATCTGATCATTATGACGGGGGTGTTTATATATACCCTTGGATAAGAGAGCTAAACACAGGGGAGGCAGCGGCTCAAATGAGCCGCTGCCTCCCCTGTGTTTATTGGTCGGAAGAGAAATCCGGATATCGGGGTATCTGATTCTCATAGATAACTGAATTTCCTTCCGGATCGGTAACGGCAGTATTCCGGTAAAGATAACTGGTCAGGGAATCGATTTCCTCACGGGTTCCGGCGGTTAAGTAATAGCGCAGCACATAGGGATTGGGACCGTGGGGGACGACGGTTTCCCCCTCCTTATAAAAAGTGCAGAAGCCGCATACCTGTGCAAGCGAGGCAAGTTCTCTGGCCTTTGACTGGTCGGATACGGTCATTCCGTTTTTGCCATGAAAATACAGAACCGCACTTTGCTTTTGGAAAAACGGCGAATAGCCCTCAAGGTCTTTCCGGAGCGCCTGTTCGTCATAAACATAGTGGAGAAGCAGGCGTTCCACCGCAAGTCCGCTGCAGTATTCGATCAATTCGTGTTCATAGCCAAGGAAACGTCCCGCAACCT
The DNA here is from genome assembly GCA_030524715.1 of Eubacteriales bacterium. GTDB lineage: Bacteria > Bacillota > Clostridia > Lachnospirales > Lachnospiraceae > Blautia_A. The sequence continues at coordinate 35,224 of JAUNGB010000023.1, read as the reverse complement.
CACATACAGATACCGGGCGTCCCGGTTTCCAGAAAAACTGCATGGACAAAATCCCCTCACGCTGTCCTGTGTAATCGGCGATCTTCTGCAGAATATCTCTTGCCTCTTCATAGACGTGAGGCATCAGGCGGGAGGGATAAACATTACGGGTGCTGATGGGAATATCCCGGCTGTTTACAGCGGTTTTCTCCCGGTCCGCAATGCTGAGGACCTGCACCTTGCCGTCTATGAGCCAGGTCATCATATTAAATTCGTAACCGTCGTTATATTCCTCTATTAAAACCTGCTTCACATCAGAGGTTTCGCAGATATAGTCAAATTCCTGCCTGATCTCCTTTACAGAGTTCAGGATCAGAACTCCCCGGGAGCCGTATTTATCCAGAGGCTTTGCCACTACGGGGAAACGGATTCCCGCAAGCGCCTCGTCCGGAAAATCCTTTGTAAGAACTGCCGATCTGGCGTTAGGGATATCCAGTGTGTCCAGCATTTCCTTCATTGCGGCTTTATTGCGGTAAAGCTCCAGTTTATCCGGCTGAAAATAGCATTTCAATTCTGCCCTGGCGGCGATTTTTACCATACATTCAAACAGATAATCAGAAAAAGAGGTAATAATACCGTCCACCCTTTCTTCCCGGCAAAGAGCGGCAATCCGTTCAATTTCACCGGGAGGAATATCATAGGCCTTATCCGCATGCCGCTTACCCGGGCTGTCCGGATAACCGTCGCATACGATCGTATAAATTCCCTGGCTTTTGGCAAGGTCGATAAGCTGTACAAATTCCATAAGGGAACCAAGGATCAGAAGCCGGTGTTTCATCGCTTGTCCACCTCCTTTAACAGGCCTGTCAAAACCCAGGCAATACGTTCCATATCCTCACGGGAATATCTCTGGTCAATCGGGAGGGGAAGGATATGGGCGGCCAGATCGTATGCCACGCTGTCCCTTGGCGCCTCTTCTATGACATTATTCCAGTAGGTCGGCACAAAAATCTTGTTTTCCGCAAGACGCTTTTTTAATAAAGGAGCATCCGGGGAATAAAAAGGATATACAAAGGGGCCTTCGGACATGTAGAACTCACGGGGCTGATATGCCCCCAGCAGCCCGTCAAGGATCCGAAAATTTTCTTCCCGCTGTGCGGCGCTTTTCTGATAATTGATTCCCCGGAGAAGATTTCTGGTGAGCAGAGACATCTGTTTCACCGGTTCTTCATAAAAGCTGTGGGCTGTATCCAGCATTTGCCCATAGTACAGGGAAGCGGATTGTTCGTAGCGTCCCAGAATATGTTTCAGCCTGTGATTGGAGCAGTCCATGGGAAGACTGCTGAAATCCTCCGGCTTTTCCGGCAGAGAAAGGTATGCTCCGTCGGGAAGGCCGAAGTATTTCCGGCAGGAATAAAGAGTAGGAACCCCCGGAAGAGGATGCTGGAAAAAGCTGTGGGTATTGTCCACGATCAGATTTCCGCATTGCTCTTTCAGGCTCCGGAGCATCTTGTTTGTGATCTGTCCATAATAATTTATCACAAAGAGATAGCTTCCGTCCTTCATATAAGCTTCCTCAGACTGAAGAAAGCCTTCAGCCGGAAGGAAATCATTTCCTACGGGATAAACCGTGACAGTCCCCGCCCATTTAAAAAGCATTGCCGTAATAGAATCACAGATGAAATTTGGGATATACAGGCGCCGGACCTGCAGCTTTTCCAATGCATAAAGAAGGGCCGTCCGCCCTAAATTCAAAGGGAGCAGTTCCGGGTAATATTCCTTCCCGGAAAGCTGCTCCATCTGCAAATAACCGCCGATTTCTTTCATAAGCATTTCCCTTTCTATGAGCGCTTTCTATGAGCACTTTCTATGGTCAATATCGTGGCTTCTACAGTTCTTTTTTGCGTATCACATAATTCGGCATCTTTTTGGATTCATCCAGCACGTGCATGAGATATTGTCCCAGGACACCGATTCCCAGCAGGATCAGCCCGTTATAGCCCAGGGTAAGCAGCACCAGCGTTGTAAAACCTGCTACGGTAATACCGCAGGTAAAATACCGTACCAGATAAAAAATCGCAAGAAGTACGCTTACAATAAAGCTGATAATCCCGATATTCCGCACAATGATCAGCGGCAGGGCGGAATGTGTGGTGATATCATAAATCAGGTCGTGAAAGAGATGCCGGAAGGTATAATTGCTTTTGCCGAATTTGCGCGCATCATGGGCCACCGGAACATTAATGATCCGGTTGGAGGTCTGTACCAGAAGATTTCCAATCTGCGGCAGGTGGGTGTTTGTATTGAGGATGGCGTCCACAATAAAACGGCGCATCAGGCGGAAGCTGGTGATCTCCAGATTCGGATCCTTGTGAAGCATTTTGGAGGTTGCGTAGACGGAAACTCTGGTTCCGATCCTGCGGATAAGACTGTGCTTACGTCCCTCGTATTTGGCTATGATCACGTCCACATCTTCACGCTCCTTCATGGCATTTACCATTTTGGGGATTTCTTCCGGAGGATGCTGAAGATCATCATCCAGAGTGATGACGAAATCACCGGACACATGAGAAAATCCGCATAAAAGCGCTGGATGCTGTCCGAAATTTTTGGCAAGCTGTATGATCTTTACCCGGGGATCCATTTGGTGAAGCTTTTCCATAACCCTGAAGGATCCGTCCCTGGAACTGTCGTCCACCAGGATCATTTCAAATTCCTCATGGAGGGTGTCGGTAAAGACCGCTTTAATTCTGCTATATAATTCTTCCAGTGTATGCTCGGAATTATAAACCGGGACAACAATAGAATACAGACTCATGAAAATAAATTCTCCTTTTTGTTTCCTGAACCGCGCATCTAAAGCTGCGCGAATTTCTTCTATTCTTTAAACGGCACCCTCCGTTTTCACGAAGAGTGCCTCTGTAGTTCTTATTTTGTTACTGTTTACGCCGCAGGTGTGAATAGTAACCTTATTTTAGAATTTTAAAGAGCCGGATCTGTAGGGTCATAATTGCCGTTTGTCTTCACCAGAGCTCTGCGTCCTAACGGCCCCTTGAAAACCTCGTCCGCCTTGTAGGTTCCGTCAAAGATCTTGATGGTAGCGCCGTTGCAGTTCTCATATACCCATTTCGCATCTGCCACGCAGCAGCGGATACAGCCATGGGACGCCGGATTACCCAGCTTGTTGTATTCTCCCATCGGCATGCTGGTGCTGTTCGTTGCCCAACCGGCTACGGAGTGAACAAAAATACCTCCCTGGCCTGCGCCGGAAACATGAGTACCATACTGTCCCCAGGACGGTCCCATCAAAGGCTGCCATCTGGCTGAACGTCTCAGGACATAAGTGCCCAGAGGAGTCGGTGTGCCTGAAAGCCCTACCGATACACGGATGGATTTTACCGGTGTTGTCCTGTTCTTATCAAAAATAGTCATTACACCGTTCACACGGTCAACCTCCACATAATACGGTCCTTTGTATATAGAGGTCAGGTCGTTTTTACGGTAGCCGTTCTTATCAAAGTAATATCTCAGGCCGTCGATCACCTTGGAGGTGTTCTTCACAAAGCCGTCTCCGTCCGGATCAACATAGCGTACCTTATTGGTAGCGTTATCTACCACAACCCATCCGGTACAGTATTTACCCTTGGAATCCAGATAACCGTTCACGCCGTTTCTGGTTGCGAAGGTATTGGTCTTAACTGTGAAATCCTCATTAAAGTAGTAATAAGCCCCGCTGATCTTCTTCCATCCGTTTCCATAAAGAACGCCGTTGCTTCCTGCGTAATATCTCTTGCCTTTGTAGCTGATCCAGGTACTCTTAAAGAGCTTTCCTCTGTGTTCTTTGGAATTGGACACCTGGAAGAAATACGTCTTGCCGTTTACTGTGGTAACGCCGCTTGCCAGCCTGCCGTCTTCCCTGAAATAGCCTCCCTGGGCCCATTTATTCATATAATGGTTGCCGTTGCTGCTGAAGTAGAACCAGCCGTACATTTTTCCGCTTGTGCTGGTTACCTTCTGCCAGCCTGTTTTCTCAGTTACCCGTCCTGCGGTTTTGCCGAAATAGTAGAAGCGGTTGCTCGCTCCCGGGCAGCGGTGCCAGGAGTTCGTCCAGGTCGCGCGTTTGCCGCTGCTTCCGAAATAATATCTGTAATTGCCATATTTTACAAGCTTGCTCTTGTAGACACGGCCGTTCTTATCGGAACCGTAATAGGAATTATTAGCGGCCTTCACCATCTTGCTCTTAATGATGTATCCATCCTGATCCAGCAGATAGGTGTAATCGCCCATAACTTCCGTATCCAGACGTGTGGCTACAATACCGCGCTCATATAACTGGCCTGAACTCTTATAATAGCGCCACTGCGTCCCCTTGGTGGTCTGTGTCTGAAGCCAGCCTCCCTTGAACATCTTGCCCGGGATCCCGTCGCTGCCTGCCGGCTGGAAGTAATATTTACCAGGTTTCCTGACGTCTGTCAACTCGACGTCTCCTACCCTGGGAACTCCGTTATCATCCAGGCAGTAATAGTCGCCGTTGATGTTGTAATATCCGTCATAGGTGCCTGCTGCAACACGGGTTTCTTTCAGCTTCGCCATAGTGAGATACTTCCCTGTGGAATCATAGTAGCGGAAAGCGCCGTCCGACCACAGCCAATACTTCTTCTGAAGCTGTCCCATATTGGAGTTAAGAGGCGTCTTTACGGCATTGGACTCATATCCCTGCAGATATTCTGCCTCTGTGCTGAGCATAAAATAATATTCCTCTGTAGTCGTTCCATCATATCCCGGGGTTCCCGGTGCAATGCTGGCGCGTCCTTCTACCAGAATCCCGGCCGCGGTAAACATGTAATATCCGCTGTGTCCTGTATGGGCAGCCGTATCTGACGCCGGAGCGCTTTTATCCTCTACAGTCTTAATATATAAGATACCGTCCGTATCCTTATAATATGTATTCTCTCCGCTTTTCAGCATCCATTCTCCGCTGCCTGAGGGCGTCTGCACCCAGTCTGTCCTGTTGACCTCTATGAGTGCTGCGGATGAAAGCAGTTCTGCATCCCCGCTGGAGAAAATGTCAGTTTCCGCATCCGGATCTGTAATACCGTCGTCCGGCAATTCTTCCCCCGGGACAAACACATCAACATCAGAATCTCCCGGCGTTGGGGTCGGCTCCCCGGAAGGTTCTGGAGAAGGCGTTACCTCTCCCGGTTCCTCCGGCGCTGGCGTTGCCTCTCCCGGAGTTTCCGGCGTGGGCGTTACTTCTTCCGGTTCCTCCGGCGTCGGAGTAACCTGTTCTGCCGGAGCTTCGTTGGTCTCCGTCTGAATATCTCCCACCGGATCCTGAGCAGCGGCGACGTCTGTGACCGCTGCCGGAGCATCCGTAAACAACTGGTCGTCAAAAGCGGCCGCTCCTGTCTCCATTACGGTAGCCATACATAACGTCAAGCTCAGCAGGGCTGCCACAATTCTTTTTTTCAAAATATACTCCTCCTTTTATAATTAAAACAATTTGTTACCCATTATTCACCGAGTCCGCTCTCTATGGCATCCACCAGAGTTTTCAGGGCCTCGTCTTCATCGACGCCCTCGCAGACTAACTCTATACTGTCTCCGCACTTCACACACGCTCCAAGTACGCTCAATACACTTTTGGCATTGGCCGTACCGCCTTCAAAAGTAAATGTGATCAGCGACTTAAACTTCATTGCTTCCTTACACAAAAGTCCTGCCGGACGCAAGTGAAGGCCTGTCGGATTGTTTATTGTTACTTTTTTACTTACCATAGCGTTACTCCCCCTATTCCTCGCTTTGTTCCACACTGGAAATTTCTGAAACCTTCACTTCCGCAAACGGGCTTTCCACCAGTTCATAGCCGTCGGGAAGTTCAACACTGACAAGTATCTTATAGCTTCCCTCACCTTTATCCTTCAGGTCAATGGAAGCGCTGATCTTTGTCTCGTCAAGATCGTCCAGGCTCTTATCCACTCCCTTAATGCGGATTTCGATCTTATCTGTTTCAAACATCACCTGCATATCGTCGGCCAGATTATTCTTGGCGATATCCTTGGTGGAAATATCATAAGAAAGACTTCCCTCCGGAAGAATGCTTACCTGGACAAAGACGTCCTCGCTGGAATCGCTGGTCAATGTCAGGCCCTCCGGAAGCAGCTCGGCTATATTCACCTTCTGTTCGTAGTCCTTGCTCTGGCCGGAAATATCCACGGTTTCCGCAGGTATCCAAATAGTGTTATCCATCTGGCTCAGTTCTTCCAGCACATCATCGGGGCCTGCCACACTGACAACATCCGGGATCACCGTTACGGTATCCTCCGCTTCGTATCCCTCTGCCGGCTCTCCCACATAATCCGCATGGATCTTTACATTAGAACGGACCTTCCACAGCTTGGCCGTCACTGTAACCTTCGGCACATTCAGATAGCTCATCTGGAGCTCGTCAAGCTCTTCCCCGTTTTTATCAATGATCGTCACCTCAGTCTCTTCCACTACGTCGGAGGTGCTTCCGCTGACGTCGACGGTAGCGCTTACCTTGTCTATTTTATTGATCAGAGAGGCCGGACCCGTAATCTTGATTTTCTCCGGATTAGAAGTAAGGGTTCCCACCTCATAGCCCCGTCCCGGCCTGGAATCGCCTTTGCTGCTTACGCTGACCACGAACTCCTGAGTCTTCTTATCCTCCAGATGAATACTTAAATTTCTGGGAGTCACCTCAATGTTGGTGCTCGAAACCTTATCGCAGGTCACATAAATGGGAACCATGACCAGATCTGAATCCATATTCAGGTTCGCCGACTGCTGGACGTCCGCCACCGCTGTGATATCGGACGGCTTGATTCCTTCTACAGTCTTGCGCTCTCCCTTAATGGTAACGCGGATCGCGTCCTGGTCTTCCTCCTGGACGCACATCTTTCCGAAATCATCAAGATACGCTTCATTAACTAATTGCACATTGTTGATGGTGATCACTCTTGTAGTGATGGGATTATCAATATTTACTACCAACAGCCAGACCAAAACGCCGACTGCCAGGGACATAATCTTCAAAGGGATATTTTTAGTCAGCTTTCTCTTCATGTTTCACTCTCCCTTTCAGTAAGTGACGCAGTTTGCTGTTGTCTACAACCTTCTTATTCTGGGCTTTTACCAGAATCTCTCTTAAACGGTTACTTGTAACATTTCGGATCAGGCGGCCGTGCTGAGCCACGGAAACCTGACCGGTTTCTTCAGAAACAATGATCGTTACGGAATCGCTGACCTCGCTGATGCCTACCCCGGCCCGATGTCTGGTTCCAAGCTGTTTGCTCAGTTCCATATTATCGGAAAGAGGAAGATAGCAGGTAGCTGATACAATACGGTTGCCTCTTACAAGAACAGCTCCGTCATGAAGAGGGGTATTATGCTCAAAAATATTGATCAGAAGCTGGCTGGTCAGGACAGCGTCCACATTGATTCCGGTCCGCTCGTATTCCGTAAGGCGGATGTCCTGCTCGATAACGATCAGGGCTCCCGTCTTCACCTCGCCCATATCAAAACAGGCCTTAACCAGTTCATTCACCGTCTTATCCGTAAAACGTTCCTGTACCTCCCTGCCGGCGTCAAAGGGGATGAGCGCCGACATGATTTTTTTCTGTCCGAGCTGCTCCAGAACCTTACGCAGCTCAGGCTGAAAGATCACGACCACACCGATAGCCAGAGCGCTGGCAACCTTCTCCACGATCCAGAGAATGGTCGTCATCTTGAATATATAGGCAACCAGAAGAAACGCAAGCACTGTCAGGATGCCCTTAAGCAAGGTATAAGCACGGGTATACTTGATCCATACCATAAACTGATATACAAAAAACGATATGAGCAGTATTTCGATCACATCGATCACTCCGATGTTGGGCAGATTGATCTGAGATAAATATCCGATAATCATCTGCAAGATGTTCTGCATAATGTCCTCCTTTCCCCTGCTTAAACCAAAAGCTTTTATTTCTGCCGGATCTATTCCGTTCTGTCAGAGCCGATCATAAATCTTTTTATTAATTTGATCTTTTTATTAAATTAATCTTTTTATAAATCTTTCAAAGACTCTTCCAGCTTTTTCTCAAAATCGATATCTTCAAGCTCAGCCGTCTTGATCACCGGATGGGCGCTCTCTTCTTTCATTGAGGGCGCCGGGGACTTCCCTGGTTTTGCTTCTCCCTGGAAGATCGGATTTGCGTAGGATACCACGCCTTCCTCCGTTTTTTTATCTTCCCTTACAGGATCCCCGTTGATCTTTTTAATGCTGCGCTCTGAGGTTGCAACGGAAGCCTTGGGCACGGCTTTTACATAGTAGTAATATTCGTCGTCCTCATATTCCAGACGCTCGGTACGGGAATAATCTCCGCCGAACACAAAAAATTCCAGAATGATACCCACCACAACCGCCACAACGGTAAAGACGATAAGCGATACCATATTAATGTCCACTTCAAAATAAAAGCTTCCGGCAAGCATAATAAACGCATACGTTACACCGCCCACCACGATCGCGATCCTCCACGCGTAATCGAAGGAACGGGTACGGATCAGATTTACCAGAAGTGTTACCAGAATAAAGGCAACCACATTGATCCACATTTCCCAGTTCTGCACCATTCCGTCAGCCAGAACAGCCAGTCTGTCCAGCGTCTCCATGTCCGGATTTTCAAATATCTGCGTCTGTGACTGGAGCAAACGGACAAAGTAATAAATAATAACGCCGCAGCCTGCCGGGAGCGCCGATACCGCGCTGCACAGAAGCCCGCTGCCTACCGGCAGCAAAGCCGGCACATTCAGGCTGAAGGAAAGCGGAGTGAACACAAGAACAATATTTTTGCCTGTGCTGAAGCGCAGAAGCAGGATCATCATAAACAGCAGAAGAACCAGCATAAAGCCCGCGACTTCAATTCCCAGCGCATAGCAATGTCCGATCATCAAAACGAAGCCCACAAAGATCATTGCCGAAGACGGCAGGATCGAGCAGATCAGAGCCAGGATAAGGACGACAAAAATATTATTCAGTTCTTCCATATAGCCCATATTCTGATTGATCCACATAAAATAGGCCAGACCTACCACAAATTTCAAAAATGGCAGAATATAGATTTCATACTGCCCGTAAAAGCTTTTCAGTTTCTGCTTAAATTCCAGTAATGCTGTCATTTTCTATGCCCTCCTGACATTCCCCGGCCTGCGGATTTCTTTTCTTCCCGTTCGTAAATCCTGCTAAGCTTACTGAGTTCGGCATAATAGCCCTTAACGCTCTTTTTGGCGCGGTGATATTTAACGGAATATTGAATATAGGTCAGTACCGAAAACACAACCAGAGCGGCCACATATCCCACAAGGACAGCAGTACCCAATGCAATCAGATTCATCTTATGAATATTGTTCAGGAGATATTCGCTGAAATAGGCTCCGACGCCCACAAGCACCAGTATATAGCCGATGGTGACCAGAAAAAAATTTTTGATCAATGCAAGGCCAATGTAGTCGCTCCTGTAATACTTACTGACCGGAAGGTATTTCCTGCCCTCGCCCTTTTCATACATAGCAAGTTTATTCATTACCTTTACCTTTTCTTCATTAATCATAAAGTACTCCTTATCATAATTTCTCAGGAATCCAAAAATACTCATACAGGTTAATTGTAACATATATCGCTACCTATGAAAAGAACTTTTTTGCAATGAAAATATTAGTTACGTCCAATGCAGACTGTCAGAAAATATATCTTCTCAGCTCCTTTTTCTTTCAGAGCCGCTGAAACCGCATCCATGGTGCTGCCCGTGGTATAAACATCATCAATGACCAGCACTGACAGCCCGTCCAGCCTCTCCGCCACAGAAAAAGCCTCTTCCAGATTTTTCCGGCGTTCCCGGGCGCTGAGCTTTTTCTGGGATTTTGTATTCTTTGTCTTATATATGATACGGACGGATATGGGAATCCCATAAAATCCCGCGACCCTCCTCGCCAGATATTCCGACTGGTTGAAACCACGCGTCCGCAATTTTTTCTTATGAAGGGGAACCGGAACGATCACGTCCGGCTTCCAACGGAGTATCTCATCCCGGGCGTAGCGGCACATGGCCGCCGCATAAAAATCACCGTATTCCCGGCATCCGTAGTACTTATACCGCACAACAGACGCTTTCATTTTGTCATTATACAGAAAAATCCCGCGGCCCTGGGTAAATTCCCTGCCGCCTTTCCTGCATTCCCCGCAATATTCTTCTGTTTCTCCCACGGGGCGTCCGCATTTCATGCACCGCCAGGAATTAATAGGCTTTATCTCACCGGCGCATACGGGACATATGAGGCTTTTCTGGTCCTTCAATATCTCATGGCAGATGGGGCAATGTCTGGGATACAAAATATTTAAAATACTGTTTATCAAAGCCCTGTTTCTTATTTTTTTCAAAAAATGTCCTTTCTCCCCGATGACATTTTCTTATATTTATGCCAGCGTAGCTGACCCGAATCCCGCACCAAGACTCGCGAGCGAGTCTTGAACAGATTCTGTAAAGCGGACATTATCATTCCGCTATGCTTATCTGTACTCACTCTCTGCCAGCTCTCTAAGCCGCACATCCAGCGAGCTGAAGCGCTTCTGCTGTTTCTCGTTGCGTATCATTTCCGCAAAGGTTTCCTCGCTGCCCACCACGGTCACACATTTCCTGGCTCTTGTTACGGCAGTATATAAAAGATTTCTGTTTAAAAGCATCCTGGGGCCTGAAAGCAGCGGCATAACCACTGCCGGGTACTCGGAGCCCTGGGATTTATGTATGGTAATGGCATAGGCAAGTTCCAACTCTTCCAACTGTTTAAAGGAATACTCCGCGTACCGTCCGTCCTCAAATTCCACGGAGGCTGTCTCCGCAAACTCGTTGATCTCCGTCAGAATACCGGTGTCTCCGTTAAAGACGCCCACGCCCTTCTCCACAGGAATGCCGTACTTGCCCCGGATCTCCCATTCAAGCTGATAGTTATTGCGTACCTGCATGACCTTGTCCCCCTCGCGGAACAGATGCTGCCCGGATTCCCGCTCTTTTTTCCGTTCATCCGGAGGATTTAAATACCTCTGCAGGATCTGGTTCAGGCGTTCCACTCCCAGGAGCCCCTTCCGCATAGGCGTAAGCACCTGAATGTCAAAGGGCTTTGCCTCCACATATCGTGGGAGCTTTTCCTGAATCAATGCGATCACAACACGGATGATAATATCTGCGTCGTATCGTTTCAGAAAAAAGAAATCCCTGCTTTTATTGTTCAGCGCTACCTGCTCGCCTTTATTGATCTTATGGGCGTTCACTACAATATCACTCTCTGACGCCTGCCGGAAGATCTTTGTAAGCTCCACAACGGCAAACTGGCCGGAGCTGATGATATCGTGCAGCACATTCCCCGGCCCCACGCTTGGGAGCTGGTTCTCATCCCCCACCAGGATCAGTCTCGTCCCGGCAGTTACGGCAAGCAGCAGTGAATGCATCAGTTGAATATCCACCATCGACATTTCATCAATGATGATAACATCTGCTTCCAGAGGATTTTCCGCATTCCTCTCAAAGTGAATGGGCCGGCCTTCCCGTTCATCCTCCGGCATTCCGCTCAGTTCCAAAAGCCGGTGGATAGTCTGCGCCTCATAGCCGGTCGCCTCAGTCATACGCTTTGCCGCCCGTCCCGTGGGCGCGGCCAGCCGAAGCTCTGCGCCTTCTCCCTCAAAGAAACGGATGATCGCGTTAATGGTTGTGGTCTTGCCGGTACCCGGGCCGCCTGTCAGGATGAACAGCCCGTGGCTGGCAGCTTCGACAACCGCCCTTTTCTGCATTTCGTCCAGAACGATCCCTGTTTCCTTTTCGATCAGAGCGATCCTTTTCTGTACCATCTGTTCATCCTCCGGGCAGAGGATGTTCAGGTCACGGAGCATACGCGCTGTGTTCAGCTCCAGATAATAATACTGGCTTGGATAAACGTTCACATTCCCGTCAAGTTCCTTAAGCACAAGCTTTCTGTCAATAGACATATCCATCAGATGCTTTTCCATATAAGAGGGATCCACGTCCAAAAGCCGGGAAGCCCTTTCAAAAAGCTGTTCCTTCGGAAGATAGGTGTGTCCTTCTCCTGTAGCCTGTAATAAAGTATACAGCAGCCCGCTTCGGATTCTGTAATCTGAATCTGCGTGGATGCCGATGCGGGACGCGATCTCATCCGCTATCTTAAAGCCTACGCCGCTGATATCCTCAGCCAGACGGTAGGGATTCTCCTGAAGGACGTTATAAACCGATTCCCGGTATTTCTGGTAGATCTTGGCCCCCAGATTCAAAGAAATCCCGTATTTCTGTAAAAACATCATGGCACGGCGCATCTCCGCCTTTTCTTCTATCTGCGCGGCGATCTCCCTTGCCTTCTTCTGGCTGATGCCCTTTACCTCCGCAAGACGCTCCGGCTCTTCCTCCACAATACGGATAGTATCCTCCCCGAAACGGCGTACGATACGCGCAGCCAATGCCGCGCCAACCCCTTTGATCGCCCCTGAGCCAAGGTAGCGTTCCATGGCAAGGGCATCCTCCGGCATTTTTTCTGTAAAGGACTCTATCTGGAACTGTTTCCCGTAAACAGGATGCCGGGTATAGGAGCCTGTTGCCTCAATAGTCACCCCCTGGGAAACAGAAGCAAAGCTCCCCACACAGGTCAGTTCTTCTTCTCCCGCGTCCTTAAGTACCAGAACCGTATATCCGTTGTCCTCATTTCTGAAAATAATATGGTCGATATAACCGGTAACTGTCTCGCTCATTTTTTCCTCCTGATACCTATCGGTACAAAAAGGCGCTGCATACGCAGCACCCCTTATTCATCCATTTTTGCCATAACCTCCGCATATTTCCCCGTGCCCACGGCAACTACGCTCATGGCCTCCTGAACAGTCAGGGTATTTACTCCTGTTTTCTGCTCAATCAGGGTATCCATTCCGTGAAGCAGGGCGCCGCCTCCGGTCAGGACAATCCCCCTGTCCACAATATCCGCGGCAAGCTCCGGCGGCGTTTTTTCCAGAACACTGTGAACCGTTTCCACGATCTGGCCGGTAGCGTCCTTTAAAGCAATGCGGATTTCTTCCGAGGTCAGAGTGGCCACCTTGGGAAGCCCGGTGATCACATTTCGCCCTTTCACTTCCATCGTACGGGGATCTGCCTCTTCACTGGCAGTCCCGATCTGTATCTTAATAGCCTCCGCCGTATCCCCTCCGATAAACAGGCTGTGGTTCTTTCTTACATAGTTCATGATCGCTTGATCAAAAGCATCCCCTGCTACCTTGATAGAGCTTGAAACCACTACCCCGGCCAGAGAGATCACCGCCACATCTGTGGTTCCGCCTCCGATATCCACAATAAGATTACCATAGGGCCTCGTCACATCCAGACCTGCCCCGATGGCGGCCGCAATAGGCTCTTCAACCAGGAAGACCTCTCTGGCGCCTGCCTGATAGGTGGCTTCCTCCACCGCCTTACGCTCGATCTCCGTGATACCGCTGGGTACACAGATACTGATGCGCGGCTTGCGGAAGGCGCGCCTGCCCATTGCTTTGGAGATAAAATACTTCAGCATTTTCTCCATTACAATATAATCTACGATAACCCCCTGACGAATCGGACGGATCACTTCCATATTAGAGGTTACATGCCCTGCCATCTGGCGGGCCTCTTCTCCGATCGCCCGGATTTTTTCTGAATCTTTATCATACACTACAATGGAAGGCTCCTTCAGCACAAGGCCCTTCCCGGTGGAATACACCAGACAGTTTCTGGTTCCCAGGTCAATTCCGATATCACTTGCAGCCATGAAATCCCCTTTCGCAACGATATTCGCTGTAGGTTACTGTTTGCGCCACAGGTGTGAACAGTAACCGCTGTAGAATGTGCGGCAAAGCGGAATACAAATGTTCCGCTTTACTCTGGTTCTAGAATGTGTTTGAAAATTCATTCCCGCAATTTTCAAACACACTCTAAAACATGATAATCCAATTATATACGACTTCAGCCAAAATGGAACCCCCTTTTTCGTAAATTGTAGGATTCTCTGTATGATCCGGACTGCTGTTCCAGAGCGTGTTTGAAAATTGCTTTCTGCAAGATGTATTCCGCAATTTTAAACACGATCCAGATATTTTTTAACATATTGTCCTGTATAGGACGCAGTATTCTGCGCGATCTCCTCCGGCGTTCCCTTAGCAATGACCGTGCCGCCCTTATCTCCGCCCTCGGGGCCCATGTCAATAATATAATCCGCAGTTTTGATCACGTCAAGATTATGCTCGATCACTACCACGGTATTTCCGCCCTCTGTCAGACGTTTCAGAATTTCGATCAGCTTATGCACGTCTGCAAAGTGCAGGCCCGTTGTGGGCTCGTCCAGAATATAGATGGTCTTTCCCGTACTGCGCCTGCTCAGCTCCGCCGCAAGCTTGATCCGCTGCGCTTCCCCTCCGGAAAGCTCTGTGGAGGGCTGCCCCAGACGGATATAAGAAAGGCCTACGTCATAAAGGGTCTCGATCTTTCTGCGGATAGAAGGTATATTTTCAAAGAAGGTCAGAGCCTCTTCCACTGTCATATTCAATACATCATAAATATTCTTGTCCTTATATTTTACCTCAAGAGTCTCCCGGTTATAGCGCTTGCCCTTGCATACCTCACAGGGAACGTAAACATCAGAAAGAAAATGCATCTCGATCTTAATGATCCCGTCGCCGCAGCAGGCTTCACAGCGTCCACCCTTTACATTGAAGCTGAAACGGCCTTTTTTGTAGCCCCTTGCCTTGGCGTCCGCGGTGGAAGCAAACAGATCCCTGATCTGGTCAAACACTCCTGTGTAGGTGGCAGGGTTGGATCTTGGAGTCCTTCCGATAGGCGACTGATCGATGTTAATCACCTTGTCAAGCTGCTCCATTCCCAAAATTTCCTTATGCTTACCCGGAATAGTCCTTGCACGGTTCAGATCTCTGGCAAGCCGCTTGTAAAGCACCTCATTGATCAATGAGCTTTTCCCTGAACCGGAAACGCCTGTAATACAGGTCAGGACACCCAGCGGAATGTCTACATTGACATTTTTCAGATTATTCTCCGCAGCGCCCTTGATCCTCAGAAAGCCTGTGGGCTGTTTGCGCTCCGTCGGTACAGGGATCTTGATCTTTCCGCTTAAATAAGCACCTGTAATGGAATTTTCGTTCTTCATTAAATCCTCTGCCGTACCGATCTCTACCAGCTCGCCGCCATGCTCTCCCGCACCGGGTCCGATGTCCACCACACAGTCCGCCGCCCGCATGGTATCCTCGTCATGCTCTACCACGATCAGACTGTTGCCCAGATCGCGAAGACGCATCAAAGCGCTCAGAAGCTTATCATTATCTCTCTGATGCAGGCCGATGCTGGGTTCGTCAAGAATATAGGCAACGCCCACAAGCCCGGAGCCGATCTGGGTCGCCAGACGGATCCTCTGTGCCTCTCCGCCGGAAAGAGTACCGGTAGCGCGTCCAAGGGACAGATAGTCCAGACCCACCTCGGACAAAAAGCCTACCCTCGCCCGGATTTCCTTGAGGATCTGCTTACCGATAAGCTGCTGCTGTTCTGTTAAGTCCAGATTGCCCATAAATTCCTTAAGCTTATCAATAGACAGGGCCGTGATCTCATAGATGTTTTTGCCGCTGACCGTAACTGCCAGAGACTCCTTTTTCAGACGCTGTCCCTTACAGGTTTTGCAGGGAGTAATGCGCATAAAGGACTCATATTCCTGCTTCATGGTATCGGAGCCTGTTTCACGGTAACGCTGCTGTACATTTTTGATCAGGCCCGGGAACGCCACGTCATAGATGCCTTCCCCTCTCTGGCCCTTATAATAAACCTTAACGGAATGACCATTGGTACCGTTGATCAGGATATCCTGGATCTCTTCGGGATAGTCCTGAAACGGCGTATCCAGGCTGAACTTGTATTCCTTTGCAAGGGCGTCCAGGATCGCTCTGGTAAAGCTGCCCTTATCCGTGCAGGACTGCCAGCCGGTCACCACGATGGCACCCTCCAAAATGCTCAGAGACCTGTCCGGAATCATCAGGTCAATATCAAATTCCATCTTATAGCCAAGGCCATAGCAGTCCGGGCAGGCTCCAAAAGGATTATTAAAGGAAAAGCTGCGCGGCTCGATCTCGTCAATGCTGATCTCGCAGTACGGGCAGGCGAAACTCTGGCTGAAATTATGGATATTTCCATCCATGGTGTCTACCATCAGAAGGCCGTCCGCCAGATCCAGCACTGTCTCAATGGAATCGGACAGACGTTTTTCGATACCCGGCTTTACGATCAGACGGTCCACAACGATTTCGATATTATGCTTGATGTTCTTCTCCAGCTTGATCTCCTCGGACAGCTCGTAAACGTTCCCGTCGATCTGGACGCGGACGTATCCGCTTTTTTTGGCCTGTTCCAGAAGCTTGGCGTGGGTTCCCTTACGGCCTCTTACCACAGGGGCAAGGAGCTGGATCCTTGTACGCTCCGGCATAGCCATAATACTGTCCACCATCTGGTCAACTGTCTGCTTTTTGATCTCCCTGCCGCATTTGGGGCAGTGAGGAATGCCGATCCTGGCATAAAGCAGACGAAAATAATCATAAATTTCCGTCACAGTACCAACCGTAGAACGGGGATTCCGGTTGGTGGATTTCTGGTCGATGGATATGGCAGGGGGAAGCCCCTCGATCAGCTCCACATCCGGCTTTTCCATCTGTCCCAGAAACTGTCTCGCATAGGAGGACAGAGATTCCATATATCTTCTCTGTCCTTCCGCATAGATCGTGTCAAAAGCCAGCGATGATTTGCCCGAACCGCTGACCCCTGTCAATACTACAAATTTGTCTCTGGGGATATCTACGCTCAGATTTTTTAAATTGTTTACATTAGCTCCCCTGATTCGTATAAATTGCTTTTTTGTTGTATCTGAAGCCATTTGTGCCTCCAATTCTGCATGTATGGTTATGATGTCATCTAAAGAAAGTGTCATATGATTAGATCGTCAAAAGTCCTTTTTCAGATTCTTCTATAATATATTGCTATGACTAACAAAGTTAATATACTAAATATGGTAATTCCAGTTGTTGAATTACCTTTTTGACGCCTAAAGCATCATATCATTCGATAAAATCCGCAAGGATAGAGTTGCTTACATGGATCCCCGGCCTTGTAAAACGCCAGTATCCGCCCGACTGTTCCAGGAATCCCATTTTTTCATATTTGTCCAGGATCGTCCCATAAACCTGTGAAAGTGTTATTCCAAACTGCTCTTCAAAATCATCCTCCCGGATCCCTTCCGTCATTCGCAGGCCCAGAAACATAAATTCCTCCATCTGTTCCCTTACGGTAAGCTTTGTTCTGTCTTTTCGGATATCCTGCGGGCTTTTGCTTTTCTGAAGATATTCCTTCATATCTCTTGTATTGGAAAAACGCACGCCATCATACAGAGACGCCGCTCCCAGTCCGATGCCCAGATACTCTGTCCGTTTCCAATATCCGAGATTATGTCGGCACCTATAGCCCTCCATTGCATAGTTGGATATCTCATACTGCCGATACCCGTACTGCGCAAGCACATCCGCCGTATCTTCATACATCAGGTATTCCGTATCTTCATCAGGAAGGACAAGCTCTCTCTCATAAAAGGGCGTGCCTTCCTCTATGATCAGGCTGTACGCAGAAATATGCTCCGGCCGCAATTCCGCCGCCGTGCGCAGATTTTGTATCCATCCCTCTCTTGTCTGCTCCGGAATGGCGAACATCAGATCAACGTTTATATTGGAAAATCCCGCCGTCCTTGCCATAGTGTAGCTTTCCAGAAACTGCTCATAGGTATGGATTCTGCCAAGCATCCGAAGCTCTGCTTCCCGGGGGGACTGGAGCCCCAGACTCAGGCGGTTCACTCCATGGGAGATATAGCAGTCAAGCTTTTCCCTCGTCAAAGTCCCCGGATTTGCCTCTATGGTAACCTCGGCGTCCGGGGAAATACGGAATTTCTTTTTTAAATGATCCAGGATTTCTCCAATCCAGTGTTCATCCACTGTAGAAGGCGTACCGCCCCCGATAAATACGGAGACCACCTCATGAGTATCCTGTTCTCCAAAAAAATCGGGAAGATTGCGGATTTCTTCAAGAAGCGCATGAAAATACGCTTTCTGCTCTTCCCGGCCGGCAGGACCGGAAAGGAAATCACAGTACGCACACTTCTTTATACAAAATGGAATATGCACATATAATTCCAAGGGCGGCAGCGTTTTATTCATAGTTATCTTCCCCTGAGTCCCCGCCGTCTGTACCTGCGCTTTCACTGTCTGTGCCCGAGCCGTCGCCGCCCGCATCTGTACCTGAGCCGTCTATATTTGTACCTGAACCGTCTGCATTTGCGCCTGTGCCGTCTGTACCTGAACTGTCGCCGCCTGCATCTGCGCCTGTGCCGTCTGTATTACTGCTGCCTGCATCTGCCTCCTGCGACTGGCCTGCCGCGCTCTCTGCTTCCAGATAGCTGTTTACCATAGTCAGGTTTCCATTAGTAACGACTGCGTCAGGATTTACCTCGCTTGGAGCAAGAGTTGGCGTAACGGCAGGGGTAATGGTAATCTTCAGTACCTGCTGCCCTGCAGGATCCTGTTCCTTTTTTTGGCCGCAGCCGCAGCCGGAAAGAAAGATGCAAAGTCCCGCAAGCACCGGCAGCAATATCTGTCCCTTATGTGTCTTAACCATAGCTTCACTCTCCATTATGAACTGCCTGTCTATTTATCGTCCAGCTTCAGCACACTCATAAATGCTTTCTGCGGGATTTCCACGTTGCCTACCTGACGCATACGTTTCTTACCCTCCTTCTGTTTCTCGAGAAGCTTCTTCTTACGGGTAATGTCGCCGCCGTAACACTTGGCAAGCACATCCTTACGCATGGCCTTAACTGTTTCTCTTGCAATGATCTTACTGCCGATCGCTGCCTGAATAGGAATCTCAAAAAGCTGGCGGGGAATCTCGTCCTTTAATTTTTCGCACATTCTGCGCCCGCGTTCATAAGCGGTTTCCCCGTGTACAATAAAGGACAGGGCATCCACCTCCTCCTTATTTACAAGAATATCCAGCTTCACAAGCTCGCTGCGCTCGTAGCCGCATAATTCATAGTCCAGAGAAGCATAGCCTCTGGAACGGGATTTCAGCGCGTCAAAAAAGTCGTAAATAATTTCATTCAGCGGCAGTTTATACTTTAACAGCGCACGGGTTTCTTCCATATAATCCATACCGATGTATTGTCCCCGGCGTTCCTGGCAGAGATCCATGATCGCGCCGATAAATTCCGTAGTTACCATAATCTCTGCATTCACCATCGGTTCTTCCATATATTCAATTTCTGACGGATCCGGAAGGTTGGTAGGGTTCGTCAGATCGATCACTTCCCCGTTGGTCTTATGCACCTTATAAATAACGCTGGGGGCTGTGGTTACCAGATCCAGGTTATATTCCCGTTCCAGACGCTCCTGGATAATCTCCAGATGGAGCAGTCCAAGGAAGCCGCATCGGAAACCGAAGCCCAGCGCAACGGAGGTTTCCGGCTCATAAAACAGAGAGGCGTCATTGAGCTGCAGCTTTTCCAGCGCATCGCGAAGGTCGCCGTATTTCGCGCCGTCTGCCGGATACAGGCCGCAGTAGACCATAGGATTGACCTTCTTATAACCGGGAAGCGCCTCTGCGCAGGGGCGTGAATCATCCGTAACAGTATCTCCCACACGGGTGTCACGGACATTCTTAATACTTGCAGTAATATATCCAACCATGCCTGCGGTCAGCTCGTCACAGGGAATAAACTGTCCCGCGCCGAAATAACCGACTTCCACAACCTCAGCCTTAAATCCGGTGGCCATCATGCGGATGGGGGTTCCCTTTTTTACACGCCCGTCCATTAAACGGCAGAAAACAATTACGCCTTTATAAGGATCATAGACGGAATCGAAGATCAACGCCTTCAAAGGCGCATCCGCATCGCCGTCGGGAGCTGGAATCTTTTCCACGATCTGCTCCAGGACTTCTTCTATATTAATGCCTGTCTTTGCTGAAATCTGCGGAGCATCCTGCGCTTCCAGCCCGATCACATCCTCGATCTCATTGATAACGCGCTGGGGATCCGCGCTTGGCAGGTCGATCTTGTTGATGACCGGAAGAACATCAAGATCATGGTCCAGCGCCAGATATACATTGGCAAGCGTTTGTGCCTCGATACCCTGCGCCGCGTCAACAACCAGAATCGCTCCGTCGCAGGCGGCAAGGCTTCTGGATACCTCGTAATTAAAATCAACATGCCCCGGGGTATCGATCAGGTTGAAAATATATTCCTCCCCGTCTTTGGCCTTATAAATGATACGCACCGCCTGAGACTTAATGGTGATCCCTCTCTCCCGCTCCAGATCCATATTATCCAGAATCTGCGCCTGCATCTCACGCTCTGTCAAAAGTCCGGTTTTCTCAATAATTCTGTCTGCCAGGGTTGATTTCCCATGGTCGATATGTGCTATAATACAAAAATTTCGAATTTTACTCTGGTCTGTCATTCCAGGAGCTCCTCCTCTTATCTCAAATCTATACTTTCATTCTCATTTTAGGTTCATCATACCATATAATAAAAGAAAAAGCAAACATCTATTCGATTTATCTTATAATATTTTCCGAGACATCTGGTTCTTATCTGCATTCAATTTGCTTTTCTCCAAAAAAGGAAGGCAGGAAACGGGCATTTCTGCAAAATTCCTGCCTTTCGGCTGTTTTTCTGTATTTAGTTCTTTGTTTCAATCCACGGAACCGCGCATCTAAAGCCACACGGATTTCTTCTGTTCTTTAAAACTCAGTCAAAATCATTCAGCAACGAAAATCCTTCTGTAACAGTAAAAACTGCGGACGATAAAAGAATATTTTTTCTTGTGGCTGAATTAAGTGTCGGGTCCGCCAATATCAGGCTCCGTTTTCCGTTTCCATTGTCCACTTCCAATACCCATATATAATGGGGGAGATTCTGCCTCAGCAAACGTCCGGCTTCTTCTTCAACTATTCTTTCATATTCTATATCGTCTTCCGTTTCATCGTGCTCCTTCTTTTCTTTTAGTATAAGGTCATTCAGGTATTCTTTCACAAGGTTATTATCAACAAGCAGTATCCTGGTCTTTTTCTGAACTTCTTCGTCTGTTCCGCTTATGTGGTCAAAAAAGCTTTTTAAATGCCGCCTCCGAAGTTCATCATACAAGATATAAACTTTTTCATGTATCGGATACATAATGAAACCACACTCGTAGTCTTTGCCTTCCGACAGAAGCTGCTTCATTTCCTTCCATGTGATGATATCGACAAAGGAGCCTGCTTTGGCATGATTCCTGTATGAAGTATAATAGCCTGAATCATCATAAATGATGTAATTTTTCTCCCCCTCCGAGTCTAAAGTGTGCCCGACAATCTGGATCACATGCTCGGCAACCTCTCCTTGATTCCTTATATGGATCCCAAGCAACACCGGCATTGCGCTTTCAATGCAGAAATCTATATGTGCTTTCACGGCTTTCTGCATTGCGTCACTATACGTTTTGTAATCGACAA
The DNA here is from genome assembly GCA_030524715.1 of Eubacteriales bacterium. Lineage (GTDB taxonomy): Bacteria > Bacillota > Clostridia > Lachnospirales > Lachnospiraceae > Blautia_A. The sequence goes on along the minus strand of JAUNGB010000023.1, from coordinate 13,580 downwards.
AAATCCCATTTGAATCTAAAATCTCCAGCATCTGAAGCGGGTCCAGCCCCAGGGTTGGATAAATCTTTTTCTTCCCATAAGTATAACTGTCATTCATGTCAAATATCCGGATGCACTGATAATGGTATTTTCCCTTCAGATATTTTGACATTGCTATCATACTGGCATGGGAGCAGCTCGTAACTGCAGAATCCTGCACATATAAAGGATACGTGTACATATGTAACTCCGTTCCGCAAATATGTACGCTTTTCTTATATGTCATGATATAACTTTTCTCCGGCAGATCAGAAGCTATGTTCTTCCAGTTCGGATATACATAAGAAAGCATGAGGTCAACATCATTGATGCTTCTTAGTGTAAAGAAACCCAGATATGCTTCTTCACACATTTCCTCCCGGCGGAACAAATGCACTCTCATTACCGTTCTTTTGGTCTGATATGATGTATTAATATAATGGACACTGATCATATCTTTCCATTCTGTTTCAATATATTCATTTTCAAAAATGTAGTAGATAGTAGTTTGACCACAAAAAATTTTTAATCTGGGAATGATGTATTTTGGGATATCCGGCACAAGGCTTTCCCGCTCCTCGCTGTCAAAAGCCACAACTTCCATGATATCCGCGCCCAGATTAGGAGCGCAAAACTCTTTAAATAAAAAGTTTCTCATTAAACCCTGCCAAACGCTGCCAGTTTCCGTAAATCAGATTTCTTTCCGTGGGTACCGGCAGCCCTGTCATTCTTTATAGCCGCAGACCGATCCTCTGCTGTCTTTTTGTAGTCAGCCATGCCTTTCTGCAATGCTTCCCTCATTTCCCTATCTGCTACGTCATATTTCAATCTTGTCATAATTTTTTTCCTATCGTTCGTTTTTATTTGCCTGAAAACTTCTCCCTTTTCCTCTGAGTTTTTTCAAGTCCTTAGATGGGTTCCGGTTTAAAAAAACAGACGGGTAGCTTTCTTCTTTCATTGATTCTGTTTCTTCCGTACTTTCTGATACGGTGCCTTCCTTTTCCATCGCTTTCCTGGTACTCTCCATGTTTTCTCCCTCTCCTATACATTTAACGTAACAACCAGCAAAACTGCCAATAATATGATGGAGAGAATATACAAAACATAGGAAGCAGTCACCAGTTTAAAAGAGGTATCATTATTCTTTTTCATGACTCTCGTTCTGCCTGCATATCTCAGGACCAGCTCATAAATACGTTCATTTTCATATTGGTATTCATCCTGGTGTGAACGGACTTCTTCCAGCATCCACACCCCATCCGGAAACATTTCCGTAAGCACTGGACGCTGTGCAATAAGCGCCAATATAATGCAGACAATGATTGCTGCCATCAGCCCGATATAGAGCGCCTTTACAGGCAATGATACACTTACCCCTAACGCTCCCTTATCCACAAGTGAAACAACCAGGTTTGCAATCGCAACAAAGACAGTGCTGTATTTCACGATGTTCTCCGTCCTCATTTTCAATGTCTCCGTCCTGGTGTTTTCCTGTGCATAAGCTTCTTTTCCTATTTCCAGACAGTATTTTAACTGTGCAATTTCCCGTTCATATTCTTCCCTGCTGATCCTCTTGACTGCTTCTTCTGGACGTTCCTGCAATCTCTCTCACCTCCCTTGTAACCGATTTTACACTATCCATTTATCAATGTCAAAAGAATAGTACATCTTATTGCCGCAAAACACCGATTATTCATAGTATGAACAGTAACCACTCCTTTTCACTGATAAGGAAGATTTTCTCTGATTTCATCAAAAGCCTTTATTTTCGGCTGGCACTCCATATGAGTTCCAATATGTTTCTCCATCCACACCATATTGTACCAGCGGTTAAATTTATAACCGCAAAGCCGGAACTCCCCTACCAGTCGATAGCCACAATGCTCATGAAAATAAATACTGTCCTTCGTCAGATATTCATCTTCTTCCCGGGGGCAGGCAATACAGGCATTCAGATTTAAAATTCCCTGCGCAGATAAGCACTTCTCTAAAGCCTCATACAGGGTACTGCCGATCCCCATACCTTTTTTCGCTTTGTCCACGTAAATAGAAGTTTCTACTGCCCATTCATAAGCGGCACGTGCGTGAAAAGCTCCCGCATAGGCATAGCCAACCACCTGTCCGTCTTCCTCTGCTGCCAGATACGGATATTTCTTTTGAATTTTACAGATTCTATCTGCAAATTCCTGAACCGAAGGAACATCATATTCAAAAGTAATTGCCGTATCCGTAACATACGGCGCGTAAATTTTAAGCAAAGCCTCCGCATCCTGCGGCCGGGCTATCCGTATTTTTATTCCTTCTCTGTTCATCCACTCACAATACCCTTTCCTGACATATGACAACAAATATAATAGCGAATATCTATTCTTCACTTCCTGTATTCTGCTCTTATAATGCAGAATAAATATATGCATTATACCATAATGATTTCTTCTGCGTCAACAAAGGGGACGGCTTGCTTTTACAGCCGTCCCCTTACTTGTTACTGTTCATACTTACGGTGCAAACAGTAACACTTACTTTTTTTATTTCACTCTTATTTTCTTCAGATCAGACCAGGGGCTGAAAACTTTCGTTCCATTTTCACTGGTTCTGTTCCATGCGTGAAGACCTGTATAGTAAACCCCTGATTTTACATTTTTAAAAGTAATCGTCACAGTGTTTCCACTTTTTACTTTCTTTACATTGTCTCCGTAATCTACAGGACGAGTTTCTCCATAAACCTTCTTTGCACTGTTTCCAAGAACAATGTCATATCCTGCCGCATCCTCGCACTGAGTATAAGTAACCGTGACATTTTTTCCCTTTATTTTCACGCTGGCAATTTTCGGTGTTGCCGGAGTGGTCGCTGTTACTGTCACAGTTTTATAGTTGGACCAATTTCCGAATATCTTTTTACCATCCGCACCGCGAATCCATGCATGGCAGTATACATAATATGTACCTGCCGGAATATAGCGGAAGCTTGTTTTTGTTAAAAGAATATTTTTACTCCGTGCAAGATAGTCTTTGTCTTTGATACAATCAATATTCTCGCTGATAACGTAATCATATCCCTGAGCTCCATTAACAGTTCCCGCTAAAACAGCCTTTACCTGATTGCCGAAAACCGAAACCTCCGCTCTTTCCAGCCATGGAGTTGCGGGAATAAGGTAGGTCCCATCAGAAGTCTGGACGCTGCCGTCCGTATTATGGATGGTTCCGTCCGCATCAATGATAGTTCCGTCGGGTTTTGTAGCCGTTCCATCCGGCGCGATGATCGTCCCATCTGTCTCATTGATCGTTCCATCAGGCTTCACAACAGCTCCGGCAGATGTTATTACAATATTTCCTCCCGGCTGAGTCACCTTATTGCCATTGTCTGTGGTAACACTTCCCGTCTTAGGATCGTATACTGGTTTGCTGATTCCTGTACCCTGTTCTACCTTGGTATCATCTGCTGTAGAATTTAAATCCGCGCCCGGAAGAATAATAATTCCATCCGCCCGGATAACTGTTCCGTTCACATCCGTAACATTGCCGTCTTTATCAACTGAAGGTTTATTGCCTTTATCATCCGGTTTCAATTGCGTACCATCCGGCAGTGTAATGGTTCCGTCACTTCCTATCACAATACCGTCTGGTGTGGTCGTACTTCCGCCGGGCTGTGAGGGAGTACCTGGATAAACCGGGATTGACGGCGTTGTAGGTACTGGAGTCGGAGCAGCAGTCGGTACCGGAGTAGTCGTAGGTACCGGAGTAGTCGTAGGCAGCGGAGTCGGAGCAGAGGTCGGTACCGGAGTAGCCGCAGGTGTTGGGGTCGGAGTAACGGTCGGTTCAGGTATCACGTAAGAGTTCAAATCCGGTTTCTTTGTGATATCAGTCCAATAAGTCTCAGGAGGGTATTCTTCACTGTTATCTTTTACGATTTTTCCATCTTTTTTGTAATTTTTTGTTTCGTCAGAGACCGTAATATTTTCCGTAACAGCTTTTCCTGCAGTACTGCCGGACTTAGGGAAATAAGTATTTCCGCCTTCCAGATAAATTTCAGCAACAGAAATCTCTCCATTTCCTGACACTGCATTTCCACCATTATCCATGCTCCCACTGCCGCCGACAGCAATCAGTTTCCCACTTCCGGTAATTGTGCCATTATTAAGAATCAATGCATCACCGCCAACAGATGTAGTAGCATCTTTTCCACCGCCATATACTGCCAATACCGAGCTATCCCCAACTGTCAAATTACCATTCACCTGCAATGCCGGCTGTCCGGAATAACTTTTTCCTGTGTTCGGGTCCGTACCTGTAGCCGCTTCATCGCCTCTTATGCAAACCTCTCCCCGTATTGTCACATTACCGTTTGTCACTACAACAGGCGCAGTATTGTGACGCGCTTCGTCTCCATTCGGAAGGAAATTAGTATTAGAATAAATCAGGGAATTTTCCAGCACTGCACCGTCATTGAGGATTAACTGTCCGTTAATGGAAGACCCCGTTAGAAATTCTCCCGAATAATCGTCATAATTCATGGAAAAGGTTCCGCCATTATTTACTTCAATCTGCCCATGCAGGGAAGAATCACGAAGATTCAGCTTACCGCCGTTCTCCACTACAATCTTCACACTGCTTAAAATCTTCATATTTACAAAAGTCAGACTGCATCCGGCCGGAACTATTAAAGTCTGTACCGGGGCGTCTTGTACTGCGTATCCCAATTCTCCGTAGGTACCGCTTGTATGGGAGCCATACCACGCTTTAATGTCCTTAGGGACAGTTACTGTCTCGTTTTCTCCGCCGAAATTCTTTATTGCCCATGGTTCCATATCATACATATATTTCCCATCGGCTGTCTGTGTTGAATTTGCCAGAGTAAGCTGGTCGATCAGTTTCTCATCTCCCGAATATACTTTGAAGCTCAGGCTATTGCTGGTTGCCGTACGTCCACTCTCATCAGTAACAGTTACGCTGACAAAGTATTCTTCGGGTTCTTTCGGTGTACCGGAAAGCGTCAGGGAACTGTCATATGTAGAATAAACTCCTGCCATACCGCTATTTTCTGTATCTATATTTACCTTTGTCTTCTGTGCATTTACGCGAACCACATCATTCAGGTCTGCCCAGCTCTCTTCTGTCGGCTCCTGGCCATCAGGTAAAACAACTGCCTGAACGAATACGTTACTGTTTTTATTTGTAGATACAGACGTAGAAGCGCCGCTGACGGCATCATATCCTTTCTGTCCGGTAATTGCACTTTCAAAGGATCCGATCAGGCGAACATGCAGGGTATCTTGCTTAACCTCTGGGTCATACGGTGCAACAGCAAACTCTTCTCCATCGCCTGTTACCGTCAATACTAAATCATTGTAAGCCGAATTACTAATAGTAATTGTGTCTCCTTTTTTCAGCACACCTGAACCGCTGCCGTCAAAATATATCTGATAGCTGTCTTGTTTCAGGTAATATTTGTCTGAGCCAAACAAGCTTATCTCTGAACTTACCTCTTGCCATTCCATTCCATTGATGCTGACACTCTCAACGCCGCTCACATATTCCTCATCCGATACATTTATAGCTAAAAAACTGTTGAATCCTTCGCTTATTTTCTCAGCGCTTACTTCCGGAGCAGGTTTCTTTTCCGGCTCTTTCTGAACAACTTCCACACCAAAACCAGAGCCGGAGCCGGTTACTTTCAATTTGAGAGTTTCATAGCCTTCACTTTCAATAGTAACAATATCTTCCTCTTCTAATTTATATTTACCTCCTCCGGAACTACCGTCAAAATATATTTTAGAATTTTCTTTATCCAAATAGTACTTGTCTGAGCCAAACAAAGATGATTTGTAATCTGTAGAAGCCAAATTCGTATCATTGACCTTTATTTCCGTAATTCCCTTCACATAGTCATTACCTTGTTCCACTGTTATGATAAGATATTGATCCAAAAAAACAGATTGATATTCACCTTTAACCTCCGCTGGCGCCGGTTTCAAATCACCTGTTCCGAACAAATCCGTTTCCGCTGCATCCTCTGACGCTATACTCTGAGCCAATGCCGCATCGTCTGCTGGTTCCGAAGTAAAAGCATTTACTGAATTATCAGTAATATCCTCTCCTGCTGCATTTTGCCCTGCTGCCGTAGTCTGTGGCATACCTTCCATATCAGAGAATAGGCCTTCTGAATCAGATATCCATAGTGTCTCATCTGCTGCAGCTACAGGTACTACAGCCGCAGAATTTAATGTAACCGCTGCCGCCATTACAAACGACAGACCTTTTCCTAACTTCCTCCTTGTTTTCACTGTAAGCCCCTTTCTTATACGCGTTAGTTAGCAATTACTAACTCAAGATAGCATATTCTTATATAGGTGTCAACAAAGGAACTCTTTTAATTTTGTTATAGATAATAATTCATTGATAGCCGTATTTAATACCATTTACAAAGAGGGGATGGCCCGCATCCACAAAACTCCTGTTACAGTCTTTCTTGTGGCTGCTGCCATCCCTCTTATCCCGGAAGCCGCACTCTACCGCGCCATGAATTGCCTCATGCGTCAGGATCTGGCTTCCTTCACGGTAGAAAGCACCTATGCCCTGCTTTTCGCAGCCAGTATGTCTGCAGGTATCACACTGACAACTATCATTTTTCATATAATCTGGAGGCATCTCCGAAAAGACTGACCTTTTCGGAAAATGCTATACCCTTACTACAAAATTGTCTTTTCTTGGCTTCGCCTTGGGATATTCCCCGCTTCGATATCCAAGGATACAGTGTCCGATTCCTTCATAGCTCTCGGGGATACCCCATTCTTTTTTCAGCTTTTTGCCTTCCTCACTGGAAAAGACTTCTCTTGCCCGGTGTATCCAGCAGGAATCCACCCCTGCCGCATGAGCTGCAAGCATCAGATTTCCCATGACAAGACTGCCGTTTTCCACAAAGGTTCCCTGGCTGCTGTCAGCAAATACGATCACAACTGTCGGCGCACCGTAAAATGGATCCGCCTTTGACCCCATGACCGCTGCATTCATTTTGGAAAGTCTGGCTACCAGCTCCGGATCTTGAGTGACTGCCATCATTGTTCCCTGCATTCCCATTCCACTGGGAGCATATTTTCCTGCTTCCAGAATCTCATCCAGAATTTCCTGTGGTACCAGATCTTTTTTGTAACCGCGCACGCTTCTACGCTCCATTAAGCTTTTCAATACTTCGTTCATTCTTCTGTACTCCCTTCTGGTATTATAAAATTGTGTTCTGTATTCCATATTGTAAAACGAATTTCCGTATAAAACAAGAACTTTGTTGGCAATTATGCCCTTCCACTTAGCACTCTGTCTAAAATATCCGCAAACGGTTCCATGGCATTCTTTACCTCCTGGACAGTATTAGTCTGGGCGCCTGCTTCCAGAAGAATCGCTCTTGGGCGGAGGTGCAGATTATAACGAAGCCCCGCCAGGTAAATGCACCGGTAAAAATCCGGATAGTATTGGGCGGCCTGATATTCCAACTGAAAAGAAAAGGCCAGATTATCCTGTATGTACGGATTAGGCAGATAATCTATCTGCCCGCTGTTTTGGGTGTAGCTCAATCCGTTAAAAAACATGATCTGAGCGGTATCCTTGCCGTTGATCTGCGTAACCAGACGACGATCCTCCGGAACACCGTCCCGGTGAAGATCGATCACTACTTCTATAGAAGGATTTTCCTCCAGCACCTGCTCCACATACTCTCCGGAGTAATCATAGGCAGCGCTTCGGTCAAGCTCTCCGTCAACAATATCAAAGGTTTCGGTCACATGCAAAACATTATAGCCATAGGTTTCTGTGAGAATACTGGTAAGATAATTCCCTACTCCTACAACCGTATCCTCCGCTTCTCCCTCTCGGGAGTCCGCAAAGGTCTCCTGGGAATGACTGTGGTAAATGAGTATCTGCGGGACAGAAGCATCCTTTTCCATCGTCAGGTCTTCCCCAAGAAACCGGGCTGCATTGATCTGTTCTGCGCTTGTAGCTGTATTGGGATCCAGAACAAAAAACTGATTCATAACATAATCGTAATCCGCCAGCACCTCCGGGGAAAGATCAATGACCGGCTGCGGCTGAATCTGTGCTGCTGCCGAAGCTGACTCCTGTTCTGTCTTCTCTTCGTCCTCCGGGTTTGTCGTTTCTTCCGGCTCCGTCTTCTCTTCTTCACCTTCTGGTTCTGTTTTCTCTTCTTTGCCCTTCTGCTCCGTTTTCTCTTCTTCAACCTCTGGGGATGTCGTTTTTTCCTCACCCTCCGGGGATGTCGTTTCTTCCGGCTCTTTCTTGTTTTCTTCTTCGCCCTCCGGCTCCGTCGTTTCTTCTTTGCCCTCTGGAGCTATCGTTTCTTCCTCACCCTTCGGATCTGTCGTTTCTTCCGGCTCTGTCTTGCTTTCTTCTTCACCCTCCGGCTCTGTCTTATCCTTCCCTGTCAGGTTGTCCTCCTTTACAGCAGAAGTATCCTCTTCTTCCCCGGAAGCAGCCGCGTTTTCCTCCTGCATCCGCTCACTCAGATATCCCGCGTTGCTCTCGATAATTTTCTCGTATGTTTCCGGATCTTCTCTCTGAGGAATGCTTCGGGCCTCTTCTTCCAGAAAGCAGTACAGCGGAAGCTGCCTGTACACATTGCCTTTCAGGAAAAAGGGACCCGGCATCACTGCCAGGACAGCAAAAAAACACAGGCTTAACAATACACAACATGCCTTCTGGAAATTCGTCACGCGATCACCTCTTTAAAGGTATCCTATGACAAAAGGCAAAGGATTATACTTCTGCAAAAGCAAGATTCAGTCCCTCTGAAATGGTAAAGCTTAAATATTTCACTGTCTCATCCACATCCTTCGGTGTGACAAACATACTGTGCAGATGCGGAGAAATCATTTCCTCCAGAAATTCCTTCTGCTCCGCCTCATCCAGAGCATCCAGAAGATGCGCCATGGAATCATGCACGATTGTCGCCGCATCCACAACGGTAGGAACACCGATTCCGATTACTTTAACCTGAAGATTTTCCTCTGTAAGCCCGATTCTGTGATTTCCCACGCCGGAACCCGGATGGATGCCTGTATCCGTGATCTGAATCGTCCGGTTAAGTCTCCTGGTGCTCCGCGCCGCCAGGGCATCCACAGCGATCACCACATCCGGCTTTGTCTCCGCCACAACCCCCTCTACGATTTCTGAGGTTTCCATTCCTGTCTGTGCCATAACACCGGGAATAATGCCGCTGGTACGGTGCATCTTTTCCTGTCCCATCCCATTGAGGCCGTATTCCCGGATGATATGCCGGGTCATATGAAGGTTTTCCACCACATGCGGACCAAGAGAGTCTGAGGTGATGCCCAGATTTCCCAGACCGACCACCAGAATCGACTGCTCTTTGTTCAGATCGATCAATTGGCGCAGATGCCGGGCAATCTCTTCTGAAACCTCTCTGTGATAATCTTCATCTGGAACAGAAAGGTTTGGGGCCTCGATGGTAATGTAGTTTCCCTGCGGGCGTCCCATGGTTTTTGCTCCGTTCTCCGTCCTGATCTTCACAACTGTTGTGCGGATATCTTTTTCCTTGTTGTAATCCTCACTGACCTCCACTCCCCTGACCTCTACGTTTTCCTCCGCAAAACGCTCTTTTGTCTCCAATGCCAGGTCGGTTCTGATTCTGTAATTTCCCAACATATTTTCACCCTCCGGATTCCTTATTTCGTTACTGCTCACTCCGTTCACAGCAACACCTTTTTTCTTATTTTCTCTTATTTTTCTCATTTTTTGAGGAAATATGTATTGACATTCAGAGGGAATTATACTAAACTATAAAAGCATGTTCGCAGGGGCGCCCGTGTCTGTTTCTGCGAAAATACATTTCACTTTATTCCGGAATTGGAGGTGTACGAATTGGCTAACATTAAATCTGCTAAAAAAAGAATTTTAGTTAACAGAACAAAAGCTGCGAGAAACAAAGCGATCCGTTCTGCTGTTAAGACTTCCATCAAGAAGGTTGAAGTTGCAGTACAGAACAATGATAAGGAAGCTGCACAGGCTGCATTGACAAATGCGATCTCTACCATCAGCAAGGCTACTTCCAAGGGCGTTTATCACAAAAACAACTGCGCCAGAAAAGTTTCCCGTTTAACAAAAGCCGTTAACAGCATCGGCTGATAGAGAACGATATATAGTATTTTAATTATAAGCTTATGATTAAAAGAAGACAGTCACAACCGTCAGTGGCTGCCTTTTTTTATTTTCGGACAGCCGCCGCCGGATATGCTATTTACCGGCGACCAGAGCTACTGATAAAGTCCTTAACCAGAGCCTCATCCCGGTTGTCACGACATTTTTTCATAAGCTGTTCTGTATCCGAAAGCATATCCAGCGTATGATATTCGCCAAATTTCTGATTCAGACGAAAAACAGTCTTTACCAACTTCTCACTTATCTGAACATCAGCAGACGCAAGCATTTTCTCAATTCCTGCAAGCTCCCTTTTTTCTGCTCCCCTGCTCTGATAAATAACCTCTGCCCGTCCCACTATCTTATCCTTCCGAACAATTTTACTGATTTCATAACGTTGTGTCAGGTTCCTGTAGTGCAGATCATAATCATCATTTTTCTTATAATCAACCATAAAAGAATTACAATGATACTCCTGCATTTTTTTTATTGTATGCTTTTACCATGCCCAACTGCAAAACCATTTCTTCCAGATGATTGACTAACAGGTAATCTGTCTTTAACTCCAGTTCAGGATTTGCGGCGACATCATACAAATACAATTCTGAATATGTGGACAGCATATCTTCTATTCTGTGCAAATTGTCAATCTTCCCACTTACCATCGCAAGTATTGATGCCTGTTTATTTTCACCTCGATAATATTTTCTTACCAGTTTTTCAAGGGAATCATATTTTAACCTTCCTTTTTTTATCATATAGGCTCCCCTGTCTCCAGTAAACATATCAGGTCTGCCAACATACTGCATCCCCATCAGGTGAGGTATCATATTTTCAGTATTTGTTACATGGATAATTTTTTTCGGTATATGGATATAATAATCATTCTTACACAAAATCCGTTTCGTATCTAAAAAAACCTCCAGTAATTTTTGATTTGCCATCCGTCATTTCCTCTCCGGTTTCTTATGCTTCCTTGATTCGTCCTCATAGAAGAAAAACGCCTGAGCAATTAAGCCCAGGCTAAACTTTTCTTATAATGAATTGCAATTCATGCTTATTGAACTACTAATGTTCAATAAATAAGATTGGGAGCAGGTCCTATGTTACTCCATAGGCAGAGAGCTTCTTTGTATTTCTATTGCCCGCAAAGTCGGGACGGGTAGCTCCTCTCTCTCTCGCCGCAAAAGCTCTTACTCTTTTCATTACCTATAATCTAGCATGGAAATCAGCCAATGTCAACCGCATTTTTGCATTTTCTAAGGCATTTTGTTCGTGTAAATGACCCAAGAAAGACATTTCCCGTCTTCAATGAGTATTGCTTATCTGTTTCAAGACTCGTTGTACCGCTGTATGAAGATTTTTATTATTATTTTCTCTCACGCACGCGCCGAGCTGTATTTTACGATCAAAAGCTCCACGCTCAGTACATCCCCCAGCCGTCCTGTCTTAACAGCTTCCTCAGCATCCACAAAATCCGCCACAGCCTGTTCCAGTTCCTCCGTATCATAGGAACGTGCGCAGGAGGCAATGTTCCGTGCCACAAAGGAGGGAACGCCCAGCCGGGAGGCGATCTCTGACTGAGACGCTCCCTCAGAGGACAGCTTTTTCGTAAGGAGAAGCTGGCGGAACTGTTTGGCAAGAAGAAACAGGATCCGCATGGGCGGCTCTTTGAGCGTCAGCAGGTCATAATAAAGCTCAAGGGCACGTTTCTGGTTTTTTTCCGTTACTGCACGTACCATATCAAAAATCTTGTTGGGGGTCTGCGTTGTGCACACGGCTTCAATATCCCGGGCTGTGACAGTATCCCTCCCCATGGTGTAGGTGATCAGCTTTTCCAGTTCCATACGGAGGTTCCCCATATCCGTCCCTGTTTTTGTCAAAAGAAGCTCCATATCTCTCTGAGTGATCCTGCGCCCTTCTTTTTTAAGGATGCCTGCCGCCCAGGTCATCAGCGTTTTTTCGTTCTGTCTGGAAAATTCCACGACGCGGCCGCAGGCTTTTACAGCCTTGTACATCCGACTGCGCTTGTCTACCTCCGATTCCACAAAAATAATGCGGACATAGTTCGGAAGCTCCTTCATATAATCGGCAAGTTCGTCGCACTTATTCTTAAAAAATCCGGAATCCTCTATCAGAAGAACCCTGTAGTCCGCAAAAAACGGCATGGTTTCGCAGAGATCTATCACCGCCTTTACATCAATGCCCTTTCCCTGGTAATGGCCGAAATTCATGGTATCGCCGTCCGGATTCAGGGCGTTGACCAGATTATGCTTATACTGCTGTTTCAGGTATGGTTCCTCTCCATAAAGAAGATACGCTGTTTTAAAATTTCCTGTTTTAATGTCTTCCTGTATACTCTTCAAAATTACAGCTCCTGATCTATCGCTAAACTTCTGGGGACTGACCGGCAGATACCGGGCAGCCTCAAAATTTCTGTTATTACATATTTATTCTGTTTCAAAAACAAAACTCCCGGAAGAAATCACATTCCGCATCATTGCACTGGGCGGCGTCCACTGTCTTGATGTCGCAGTGGAACACATGCCCCAGCCTGTTCACCTTATCCCCGAAAACACGATATACAAACGGAACCTGATTCTCCATCAGCTTCTCTACCAGCGCCGGAGCCTGAAATTTCTGGAAATCATTCACTGCCGTCATGCAGTATACAGGGGTATAAACATCTGTGATCTGATTCAGGACATTAATTTTTTCCAATTCCTCATCTGTTCCCTGTTCCGGCAGAAAATCCTTCATAAGTTCCAGTGACATTTCCTGAGAGCTGTCCGTTCTGTCCAAGGCGTATACGCCGCAGTTCAGGGCGATAGCTGTCAGGGCAAAGCCCTCGGGTACTACAAAATCAAACTCCGCCGCATAGTCCGGCTTTGTGCAGATACCGGCATAAAGCCCCAGAAGATGAGCCCCGGCGGAATCCCCCACCGCAAAGATACGCTCTGTATCAAAATGATATCTTCGCGCCCGTTTCATCACCCATTTGCAGACCAGATTCAGATCCTCAAGCGGTGCAGGAAACTTGTGCTCCGGAGCCAGACGGTAGGTAAAGTTCACAACCGCAAAGCCCCTCTGGGCAAGGCTCATACAATAATACTGGTAACGCTCTTTATCGCCGTATACCCAGCCTCCTCCGTGAACGCTGATGATCACTGGCAGGTCGTCTGATCCCGCCTGTTTGGGACGGTAAACGTCCAGCTTCTGGATCTGCCGGTCAATATGGCCGTACACAATATCATCCCAACGCTCAACATCCTCCGGTGTGGACATCAGCGCATCCCTTACATCATCGCTCTCTTTAAATTCTTTTCTGATTTTTTCGCTTAACTCGGACATCTTTTTCCTCCATGCTTTCCTGTTCTTTTTCTGAGGCTTTCCCTTTC